>VBLP01000001.1:0-9963 GCA_005887925.1 Deltaproteobacteria bacterium | reverse complement strand
TGCAGGCCCCTTGCGTGCGGCACGTCGAGCGAGAAGCTCACCTGGCTGCGAGTGCCCTTGCCGGTGGTGATGAGCTCCACGGTGTGGCCTTCCACGTGGATCGCACCCTGGAGTCGGCCTCGCCCGGCGAGCCCTTCCCCACCAACCGCGGCGATCTCTGCGAGCTCTTTCTGGGTCAACGACCTCGGACGATGATGCTTTTCCATAAACCTCCCCCAATGCTCCTGTTTCCATGGCAGCGGAACACCCGACAACCGTGTGAGGTTACCTACCACCAGTTCGCTGCATGTCCAATGCAATCTCCACCGAGCAATAAGAACATGACAGCTCCACGGAGGCATACAACCGCGTTTTCGCGAAACGTAGTCACGATGAACGGTAGTGCACATGGGCGGGGTGCGCCACTGCTCCAGGGCCGTGCGCCCAGCACCGTACGGCCGTTCGAATTGGCCACCGCTGCCGGTAGGTCTGGGCTCACGCTCGGGCCGGGGGCGGCGGTGCGGTCGAGATCTCGTCGGGATCGTCTGTGGCAGCCCTGCGCGCCCTGCCCTCCATTCCGTGCTGAATTGTGACTGCGTCCCGGGGAGAGTACGCCTGCTCACTCCCGAGGAACCGCAGTGTCGTCACCTGCGCCAGACGCACCGTAGTCCCCGGCCGCACCTGCGCTTCCTCGCCGGCCTCGATCGTCTTGCCATCGACCTCCGTGCGCTGACTCGACACTGTGCGCAGCATGTGTCCGCGCCGGGTGCGCCGGAGCTCGAAGTGCCAGCGGCTGATCGCGAGCTGCGCCTCGCGGTCGGGATGCGTCAGCACGATGTCATTGGCCCGGGTGCCGTCGGCCAGCGCGTCAAGCCGGCCGAACGCGATGATGTCCCGGCTGGGGAGCACGAGCTGCTCGCCGGACTCCTCGATCCGCACCTGGCGGGCGAGCCCGCGCTCGTCACCCCATGGCAGCGAGTACAGCTCGAGCTCGTCGCCGATCGACTCGGTGACCGGCGTGCACAGCGCCTGCGTCACCTTCGGGATGCGATGAAGCGCGTGCTGCGACAAGAGGAGCTGGCTCGAGCCCGCGACCTCGGCGATCCGCGCCACCGCAGACACGGCTGGGCCGGTGACCAGCTTGCCGTTGGTGAGCACCGTGCCCCAGTGGTGCCCGATCGACACCACGATCTGGTCCTCGCGCGCGCTGCGGTAGTTGTGATCGGTCACCGCGTCGATGAACGACAGCGCCGCGCGCAGCGCCGCCTTGCTCGACGGATAGCACGCGCGCAGGCTGTCGCCCTGGGCCGCGAAGATCCGGCCGCTGTGCGGCGCCGACACCTCGTCGAGGAGGCCGTGGCAGCGTCGGTGCACGCTCGAGTCGGGCAGGCTGGCGCGGAAGTCGACTTCCGCGAGCTCCACGCACAGCAGGGCCTGCTGCGATTCGAACCGCGAGGCCAGCGCGCTGCGCACCTGGTCCTGCAGATCGAGCAGCGCCGGCAGATCGAGCCGATCGAGGTCGACGCGGGCGCCGGCCGACGGGGTCCCTTCCACCTCCGCCGCGTCGACAGCCGGCGCGCGGAATGGACGCGTCTGGTGGCCATCGGCCGCGCGCGCATAGAGCTGGAGCCCGGCCCAGTCCAGCCGGCCCGCGTCCCGCGCCAGCTGCTTGCGCGACAGCAGAAACGCGTCCTCCAGCGTCGCCTGCTGAGCCAGGGCGGCGTCGTACAGCGTCTGCGCGGTCCGGATCGCGCCCTGCACCGACAGCGGGAACCGCGACGCCAC
Organism: Deltaproteobacteria bacterium; assembly: GCA_005887925.1. GTDB lineage: Bacteria > Myxococcota_A > Polyangia > Haliangiales > Haliangiaceae > JABFXX01. Next base: position 8,199 of record VBLP01000001.1, on the reverse strand, counting down.
CACCGTCTGGATCCCCGCCCGGTGCAGCGCCTGGGCCACGCTGTCGAACTCGCGGCCGTCGGCGCTGCCACACGCGGCGAGCACCACCAGCCGCAGCGTGTCGGCGTGAGGCGCCAGTAGCTGGCGGAGGCGCCACGAGTCGACTGCCACGCCCTCCTCGTCGGCGTCGTCGCCGTTCAGCATCAGACCCCAGGTCCGGCCCGCGCGGCCGGCGTGACACAGGAGGTGCAGCGCCACCACCGGCGCGCCGTCGCGGTTGGCCTGATCGAGCGCATCGGCGAGCTTGCCGACCGAGGCGTGCTGGATCACGTCCCGGTTCGGCTTGAAGTCCCAGCCGGCGGCCCGGCATGCCGTGTCGATCGCGTCGATGTGCTCGACTGCGGGCACCTCTCCCGCGGCCGCCGACCACGCGACGAGCAGCCGCCGCCGGCTGGGGTCGCGCGCGCGCTGGAGCGGCACGGTGTGGGTCTCGGGCCACTCGTAGCGGATGAGCACGCCCGGCAGCTCGCCCACGCACTGGCCGGTCGCCTCCAGCGGCAGGAGCTCCCACGGCAGCGCGTAGAGCTCGGCCGCCGCCGAGCGAACCGTCAGCAGCACCGACGACGACCGGCGCGCGGCCGCGGCGATCGCCTGCGCGTGCCACGTCCACCCGGACGGCTCCAGGAAGATGCACAGTGCGTGCCCGACGCGCTGGATGATGGCCGGGTCGCAGGACGACGACGCGTGGAGCGCATCCAGGTCGTCGAGGAACTCGCTCGACCACGCCAGGTGCACGCGCTTCCTGCCGCCGTGCGCGGTCCGCAGCGTGTACTCCTGGGGCTTGAAACGGAACCCGTAGGGGTCCTCCGGCGTATCGGTACGAGCGAACTCGAGCACGAGCGACAGGGGTTCAGACACACCCCGGGCTTGTGCAAGTCACAGACCCTGATCCGGTGCGCGCGCCGAGAGTGCGGCGGCGAGCGCAGCGCGACCCGCCGCGCGGTAGCTCGCCACGAGGCGCTCGAGCTCGGCCTGGTCCAGGCCGTGACGTCGTGCGACGTCCGCCACCGGATCACCCCGGAGGACCGCGAGCACGGCTTGCTCCGCGCGCATCACCGCCGCGGCATGCCCGCCGGCCGCGCCAGCCTCGCACCCGGCGCGCGGCGGGCTCGTGCCATCGCGGTCGCCGTACCGGATCGGCAACCGGATCGCCGGATCGCCGAGCAGCACATAGCCCGCGAGGTCCTGCCGCAGCATCCATAGATGACCGCGACGGACGCGCTCGGGATCGTCGAGCGGTCGCCCGCCGGTGCGCGCACGGGCGTCGTCCAGCGCGGTGAGCTCGGTGTTGACCTCGGCGAACCACTGCATGAGCTTGTGCACCGCCACGCCGGCACGGTGTCCGTTCAGCAGCGCCTGGATCACGCCGATGCTCCGGCCGGGGCGCCGCCGGGGCCGGTCGTCCAGATCGAAGAAGCTGTAGGCCCACGCCAGGTCGACGTGGCCGACGAACGCGAGCGGACCGTCCGGGTCGGCCAGCGCCGCCTTGGGCACCGCGGCCACGAACGGACGCTCGTGCGCCAGCGTGTCCAGGACATGTCCAATCTCGCTCCCGACATGTCCTGCGCGGCGGAGCGTGTCCAGCCAGTGGCGATAGTCGCTGGTCTCGGCCGTGCTCGCCGCGAAGCACGCCACCGCGAGCCACACACCGCCCGGCAGGAACCCACCACCGGCGAGGTCGGCTCCGGTCAGCATGCCACCCCGGCCGAAGCTGAGCGCGCCCTGTTCCCGGCGCTGGCGCGCCGCACCGCTTCGTGTCGCGTCGCCCGACCGCGGCACGCCCACGCCGTGGCTGACCGACAGCAGTACGCCGGGCCGGTCGCTCGTCGCCGCCGCCCATAGCTCGTCGGGCGCCGGCCACTCACTGCCGGTCACGCGCAGCTCGCGGTAGCGCACATCGCCCGCGACCCGCCGCCTGCGCAGGATGTCCTGGCCCGGCGCGATCAGCGCCTGGACTCCGAGCTGCGTCGCCCGCGTGCCGTCGCGGACCGCATGCAGGATCGCGTCCGCCTCCGTCACCGAGGCGGGCCGGTCCTCCCATCGCACCAGCTTCGCGGCATACGCGCGGTATCCGTCGAGGTCGTCGAAGGCGATCCGGCCCACGAACCCGTCGCTGGCCTGGACCTGCTGCACCGCCAGCGGTACCTGGTCGAGATCGCCGACGATCAGCTGATAGCGCGGCAGGTCGCAGTCGAGGTCAGCGCCGCTGCGAAACACGCGCTTCTTCCACCGCGCGGCCTCGCCCCGCGTCATCCGCGCCGGAACCCGGTAGACGGTCACCGGGCTCTGGCGGCGCCGGTGCTCCACGAGCGGCGCGATCGCGTCGAGCAGCCGGTCGCCGTCGTCGCCGCTGGGCGCGATGACGCCCCAGCGCTGGCGCTCCAGATCGTCGGGCGCGTCCCCATCCGCCCACAGTTCGTCGCGCTTCGGGCGCGGCTCCGGCGCGGGCGCCTCGCCGGCCGCCGTCCGGTCCACCCCGGACAGCATCGGCGCGCGGTCGTCGGCGTTGACCAGCAACAGATCGATCTGGGGTCGAGCGTCGTGCACAGCTCGCCTGCATTCACGCCCCGCGCCACGTCGCGTGCCGTGGCCTCGTTTTTGCCTCCACAGGAGACCGCATGATCGATGACACGCTCGTGTTCAACGGGATCGACGGCCGCACCGGTACCTACCTGCTGCCGTCGATCGACGTCACCCAGCTCGCACGGATCGCGCGCGGCCACGCGCCCTCGGCGACCGAGCGCGACGAGGTCGATCTCCGGCTCGCGGTCGACATCGACTTCCCGCTCAAGGAAGGCGAGGACCCCGACGATCTGTCGCAGGCCGGCTGGGCCGTCGTGTTTCCATTCGTGCGCAAGGGCAGCGAGGCCGGGAGCCACCAGGCCGCGATCCGCGAAGCGCTCGGCCCGCTGCTGGCGCTGCGGCGGGCCCAGGCCAGCCGTCGCGACGACCGCCGCTACCGCGAGTGCGTCGGCGCCGATGCCTATCGACCGGGCGAGACCAAGCAGCAGTTCCTCACCCGGATGGGCGCCGGCACCGGTCCCGTCGATCCCGGGAAGTTCCCGTACTACGTGCTGCTCGTCGCGTCGCCGGAGGAGATTGCCTATCGCATGCAGTACCAGCTCGACGTCCAGTACGCCGTGGGCCGGATCCACTTCGACACCGTCGAGGAGTACGCGCACTACGCCGGCAACGTGGTCGACGCCGAGACTCGGCCCGGCCCGAGCCTTCGCACGGTGGCGCTGTGGGGTGTCGAGAAACGCTGGCGACCGCGCCACCCGCGCAAGCGCCCGCCACCTGGTCGCCCCGCTGGCCGACTACCTGGAGCGCGGCCAGGCCGAGCGCTGGCAGGTGAGCCGGTTCCTCGGCGAGCACGCCACCAAGGCCCGCCTGGCCGCCCTGCTCGGCAGCGACGCACCCTCGCTGCTCGTCACGGCCAGCCACGGCATCGGGTTCCCCGCCGGCGATCCGCGCCAGCGCTCGGATCAGGGCGCCCTGGTGTGCCAGGACTGGGCCGGCCCGCGCTCGGGGTCGCTCACCACCGATCATTACTTCGCCGGCGATGACATCGCCGCCGACGCCAACCTCGGCGGCCTCGTCGCGTTTCACTTCGCGTGCTTCGGCGCCGGCACGCCCCGGCACGACGACTTCAGCCGCAAGGGCGACGTGCCGGCCCTGGTCGACATCGCGCCGCACGCGTTCGTCGCCCGCCTCCCCCAGCGCATGCTCGGCCGCGCGCGCGGCGCGCTCGCCTGTATCGGCCACGTCGACCGCGCGTGGGCCAGCTCGTTCCTCCAGGCCGACCCCCGCCAGCATGGCGCCGTCACCACCCAGCTCGCGGTGTTCGAGTCCGCGCTCCAGCGCCTGATCGACGGGCGCTGCGTCGGCCATGCCATGGACCACTTCGACCTCCGCTACGCCGAGCTGGCATCCGACCTGGCCACGCGGATCGAGGACGCCACCAAGTACGACGTCGCCGTGGACGACCGCGAGCTCGCCCAGCTGTGGATCTTCGCCAACGACGCGCGTGACTACGCCGTGATCGGCGATCCGGCCGTCCGGATCGGCGGCCGGTCGGCCGAGGCCGAGGACCGCGCTGGCCCCAAGGCCGCCGTCGAGACCGCAGATCTGGGTGCGGAGGACGGCACGCCACGCCGCTCCGACGCGCCGCCTGCCTCGCTCGCCGAGCTCGCCGGCTCGACGCTCGAGGCGCTGCGCCGCGCGGTCGGCGAGGCCCTGTCGCTGGAGGTCACCACCTACGCCGGCGATGTCTCTACCGCGCAGGCCGCCGCGGCCGGCGCTGCTTCCGGACATCCGCGCCCGGCCGCCTACACGTGCTGCAAGATCGACGGTGGCACCGTGCTGAGCGTGCCGGTCGACGACCGCGGTGCGGTCGACGTCGAGCTGTGGCGCATCCACGAGGCCGCAGTCGCCCAGGCCCGGCAGCAGCGCGCCGACACCTTGCGGCTGATCCTGTCGCTCTTGCCCGCTGTCGCACCGTGATCGGACCAGGAGCCGCGATGCCCGCAGGAACAGAATGTACCGGCACTTGCAGCTTCCCCGGTGGTACCGTCCCGGGCCGGAGGATGGTGGCCGACCCGCACCAGCAGTCGACCGAGATCACCCAGCTGCACGGCGAGGCGACGGCGCCCTCGCTGCCCCAGCATCCGACGATCGTCCCGGCGCTCACCGTCGTCTACCATCCCGTGCTGCGGCGGATCGGCGATCGCGTCATCCTCGGCGAGCTCGTGGCCGGGCGCGAGGCGCAGATCTCTCGCGTTGCGCCCCGGTTCTCGCCGCCGCGCCAGCCGCGCAGCGCTCCGCTCGACCACGTCCGGATCAGCCGCGAGCCATTCGTGCTGCGACCGTGCCCCGACCGCAGCGTCGTGCTCGACCCGGGCGACTGCCGGACGCGGATCGCGATCGACGGCGAGCCCGTCGACCAACCGCGCCGGATCACAGCCGACCAGCTCCAGCGCGGCGCGATCCTCGAGCTGTCCGATCGCGTGGCGCTCCTGCTGCATCTGTTCACGCCCCACGCCGAGCGCGACACCGGCGACCTCGGCCTGGTCGGCCACAGCGATCACATCGGGCGCGTGCGCGATGACATCCGGCGGGTCGCCGACCTCGACGTCCCGGTGCTGATCCGCGGCGAGACCGGCACTGGCAAGGAGCTCGTCGCCACCGCGATCCACGAGTCGGGCCGGCGGGCGCGCGGCCCGCTGGTCTGCGTCAACATGGCGGCGCTGCCGACGGCGCTCGCCGCGGCCGAGCTGTTCGGCGCGGCGCGCGGCGCATACACCGGCGCCCACGGTCAGGACGGCTACTTCCGGCGCGCCGGCGGCGGCACCCTGTTCCTCGACGAGATCGGCGCAGCGCCGGCCGAGGTCCAGGTCATGCTGCTGCGCGCGCTGGAGACCTCCGAGATCTACCCGCTCGGCGTCCAGCGCTCCGAGCGCGTCGACGTCCGCATCATCGCCGCCACCGACGCCCGCCTCGAGGCGCTGATCGCGTCCGGGGCGTTCGGCGCGCCGCTCCTGCACCGGCTGGCCGGCTACGAGATCCACCTCCCGCCGCTGCGCGAGCGACGCGACGACATCGCGCGCCTGCTGCTGCACTTCCTCGGCCTCGACCTCGCCGAGAGCGGCGACACCGAGCTGCTCGATCGCACCGAGCCGGCGCCGTGGCTGCCGCTGGCGCTTGCCCGCCGGATCATGCAGCACAGCTGGCCGGGCAACGTCCGCCAGCTCCGCAACGTCGTCCGCCAGCTCGTGATCGGCAGCCGCGGCGAGATCGAGGCCAGCCTGTCGCCCGCGCTGCTTCACCAGCTCGCCGATGGCGCGTCCGCCCCCGCACCGGCCGTCGAAGCGCATGTCCCCAGCGGTCGCCCGCACCCTCGCGCGGTCGAACGGCACACGCACCGCCGGCCGGCGGACATCACCGAGGACGAGCTGGTCGACGCTGTGCACGCACCGCTGGGACATCAAGTCCACCGCCGCGGCGCTCGGCATCTCGCGCACGTCGCTGTACAAGCTGATGGAGACCAACGAGGGGGTCCGCACGGCTGGCCACCTCGGCGTCGACGAGATCCGTGACTGCCATCGCGATCTCGGCGGCGACCTCGACGCCATGGTCGAGCGCCTCCGGGTGTCCAAGCCCGCACTGCGGCGTCGAATCCAGGAGCTCGGCCTGGCATAATCCGGCTCCTCGATGGCGGATTCCGAGCGAATCGGACCGTATCGCGTCATCCGGAGACTGGGCGCGGGCGGCATGGGCGAGGTCGTGCTGGCGCACGACGACCGCCTCGATCGCCGGGTCGCGATCAAGCGCCTGCATGACGACGCCGCGACTCCGGAGCGCCGTGAGCGGTTCCGCCGCGAGGCGCGGATCGCCGCCCGGCTCGACCACCCGGCGATCGTGCGGATCCACGACGTGCTCCACGAGGGCGACCACGACTATCTGATCATGGAGTACGTCGAGGGCCAGACCCTCCGGGCGCGCCGCGACGCGGGGCCGATGACCGTGTCCGAGGTGCTCGGCATCGCCCACCAGATCGCGCTCGGCATGGCCGCCGCCCATGACCTCGGCATCATTCATCGCGACCTCAAAGCCGAGAATGTGCTGATCGCGCGGGCGGGCCGCGCCAAGCTCACCGACTTCGGCATCGCCAAGCTCGACAGCGACGACACCGTCACCGCGAGAGGCGCCGTGGTCGGCACGTTTCGCGCCATGTCGCCCGAGCAGGCGCTGGGCAATCCGGTCGATCACCGCTCCGACCTGTTCTCGTTCGGAATCCTCCTGTACGAAGCGCTCGCCGGCGAGTCACCGTTCCGCGCCGATACGCCGTTCCTGACCGTCCAGCGACTGGTGAACGACGACCCGCGCCCGATCGCCGAGCTCGTCCCGTCGATCCCGGACGGCCTCGCGAGCCTCGTCCACCAGCTCCTGGCCAAGGAGCCGCTGCTGCGGCCGCGCGACTTCCACGAGATCGGCGATGCGTTGAGCGAGCTGGCCAGCCAGGCGTCCGATGCGCCGTATCGCGTCGGCTCGCCGCGCGGTGGACCGCCCCCGGCCGGCGATGACACCCGGTCCACCGAGCACAGCGTCGCGCCGCCCCAGCCACTGCCGGACGCCGCCGCGCCAGACCTACCGCCAGACGCCGCTGCGCCAGACCCGCCACCACCGGACGCCGGCGCGATGCCCGATCCCGGCGGCGCGCGCAGCGGATCGAGCGAGCGCCCAGCGGTGCTCGAGTCACGCGATCACGGTGGCGGTGCGTCGATCCGGATCGGTCCGCGCCGCCGCTGGTGGCGAGCGGCCGCGCTCGGCGTCGGCGCCTTGGCCGCCCTGAGCCTCGGTTATGCGCTACGCGGTGGCAGCCGCACAAGCCCGCCGGCGACGCGCGCCGCCATGATCGCCCCGACCGTATCGAACGCCCGAAACGCGCCTGCGGATCTCTGGGGCTGGCGGGCGCTGGATATCGGAGCCAAGGAGCCCTTGTACGGCATATGGGGAAGTGGCCCCGATGACATCTATGTTGTAGGCAACGGGATGTTTCACTATGATGGAATCGCATGGAAATCCATCCATCTGCCGACCATATATCGCAGTGACACCGTGAGATCGATAGCTGGTGCGATCTGGCACTATGATGGAGTCAACTGGACACTCACAGCCTCCCGACTCTATCAGATAATCTCCAGTGAGATCTCAGGCATCCGGATGTGGGGCAGTGGTCCTGATGATGTATTTTGCACGATCACGTTGCGGTCGAGCGACATGGTGTTACATTATAACGGAACCGCGTGGATCCCGATGAACACCGGATCTACACATGGGTTCACGGACATATGGGGCAGTGGTCGCGATGACGTATTTGCAGTTGGATATTCCAGTAGAATACTTCACTACGATGGCACGCGATGGCCGTCAATGGATTCTGGCGTCCTGCCTAACCCTGGAATCATTCGCGCTCTGCGCGCAGTCTGGGGCAGTAGCTCTCAGGACGTTTTCGCTGTTGGAGATGGTGGAATCGTCGTTCACTACGACGGCACTCGCTGGCAGTCAGTGAATTCCGGTGCTGGAACATCCGAAACGCTCTGGACTGTCTGGGGGACCGGGCCGCACGACGTGTTTGTTGCCGGCGATGCAATGCGACAC
>VBLP01000656.1:9652-16308 GCA_005887925.1 Deltaproteobacteria bacterium | reverse complement strand
GACTTCATCGCGGCGCACCCGCCCGACGCGGACGGCAAGATCCGGATCACCACCGACTATCCGGACTACAACCCGTTCATCACCTACGCCGAGGACGACGAGCTGCGCCGCGAGCTCTACATCGCGTTCCGCAGCCGCGGCGACCACCACAACGAGGCCACGCTGCGCGACATCCTCAGGCTGCGCGCCGAGAAGGCGTCGCTGCTCGGATTCACCAACTGGGCCGACTACATCACCGCCGACAAGATGATCGGCAGCGGCGAGCGCGCCGCCGAGTTCATCGACAAGGTCTGGAAGCTGGCCTGGCCGCGCGCCGAGCGCGACTACAAGGAGCTGCTGCGCCAGCTCGCGGCGATCGGGCCCGGCGCGGCCGCGGTGGCCGACTGGCAGAAGGCCTGGCTCGAGAACCTGGTCAAGAAGCAGCGCTACCAGGTCGACGCCAGCGAGGTCCGCCAGTACTTCCCGTACCAGCGGGTGCTCGAGGGGCTGCTCGAGATCACCGCCGAGATCTTCGATCTCCAGTACGTGCCGGCCGGCGACGCCGAGCGCTGGCACGCGAGCGTGCTGGCCTACGATGTGGTGCGCGGCACCACCAAGCTCGGGCGGATCTACCTCGACATGCATCCGCGCGACGGCAAGTACAAGCACGCGGCGCAGTTCCCGCTCAAGGACGGCGTGCGCGGCATGCAGCTGCCCGAGGGCGTGCTGGTGTGCAACTTCCCGGCGCCCGATCCCGGCGAGCCGGGCGGCCGACCGGCCAGCGCGGGGCTGATGGAGCACGACGACGTCGTGACCATGTTCCACGAGTTCGGCCACCTCATGCACCACGTGCTCGGCGGCCATCAGAAGTGGATCAGCCAGAGCGGCGTGGCCACCGAGTGGGACTTCGTCGAGGCGCCGTCGCAGATGTTCGAGGAGTGGGCGTGGAGCTACGAGACCCTGTCGCGGTTCGCGCGCCACCACAAGACCGGCGCGGTGATCCCGCGGAGCCTGGTCGACAACATGCGGCGCGCCGACAAGTTCGGGCTCGGCACCGCGACGGTGCAGCAGATCTTCTACGCCGCGATCTCGCTCGGCTTCCACCGCGCCGATCCCGGCGCGCTCGACCAACTCGCCGAGGTCCAGCGCCTCCAGAAGCGCTACACGCCGTTCGCCTACGTTCCGGGCACGCGGTTCCACACCTCGTTCGGCCACCTCGTCGGCTACTCGGCGATGTACTACACGTACCTGTGGTCGCTGGTGATCGCGAAGGACCTGCTGACACCGTTCGAGTCGCGCGGCCTGATGGCGACCGACGTGACCTACGCATATCGCGACAAGGTGCTCGTGCCCGGCGGCAGCCGCGACGCTGCGGAGCTGGTGCGCGACTTCCTCGGCCGGTCCTACGACTTCGCGGCGTACGAGCGCTTCCTGCGCGAGACCGCGGCGTAGGCGCAGCATTGGGGCATCGAGCCCCGCGCGCGAGCGTCTCGTAGATCGTCGCGTGGTCGATACAATTGCTCGCGCTGCGACCGCAGTGACACGCGATTGTCTCGTCGCGATGACGCGTCGGCGCGCATGCGCCGGCAATTGTCGCCCTCCGGAAGGAATTGTCGCTAATCGACGACGAATGACGGGTCGAAGATCACGTCAGTTTGCTTTGCGCGACTCGCCGGATGCTTTACAACCGACGGACACGAGACACTCAACTGGAGACACCGATGAACAAGCTCGCGATCGCGTTCTTGGCTGCTACCTCCCTCGCCACCTTCGGCTGCAAGAAGAAGGCGGGCGGCGACATGATGGCGTCGTACGAGAAGTACGTGAACGCCGTCTGCGCCTGCAAGGACATGGCGTGCGTCAGCAAGGAAGGCGAGGAATACGCCAAGGCCAACGCCGAGGCGAACAAGAACCCGGATCCCGAGGCGGCGAAGAAGATGGCCGAGGACCCGAAGTTCCAGGAGCTCACCAAGAAGATGACCGACTGCACCACCAAGCTGGCGACCGGCGCGGCCGGCGGCGCTGCCGCGGGTGGCACGCCTCCGGCGCCTCCGGCGGGCGGCTCGGACAACGCGCCGGCAGGTGGCACGCCTCCGGCGGGCGGCGCTGCTCCGGCGGGTGGCTCGGACGGCTCGGCCGCGGCGCCTCCGGCGGGCGGCTCGGACGGCTCGGCGAAGTAATCGCGGCTCGTTCCGCAAACGAATCAGCTCGCGCCCGGCGCGGGCTGTTTTTTTTCGAGAGGTTCCCATGAAGATGATCGTGCTTGTAGCGCTTGTCGCGGCGACGCCCTGTGGCAGCAAGAAGACCGTCGAGTGTGACTCCGCGATCGCCAAGGGCATCGAGGGTTTCACCACGGCGACCAAGGCGCGCGCGCCCAACCCGCAGATGGTCGAGCAGATGGCTGCGGCGCTCAAGGAGGCGCTGACCGACCGCTGCAAGGCCGACCAGTGGCCTTCCGAGGTGGTGTCGTGCCTCGCCACGATGACCCGGATCCAGGACCTGCAGACCTGCAAGTCCAAGCTGCCGGGCGAGCAGCAGACCAAGCTGGACAACGAGATCCGCGAGGCGATGATGACCCGGCGGGCGATGATGGGGCAGCGCATGCCGCCGGTGGCGGGCCATCCGCCGGTGCTCGCCGGCAGCAACGCCGGCGCGGCCGCGCCCGGTGCACCGGCGAGCGGTGCGCCGGCCTCGGGCTCGGCCACGCCGCCCTCGGGCTCGCCGGCCTCCGGTGCAGCGCCGGGGTCCGCCACGCCCGCGCCATCCGCGCCCGCAACGCCGCCGGCCAGCCCGGCGCCGGGGAGCTCGACCCCGGCGACCGGATCTGGCGGCAAGTGATCGCGGCGGATTCGCCTGATTCCGGCGCGCGAGCCTGACTCGCGATGCGACGCGTGGAGGGATGAAGGAGGTGGAACCGGGACGCTGACCGAGGTCCGTGCCGGTGGTGCTCAGCGCTGCGTCAGATCGCGCGTGATGTTCTTCTGGTGCGCCTCGAGCGTGCCGCCGCCGATCTCGATCAGCTTGCTGTCGCGCAGGAACTGCTCGACGCGAAACTCGGTGCAGTAGCCGTAGCCGCCGAGCACCTGGACCGCGGCGTCGGCGACCTCCTTGGCCGCGGTCGCGGCGAACAGCTTGGCCGCGTCGGTGCCGAGCCGGCTGCGCGAGGTCGGACCGACGGTGGCCGCGACGTTGTAGATCAGCGCGCGCATCGCCTCGACCTTGGCGTAGCTCTCGCCGATGTAGCGCTGGACCTGGCCGTGCTCGGCGAGCGGCTTGCCGAAGCTGTAGCGCTCGGTCGAGTAGCCGATCATCGCGTCGAGGCAGCGCCGCGCCATCCCCAGGCTCATCGCGGCCAGCCCGAGCCGCTCGATCTCGAGGTTGCGCATCATGTTGGTCAGGCCACGGCCCTCGTGGCCGAGGAGGTTATCGGCCGGCACGCGACAATCCTCGAAGATCAGCTCGCTCATCGTCGAGGCGCGCATGCCGAGCTTGGGGATCTTCGGCCCGGTCGAGAACCCCGCGAACGCGCGCTCGATGACGAACGTGGTGATCCGGTCGGCGAGCTTGGCGTAGACCAGGAACACGCCGCCCTCGGGGCCGTTGGTGATGAACGTCTTACGCCCGTTGATGACGTAATCGCTGCCGTCCTTGCGGGCGGTGGTCTGCATGCCGAGCACGTCCGTGCCGACCGCCGGCTCGGTCATGCCCATGCCGCCGATCAGCTTGCCCGACAGCACGCCGGGCAGGTAGCGCTTGCGCTGCGCCGTGCTCGACGCCCAGTAGAAGTTGTTCACGAACAGGAGCGAGTGGGCGAGATAGCCCAGCGTGAATCCCGGATCGCTGTATGCGAGCTCCTCGTGGGCGATCACCGTGGCGGTCGCGTCCATGCTGGCGCCGCCATCGGCCTCGGGGATCGTCACGCCGATCAGGCCGAGCGCGCCGACCTCCGCGAGCAATCCGGCGTTGAACGTCGCCGATTGATCGTGCTCCATCGCCTGCGGTTCAACGCGGCTCTGCACGAATTGCCGCAACGTCTGGCGCAGCATCTCGTGCTCGTCGGTGATGCTGGGTGGAACCACAAGGCCGACCATGACCGAGCGTACCCCAAGCTCGATCGCCGGCCAAAACGCACAAGCGCTGCCTGCGTGTGGCAATTCGTGCATCCTGAGGCCCACTCCACAGACTCGGAGGTACCATTCCGCCGTGGCTGGAACCGATCTACCTGAAACTCCACCGACGAACCGGCCGGTCGGGATCGCGCGGTGGTTGCGCGGCGCGCCGGCGGTGCTGGTGGCAAACCCCACCGCACACAGCGGCAAGGCGGCCGACTGGATCCGCATCGCACGCGCGCGGCTCGACGAGGCGGGCATCCCGCATCGCTTCGTCGCGACCGAGCCGGATGGACGGACCATCGATCGCGTGCGCGAGGTGATCGATGGCGGCGCGCGCGTCGTGATCTACATGGGCGGCGACGGAACGTTCGCCGAGGTCGCCAAGGGGATCTTCGCATCGCACCACGCGCGCGACGTGGCGATGGGGATGCTGCCGACCGGCACCGCCAACGATCAGGGCAAGTCGTTCGGCCTGTCGGCCGGCGCGGGTGCCCTCGCGCGCAACGTCGCCGTGATCGCGGGCGGCGAGGTCGTCGGCTGCGACGTCGGGCAGCTGGTGATCGAGCGCGGCGACCGCGTGATCCACCGCGACCTGTTCTTCGATTCGTTCTCGATCGGTCTGGGCGCGGCGAGCCTGGAGACCCGCAACCGCGACCGCGAGCGGGTCGGCCGGATCCCCGGCCTCGGCGCGCTGTACCGCAATCAGCTGGTCTACGCCGGCGCCGTGCTGCAGCGCTTCGTCGAGAGCTACGTCGTCGACATCAAGTTCGACGTCGACGCGGTGATCGACGGCGCCGTCCACCAGTTCGAGCACGTGCTCGACATCATCGTCAAGAACACCCGGATCTTCGGCGGCGAGTGGGTGTTCGACCGGCGCAGCGAATCCGACGACGGCCGGTTCGAGCTCGTGCCGGTCACCGGCCGGCGCGACTTCGGCACCAAGCTGATCGGCAGCCTGCGGCGCAGCCCGGTCGGCATCGACGACCTCCAGCTGCTCGGGTTCAGCCACGCGCCGGCGGTCAGCGGCGCGCGGTTCGACCTCGCGGTCCACGGCAGCAAGCTGCCGGCCGCGCAGTGTGACGGCGAGGAGCTGCCGGCGGGTGAGCGCTACCGGATCGACGTCGTGCCGCGGGCGCTGCGGCTGATCGTGCCGCGCGAGCACGCCGAGCCCGGGCTGTGATCGGCGCCGTGCCGGGAGTCGTGCCCGGGCTGGGCCACGCGTGACCGACGGCCGCGTTGCGGATCTCCGGCAATTGGACCATCCTCGGTCATCCACCGGAGGAAACGATGCCTGACGTGTTCATCTACGATGTGCTGCGCACGCCGCGCGGCCGCGGCAAGGCCGGCAAGGGCGGACTGTCGCAGCACCACCCGCAGGAGCTGCTCGCGCAGACCCTGAACCACATGGCCGACCGCCGGAAGCTCGACAGGAACCTGGTCGAGGACCTCGCGATCGGCTGCGTCACCCAGGTCAAGGAGCAGGGCGCCTGCATCGCGCGCAACGCGCTGATCGCCGCCGACTGGCCCGAGGACGTCACCGGCGTCACCCTCAACCGGTTCTGCGGTTCGGGCCTCGAGGCGGTCAACACGATCGCCAGCAAGGTCGGCGCCGGCTTCATCGAGGGCGGCATCGGCGGCGGCGTCGAGTCGATGTCGCGCGTGCCGATGGGCTCGGACGGCGCGATGATCGACGGCCTCAACGAGAAGCTGCGCAAGCGGCTGTTCATGGTGCCGCAGGGCATCTCCGCCGACCTGATCGCGACCCGCGAGGGGTTCAGCCGCGACGACGTCGACCGCTTCGCCCTGTCGAGCCAGCACAAGGCCGCCCGCGCGATCGAGGGCAAGCGGTTCGACAGCTCGCTGTTCGCGGTCAAGAACGACGACGGCTCGGTCGCGCTCGCCCGCGACGAGCACCCGCGCGCCGACACCACGCTCGAGTCGCTCGCGACCCTCGCCCCCGCGTTCCAGCAGCTCGGCGGCACCGCGATGGGCCCCGGCGGCGAGACCGTCGACGAGCTCGCGCTCAAGCGCTACCCGGACACCAGGCGGATCGAGCACGTCCACACCGCGGGCAACTCGTCCGGCATCGTCGACGGTGCCGCGCTCGTCCTGCTCGGCTCGGCCGGCTGGGGCAAGGCCGCGGCCCAGAAGCCTCGCGGCCGGATCCGCGCGATGGCCACCGCCGGCGCCGAGCCGCTGATCATGCTGACCGCCCCCGCGCCGGCCTCGGCCAAGGCGCTCAAGAAGGCCGGCATGACCGTCAAGGACATCGACCTCTGGGAGATCAACGAGGCGTTCGCCGTCGTGCCGCTCCAGACCGCCCGCGCGCTCGGCATCGATCACGACCGGATCAACGTCAACGGCGGCGCGATCGCCCTCGGCCATCCGCTCGGCGCGACCGGCGCGATCCTGCTCGGCACCGCGCTCGACGAGCTCGAGCGGACCAACCAGACCACCGCCCTGATCACCCTCTGCATCGGCGGCGGCATGGGCATCGCGACGATCATCGAGCGCGTGTAGCGCGTCATCGCGCGAACAGCGCATCGAGCGTCAGCGACTTGTCGA
>VBLP01000656.1:2263-9606 GCA_005887925.1 Deltaproteobacteria bacterium | reverse complement strand
TGTCTCGCTTGTCGCGCAGCTCGCGCGCGTACTTCTTGTCGATCGTGAATTCACCCTCCGAGAACTTCATCTCGCACAGGTTGATCGACGCGTCCCGGCGATCGATGACGAGATCGACCTGTGCACCGCGGTCGTGTCGGTCGAGCGGGCGATGCAGCCACGTACTCTCGGCAGTCTCCACCGCCTCGATGCCGAGCGCGCGCTTGACCGCCGAGACGTGCTTGAGGCAGATGCCTTCGAACGCGTAGCCGCTCCACGCGCGCCAGGCGGGTGTGCCGCGCTTGTTGATCCAGACGTTGTCCGCCCCTCCGCGATGGTGCTCGATCCACTTGAGGTAGAACAGCGAGTACTCGTCGATCAGGCGGACCATCGCGTCCTTGACCGGCCGCCCGAGCTGCGGCGTCCGCACGATGAAGCCGGACTCCTCGAGCTCGTCGAGGACGCGGCTGGCGCCGCCGCCCGAGCTCAGCCCGGCCGCGTCGATCACCTCGCCGCGGGTCAGCCCGCGCGGGCTGGTGCCGAGTGCCCTCACCGCGCGGATGTGCCGGTCCGAATGCTCGAACAGCGACGCGTACAGCTTGTCGAACTCGTCGCGGAGCGCGCCATCACGGGCGAAGCAGGTCCGGTCGATCGCGACCGCGGCGGAGTCGCCGCGCTCGATCTGCTTGAGATAGTAGGGGACTCCCCCGAGCGCGGCATAGAGTTCGAGGATCTGGTAGCGGCCGAGGTTCATCGATCGCGACGCGAAGTACTGCTCGGACTCGGACAGCGTGAATGGCTCCAGCCGGATCCGGCGCGTGACGCGATTGTGCAGCCCACCTCGCGCACTCAGGAGCTGCTGGATCATCCATGCCGCGGCCGATCCGCATACGATCACCACGAGATCTCGTTGCTTCACTGCCCACGAGTTCCAGAAATGCTCGAATGCGGGAAGGAAGCCCGAGCGACGCGACGCCAGCCAGGGGAGCTCATCGAAGAACACCACGCGCTTGGTCGTCGTGGACCGGGTCTTCGTGGACCGGGTCTTCAGGGCGGCCGTCAGCTGCTCGAACGCAACCCGCCAGCTGGAAGGGGGATCCAGCGCCGAGCCACGGGTAACCGCGAGCGCGGCAGCGAAGTTTGCGAGCTGGTCGCGGACCGGCGCGCCGTAGGTCGCCGTCAGCTCGAAGCAGATGGCATCGCCGAGCAGCTCGCGGATCAGATAGGTCTTGCCCACGCGCGGCCGTCCGTAGATGGCGATCAGCTCGGCCTCCGTCGAGGCCATCGCTTGCGCGAGGCTTGTCCGTTCGCGCGCTCGTCCCACCAGGTCCATTCCGCTATTTGGCCAAAACCCGGCCGAACGGCAAGGTTCTGGCCAGATATATGTGCTATTTGGCCAAAACTTCGAACGGCGGGGGTGTTCTGGCCAGATAGCGCGGCCGCATCGAGCGCGCAGTGGGTGCCGGTCAAGGCTTGCGAATGAACTGGGTGTCGAGCATGAGCTTGACGTCGTCGGCGAGCGCGACGCGCGGCACCGCCGGTCTCGAGGTCACATTCCACACCACGCCGAAGTCCTTGCGGTTGATCTTGCCGGTCGCAGAGGTGCTGACGCGGCTGTTGCCGCATATGTCCTTGGACTCGTCGAAAATGGGCCCGGCGGACAGCACGACCGAGCGGTTGTGCCGCGCATGGTGAAATCGCCGGTGACGCTGAGATCGCCCCCGTCCTGGATCTCGACCTTGCGCGAGGCGAAGGTGACAGCTGGATCGGCTCGCCGGGGGAAGATCACGCACCGGCTCGCGCTGCCGCCGAGGTGGCGCCGCGCGCTGCGGCTGCCGGCGCTGCATCGCGAGGTCGCGCTCGACGCCGAGCTGCGCGATCTGCCGGTGCGGCCGCTCGAGGTCGGCGCGGCGGCGGCGCTGCCCGATACCGGCATGCGCGGCGTGGTGGCGCAGGCGATCGATCCGGCGAACGGCGCGGCGGTGTATGCGGCAGCGGTCGATCGCGAGGGCGATGGCGCCGCGATGGCGCGCGGACCTGGCGGCGGGGCGCTGGCGCTGGCAGTCGCTCTCGGTGGGACCGGTGACGACCTCGCCGCCGTAGTCGGTCGCAATCGAAGCCGATGAGCAGAACATCCAACATCCATGTTGCGAAGCAACCTGTATTGCAGTCACGAAGTTCGCGGCTCCGGGAACCAGGCGACCCGATTGATCATCCCACAATAGATATACTCAAGGCCATTGTCCTTGTCAATGGGAGTAAAGATTGCACCATGCTCGTTCACGTAAAAGCGACCACCTCCGTGCCCACGGACCCGAGCAATCGGCGCAACTGCTTGCCGCACAACTACTGGATTTCGAAGTACCTTCGAGAGCTGGATCTTCTGAGTCGTCCTAGGGCGAACGGCGGGTAGATGAGAGTCCGTGAGGGCGGGCGTCTCATAATAGATGTCATTACCGCCAGCAGCTAGTACATACGGAATTCCTGGTCGCGGTCCGATCCACCGATCTCCGGGGCTGAGCGGTCGACCGTCTGAATTAACCGGGCGCGTAGAGAGGACCGCATCTTCATAGCGGAACGCAAGATCGCCAGTAAGATAACCGCCGAAATAGTATATAACCCCATCATCGCTATCTACAGGAACGACGACGTGGCGGTACTCATTTACGTAGAATGTACCTCCTGGCGTGCCCCGAAATGATTGTTTGACAACGTTGACCATCTCGGCGAGGTCGTCGCGGGCCTCATCGAGCGCAAGATAACGGAGCCCGCTGCTCACTTCATACAAAACGGCGACTGTCCATGCACCATCATGAAAACGGACGCTATATTTCGCTAGCCGGCTGACGTTCTGTGGCCACACGCCACGATATAGAGTAAGCATCTCTCCTCCGTGAATCTCGAGGGCTATGCGGCTACCCAAGAAGGCTCGAACCCCCATTTCGCCGAGTCGATGCACCCAACGAAACGCGGGTGCCAACCCAGGCCATCCTTGTCATCGTCCTCCTGCATGGTAATCACGGCGCCACCGAGTTGTACGCGCACCCTCGCGCTACCTTGGTCGGGTCTTGCAGCACGCAACCCGGCGGCCAGTATCGGATCCGGTCCCCATATCGGACAGGTCTGTTTGAGCCTGCCACTGGGCAGAGTGAGCTCCCATTCACACTCGAGACGACCGGTCGAGTCGATCGTAGATTCGATCCCTGTCGTCCTTGGCCCTAGCCATGGGCCCCCCGGAAGCAAGTGCCGAACTGGTGAAAGATCGAATCTCGAGCCATCGGGCCTCTCCAACGTCATTGGCCCATCGATGCGTCCGACCAAATAACGTGTGCATTCGTTTTGCGGGTCCGGTTTCGTGACGTAACCATCTGGAAGAAACAGGACCCGCCCAGCCCCCCAATGCATGCGTACGAGTTGTTCGATGGCCTTGGCACCAGGCGACGATTCCGCTGTCCAGAACTCGCGCAAGCCGGAAGCGCTCATGACCCAGACGCCAAGTCTGCCCTGATGGAAGCGAAACCCTGATCTCTTACCGCGTGCGACGCCGTAGGGGCCGACCCATCGTGGGAAAGGGCTCATCGCGGCTGTGAAGTTTGTGGCCATTTCAGAACTTCAAAGGCGCGGCTGCGCCGTCGAAATAGACACGATTCCCTTCAACTTCGACCCAATACCTTTCACCTTGGTCCCAGTAGATCGTGCTGATGGCCCTTGCTCCGCGTTCGCGAGCGATTCGGGTTGTCCAGTCATGAAGATCTCTCACTGTGTCCTCCGGCCCTATCGCGAAATCCTCTCCTCCACCGGGGTGGGCACGCGCGATGACAGGCCGTCCCGAGCGTGAACGGATCCGGAGATCGACATGCACAGGTTGCTCTTGCTGCTCCGGGACTCGAATGGGGCCAACATAGTGCCAAGTCGCCCTTGGTCCTGAGTCGTCGAAACGAACGATAAGGTGGCCAGCCCACGTGCAATGCGCTCGTCGATGGCTGTTCCGCAGCACCTGCTTCACCATATCGCGGGACGCTGGCACAAGTTGGTTCGTTGCGACCACACGCAAGTTATCATCCTGATCGAGCTTGAGATCGACGCCGTCGGGACGTCCCGGATAAGGACCGCCAGGTTCGAGGGCCGAGACCTCTACCTGACTCGACGGCGGAAGGTAACGGCGCGGAGCGGTACCCGTCTCGCGGAGCCCTTGCAGCCACTCACCTTGCGCGGGAGGCGTCCAGAGGAAGTATCGGTTGACCGTCGCACCAACGATGGCATCCCAGTCGGTCTTCTCGTAGATGGACTCGTCTTCTGACTTGCTGATGTAGAGGATAAATATACGGGCTGGGCGCCCTCCTTCCTTGTGCCGCAACATCCGCCCGAGGCTCTGAATCCGTTGCCGGACAGACGATGTCGAAGCGACGATGATCCCGACATCGGCAGATGGGACGTTGAACCCCTCAACGAGCGACTTTGCGCTGATCACAGCCCGCGCTGTTCCCGCGCGAAACGCTTCGATGCTCTCTCTGCGGAGCAATGTGGGCAGCTTGCTATGCTCCAGTACGGCGGGGATGCCCTCCTCGAGAACATCGAGGAAGATCTTCTCGACCTCGTCGACCGACTCGTGAAACGTAATCGCACGACTTTCTGGGTCGACGAGTTCGCTCTGGAGGAGCGCGCGCGTTGCAGCGAGGCGAGAGAACGCTCGATAGAGCAGGCGCTTCCGTTGGCCAGTCAGCTGGGTGAACTTTGCCGCAGTGGCATCGTTTCGTTGTGCTAGTGCCTGGCACCACGGAAGGAAGCTGACCTTCGATCGTCCGATTCGATGCCTGCGCTCTAGATCACTACGCAATTCCGAGATTTCGCGGCTTAGCGAAGCATGCTCACGCCTCTCCGCATCCATGAGCGGAAGGCCAATGTGCCAGAGTTCGAAGGGTGTCAAAAGCCCGGCATCGAGGCACTGGCGCAACGTAAATTCGTAGATAATGGGCCCAAGTCCTTGACCCACGGCACTTGAAGCATAGGCTTCGTTACTGGGTACAGAAAGATCGTCATCCGCGTCTTCGGGCGTGGCAGAGAGTCCCAAGGTGAAGGCCGGCTTGGATTCAAATATCCGCCGAGCTTGTTCAGCGTTTGCACGATGACACTCGTCAACGACGAGGAGGAGGTGATCGCTCCACCCAGCCTGTTCCACAAGCCTTGGCAAACGCTCGCGCGCCGAGCTAAGCACGCAAACGAGAATACGACGATCTTCCCCTCCTCCCATCATTCCTACAGCCGAATCCGGAAGGTTGCCTTTGCGAAGCTCGTCGACCCATTGCAGCATCAACGGAATTGTCGGAACGATGATGGCGACGCGAAGATCCGGCTCACGCTGGTTGTGCAACTCCTGAACAGCGGCCATCGCGAGGATCGTTTTGCCGCCACCTGTGGCGACCTTCGCCGTGCCCCTTCCATGTCGGAGCCATAGTGTAAGGCACTCTGCTTGCCAGGCGTGTAGCGACACGTCCGATGGAACAAGTCGCCAAACATCAGGGACAAGAGATGCTGACTGTTCATCCTCGGATGTCTCGCTCTCGCCTGCAAGCGGCACGAGCTGCTCGCGAACGAGGCGCTCCGAGATGGCTCGCCGCGCCTGAAGCTGTAGCAAGCGGAGCTGATCAGCAGGGGTGAAGATCGGCGGGGTTAGAGCCATCGACGTCACATGGTCGCGTAGGTTCCAGAAAACGGTACGGTCACCACGAGCCCAGTGCAAGCTCGCGGCGACCGTTAGCCGACGAGCACGCCGAGTTGAGGATGCCGGCCGAATCGAGCGCGTGCTTGATGGCGGCGAGCGCGTCGCCGCCAAGCGCCGGCCGCTCGCGATCGTACCACTGCGATGGCAACCGCCGACACGGTCGGCAGGGACGGGGCTGCCCGACATCGCCGGCACGTGCGCGCGCTAACATCACCGGTATCCGTTGGCGAGCATCGGCTCGGGGTTCCACCCTCAGCTGGTATCGGAGCTCGCCCGGGGGGGGGGCGAAACCCGGCTTGCATGTCCTTGCCGACCTGATCGCCACCCGCGAGGGCTTCACGCGCGCTGACCGCGCCCGCGCCGGCCTCGGCCAAGGCGTTCGCGGTCACGGCGCCCACCCAGACCGCCCGCGCGCTCGGCATCGATCACGACCGGATCGACGTCAACGGCGGCGCGATCGCCCTCGGCCATCCGCTCGGCGCCACCGGCGCGATCCTGCTCGGCACCGCGCTCGACGAGCTCGAGCGGACCAACCAGACCACCGCGCTGATCACGCTCTGCATCGGCGGCGGCATGGGCATCGCGACGATCATCGAGCGCGTGTAGCGCAGGCACCCGCGCACCGGATTCCAGCGCCGCCGGCGACAGTGGTCGGCTGCCGCCGGGGGAGCGCATGCCGAACGCCAAACGTTGCTTCGTGATCAGTCCGATCGGTCAGCCCGCAAGCGACGTGCGCGAGGAAGCCGACGCGGTCTTCGACTTCATCATCGAACCCGCGCTGCGCCAGCTCGATATCGAGGCCGTCCGCGCGGACAAGTTCGCCGAGCCCGGACTGATCACGGAACAGATGATTGCAGCGATCCTGGACTACGATCTCTGCATTGCCGATCTGAGTGGCAATAACCCGAACGTGCTGTACGAGCTCGCACTCGCGCAGGCAGCCGAACGCCCGGTCGTGCTGCTCAAGCGGTTCGGGGAGGCGATTCCCTTCGACGTCAAGGACTATCGGTTACTCGAGTACGATCTCAAGCCGCGAAGCATGAAGACCGACCGGTGGATCCCTGCGCTGAAGGAGCAGGTCCAGAAGGTACTGGCGGCAGGCTACCGGGCCCCGAAGCTGTTGCGCGGGCGCAGCATCTCGCACTCCGACGGGATTCATTCCTACCTGATCAACGCGCGATCCGAGGAATTCGGCGAAGCACCAAGGTATCACGAGGTGGTTCAACGCGCCGGAGAATACTGTTACCTGATGGGGATCTCGCTCATGGTGTGGGGTGGTGATGACGGCCACAGGGTCCTGCAGGAGCTGGTTCGACGACCGGAACCCATCCACATCAAGGTGCTCATCATGGACGCCGAGCATCCAGGGCTTCCCACCATGATCAACAGTCGGCTTCCTGCCCAGGATATCGATGCGATTCGTCTGCAAACCGCGCGCATGGCCAGGTACTTCGCGGGCTATGCCGAGGAGTCGAAGCGCTTCGAGTTCAGGACGCTTCGCGAAGGCCTGCCTCATTTCCAGCTGATCGTGACGGACAGGACCGCGCTGGTCCTGCAGTACATGCTGTCGCGTGGCACGCACGAGAGCCCGCTGCAGCAACTTCCCGCCGGTTCGCCGCTTCATCGCGCCTTCAAGGAAGAG
>VBLP01000656.1:0-2250 GCA_005887925.1 Deltaproteobacteria bacterium | reverse complement strand
GGAGCGCGTCGCGCGGTGACGGTCAGGGCTTGCGAATGAACTGGGCGTCGAGCATGAGCTTGACGTCGTCGGCGAGCGCGACGCCGCCGGTCTCGAGGATCGCGTTCCATACCAGGCCGAAGTCCTTGCGGCTGATCTTGCCGGTCGCCGAGGTGCCGACGCGGGTGTTGCCGTACATGTCCTTGGACTCGTCGGAGATCGGCTCGGCGGACAGCACGATCGAGCGTGTCGTGCCGCGGATGGTGAGATCGCCCGTGACGCGGAGATCGCCCGAGTCCTGGACCTCGACCTTGCGCGACGCGAAGCTGATCCTGGGGTGGTTGGCGGCGTCGAAGAAGTCGGCGCTGAGCAGGTGGTTGTCGCGGTCGGTGACCTGGGTGTTGATCGTCGCGACCTCGATCTCGACCTCGACGTGGCTGTTCGCGAGGTTTGCGCGATCGAGTGTGAGGGTGCCGGTGACGCCGCGGAACACGCCTCGCTGCTGCGAGACCATCAGGTGGCGGATGCTGAAGCCGATGTGGCTGTGCACGGGGTCGAGCTCGTAGACGGTCTGGGTCATGGAGGGCTCCTGCGCCGGTCTGGGGTCTGGCGGGTACCATAACGCACGGTCCGGCTCGCGGTCACGGCACGCATGGTAGGGTGCCGGCGGTGCATCGCTGGGTCGCGCTAGTGGCGCTCGCCGCGTGCGAGCCGAGCGAGCCGACGCGCGATGCGCCGGTGGTGTGGGTCAACCCGCCGGGGCCGAGCGGATTTCCGCTGGGCGCGATCGGCGGCCGGCTGGGCCGGAGCCAGGCGCCGCAGCCGGTGGTGGACCTGGGGATCACGAGCGCGGCGGGGGCGCTGGCGCCGCTGCACCTGGCGACGGCGTTCGCGGTGCCGGGAGACGGGCCGGCGCGTGCGGCGATGTTCGGCTGGGAGGACGGCCGCCCGGCGATCGATCTGGTCGATGTCGACCGCGGCCGCATCGAGTGGCGCGACCGTGCGCTGTGCGCGGCGCCGATCGCCGGGGTCACCGGCGAGGCGATCGTGTGCGCCGACGAGGCGGGCACGCGCGCGATCGGGCTCGACGGCGCGCCGCGGTGGCACACGCGGTCGCGCTTCGTGGCGTTCACCGCGGGCCGGGTCGTGGCGGGCGACGGCGAGGTGGCGGTGGTGATCGATGCGGCGCGCGGCGACGAGCGGGCGCGCATCCGGGTGCCGGGGCTGCCGGCGAGCGCGGTGATCGCGAGCTGCGGCGATGCGGGGCGCGAGCTGTACGCGGTGGGCGAGGATGGCCGGCTGGTGCGGATCGCGGATGCGCCGGAGGGACCGGTGGTCCGGTGGGCGGCGCCGCTCGGGGCGATCCTGGCGATCGACGCCTGCGATGCGGCGACGGTGCTGGTCAGCGAGTCGGGGGCGGCGGGGCCGGCGCTGGTCGCGATCGCGCGCGCGACCGGGAAGGTCACCGGGCGGGTCGACGGGGTGCGCGGCGCGTGGCCGGCGCGCGACGGCAGCGAGCGGATCGAGGTGGCGACCGCGGTGGGGATCGCGAGCTACCCGCGCGACCTGGCGGGGCCGGCGGTACAGCTCGGTGGGCCGGCGGTCGGCGAGCTGATCGCGTCGCGCGGCGAGCACCGGCTGGTGCGCGCGACGCCGTCGACGGCGGTGCTGCTCGATCGCGCCGGGGTGCGAGCGTACCTGCCGCTGGCGGCGCTCGGCGCCGTGCTCGGGGACGCGGCGCTGATCGCGACCAGCTGGATCGGCTCGCCGGGCGAGACGGCGCACCGGCTCGCGCTGCCGCCGAGGTGGCGCCGCGCGCTGCGGCTGCCCGCGCTGCATCGCGGGGTCGCGCTCGACGCCGAGCTGCGCGATCTGCCGCCGGTGCGGCCGCTCGAGGTCGCCGCCGCGGCCGCACTGCCCGATACCGGCATGCGCGGCGTGGTGGCACAGGCGATCGATCCGGCGGATGGCGCGGCGGTGTATGCCGCGGCGGTCGATCGCGACGGCGAGGGCGCGGCGGTGGCGCGCGCGGACCTGGCGGCGGGCCGCTGGCGCTGGCAGCGGATCGACGGCTGCGGGCCCGGCGCCCCGATCGCGCTCGCGGTGGCGCGCGACGTGGTGGTGTGCGGCGCGCGCGGCCGGCCGGCGACGGTGCGCGCGACCAGCCGCGACGGCGTGGCGCGCTGGGAATGGACGGCCGCCAACCTCGACGACGTGACCGCGGGCGGCGATGTCGTCGCGGTGCTGGACGCGGATCGCGCGACGCTGCTC
>VBLP01000655.1 GCA_005887925.1 Deltaproteobacteria bacterium | reverse complement strand
ATACTTACAATATGCAATTCGCGGCAAGTCGCTGTGAGTCAGCCCGGCGGCTCCGCCATCTCCGCAAATTCAGACCCTCAGCCAAGGTGCGCCATGGGCAGCAAAGGGCGTCTTCCCCTGCAAACCGAACATGCTCGCGTGCCGGTCGAGGATGGCGTCGAGCTCTCCGTGCTCATCCATCGTCCGGCGGTCGACGGCCGCTTTCCCTGCCTTCTGTCGTACACACCGTATCGCAAAGGAAGCGGCCTGGGCGACACCTTCAGCACCTTTGCGGAACAAGGCTATGTGATCGTGATCTTCGATGTCAGGGGCACGGGTGAGTCGACGGGGGTGTGCACGAGCGTCTACAGCGCCGAAGAGCGTTCCGATGGTTACTTCATGGTGGAGTGGTGCGCACGACAACCGTGGTGCGATGGCAATGTCGGCATGTGGGGCATCTCGTATGGCGCCGTCGTATCACTGCAGATGGCGCAGGCTGCACCTCCACACCTGAAGGCGATCATTGCACGCTGCGGGACCGACGATCCGTACGCGGAATGGACCAACCCGGGCGGATCGCCCCGGAACTACATGTATGAGATGTACTCGACCTTCATGACGGCTCGCAACTTCGCCCCTCCTGACCCGGCGGAGTTGGGAGATCGCTGGGAGGCTGCATGGGCGGAACGGCTCGAAGGCAACGTGCCCTGGGGGATCTCGTTCGTCGAGAACATGAAGGACGGCCCGTTCTGGCGTGAGCGCGCGGTGAGAGGCCGGCTCGGAACCGTTAAGTGCGCCGTGTTCCTCGTCGATGGCTGGGCTGATTGGTACAACACACCGATGCTCGGGATATTCGCGCAGCTGAAAGGGAAGGTCCCTCGCCGGGCATTGATCGGGCCCTGGTCGCACCAATGGCCCCAGATCGCGCTGCCTGGACCGCGCATCGATTGGGAGCACGAAGCCTTGAGGTGGTGGGACTATTGGCTCAAGGGGATCGACACAGGAATCATGGAGGAGCCGCCTCTCACTCTGTTCGTTCGCGAGTACTCCACACCACAGACGCTCATACCGGTCGACTCCGGTTCCTTCCGAGCCGACACGGAGTGGCCCAGCACTCGAACGCACGATCTGCGCTTGTACCTGGCCGACCACTCGCGGCTCATCCAACATCCGCCCGCATCCGATGCCTGCCGCGAGGCATCCGACGACTTCTCCTACGTCCCAGACGCCGGCGTGTCCGTGGGTAAGCAGGGTGGCGGACCGTTCCGATACAACTGTCTGATGCCGCTCGATCAGCGCGCCGACGAGTCGCACTCCGTCGTCTACAGTACCGATGCGCTTCCGCGCACCATCTACGTGGTGGGACGTCCGCGAGTCGGGCTCTTCGTGTCGTCAGACCAGCCCGTCTCGCAGATTCTGGTGAGACTTTGCGATGTGGCGCCCGATGGAACCTCGGTGCTCATCAGCCGTGGCTTTCTCAACCTCACAGCCCGCGAGTACCCCTCGAGAGCGCCCTCCGCCCTCGAGCCCGGAAAGATCTACGAGATCGACGTGCAGCTCCTGGCCTGTGCCTACGAAGTTCAAAGCGGCCATCGAATTCGCCTGATGCTCTCTGGCGCCGATTTTCTCAGCATGTGGCCGCCTCCCCGGCATTTCACGAGCAAGGTGTACCGCGACCCGAAGCGCCCCTCGCATATGGATCTGCCGACGGTCGGTGAGCTGCCACGGGCAACACTGCGCGCCCTGACCCATGACACGCCTCCAACCCTGCCGCCGGTGCGCTTCGTAGTAGGGAGAGATGTGATCAACCAGACGCTGTTATATGAGTTCGAGAACACCTTGTTCGGCAACAAGGCACGGTTCGAGGTCTCGCTGCGCGATCCGGCGGTGGCGCAGATCATCTCCGAAGCCAGCTTCGCGTGCCGGTACGAGGAAACCGACTACCTCGTTGCGGCGGTCTGCAAAACGTCCAGCGACAGCTCATGCCTGATACACGAGGCTGAAGTCAGGATCCTGCGAGATGGCAAGCCGTACTGGAACAAAACGTGGACGGCCGAGGCAGCGCGCGAGTTCTTCTGACCCTGGCTGATGATCGCGGGTCGTCGCGGCAAGTAGCCAGACGCCCGGGCCGCAAGCCGCCCCCGTTGACGGCATACACGGCGAATTGTAAGATAATTTTTATAATATACACTTTGTCCGTGGTCCGGCTGCAGGCAGCCGAATCAAAGGGGCAGTCAGTGCGCAGCAGACCTTCGACCGGGTGGCCATGATCATCTCTTGCGCGCGTCCCACGGAGTCGCCCCGGCGAGAGAGCGGTGCGCCCGGTGATGGCACCTCGCTATGTCCGTCGTAATCGGTGTCGACGTCGGCGGCACGTTCACGGACTTCTTCGTCCTGGATACCGTGAGCGCGCGCACGTGGGTCCACAAGACCTCATCCACTCCGGCCAATCCTTCGCAGGCGATCGCGACGGGCCTCGAAGAGATTCTCGGCTGGAGGCACTTCGACGTGGGCGAGGTGTCGCGTCTGGCGCACGGCACGACGGTTGCGACCAACACCCTGATTCAGAGGCAGGGAGCGCCCGTCGCCCTGTTCGTCACAGAAGGCTTTCGCGACCTGCTGGAGATCGGCCGCCAGACCCGGCCGCATCTTTATAGTCTCCAGATCGACGCACCGGATCCTCTGGTGCCGCGCGAGCGTCGGCTCGAAATCCGCGAGCGGCTGTATGCCGATGGCAGCGTCAGGCTCGAGCTCGACGAGCAACAGGCGAAGTCCGCCATTCGCGACGCGATGGCGACGGGCGCGCAGGCCTACGCTGTTTGCTTTCTGTTCTCATTCCTGAATGCTGATCACGAGCGCCACATAAAGGCCCTCCTCGCCCAGGCGGGCTGCTCTGCCGTGTCGGTTTCGCACGAGGTGCAGCCCGAGATGCGCGAGTACGAGCGAATGTCCACCACGGTGCTGAACGCGTACCTGATTCCTCTCATGGGCACGTATCTGACCTCGTTGGAACGGCAGGCGAGGCAGTCCGTGCCGGGAGCCACGCTGCGGATCAATCAATCGAGTGGTGGGCTCATGTCCGCGACGCAGGCAGCCCGCTTCCCGATTCGCACGGCACTGTCCGGACCTGCGGCGGGGGCCGTGGGTGCGGCCGCCATCGCTCGCGGCGCCGGGCGACCGAACGTCATTACGCTCGACATGGGCGGCACGAGCGCTGATGTCTGTCTGATCAGAGATGGAAAGTTCGCCAGCTCGTATGAAGGGAACGTAGGAGGGTTCCCCGTGCGACTGCCCATGGTCGACGTCAATGCCGTCGGCGCGGGCGGGGGCTCGATCGCGTGGATCGACCGCGACGGTCTGGTGAAAGTCGGACCGATGAGCGCCGGTGGATGTCTGTCTGATCAGAGATGGAAAGTTCGCCAGCTCGTATGAAGGGAACGTAGGAGGGTTCCCCGTGCGACTGCCCATGGTCGACGTCAATGCCGTCGGCGCGGGCGGGGGCTCGATCGCGTGGATCGACCGCGACGGTCTGGTGAAAGTCGGACCGATGAGCGCCGGTGCGCACCCCGGCCCTGCATGCTATGGAACCGGCGGCGAGCAGCCGACGATAACGGATGCCAACCTGATCCTCGGCCGTCTCGAGCCGGCGGGATTGCTGGGCGGCAGACTGCCTCTCGACCTGACGAGGGCTCGGTCGGCCTTCGCCCCGATCGCCGCTACCGTGGGCGTCAGCATCGAGCATGCAGCGCTCGGAGCGATAGACATCGTCGTCGCCAATATGGTCCGCGCCATTCGCGCCGTATCGATCGAGCGCGGTCACGATCCCCGCAGGTTCTCGCTGTTGGCTTTCGGTGGTGGCGGCCCTCTGCATGGCCGGGCCGTTGCGGCGAGCCTCGGTATCCGCGAGCTCGTCATACCGCCATATCCCGGCATTCTCTGCGCGCAGGGTCTGCTCGCGGCGGATCTCACCGAGGATTTCGTGGCCACGACCCGCTTGCGGGTTGCCGCGACGAATCACCCGGATCTCGTCAGGGCGTTCACGAGGCTCAGATCGTCGGCATACGAGTGGTACGAGGAGGAGGGCGTAGCTCCCGGAGAGCGCGCTCTCAGCGTCTCGTTGGATATGCGCTACGTCGGCCAGAACTACGAGCTGGCCGTACCGGCGGACCCTGGGCTCCTCGCCGGCGGCAGCCCCGACCTCGCCGCCGACACGCTCGCTGCGGCGTTTCACGAGGCTCACCTGCGTCAGTACGGGACCAGCAACCCGCGGGCACCGGTCGAGATTCTCAACCTGCGCGTCAGAGCCGGCGTGCCGGCTCGAATATCGATCGTTCGTCAGGAAGAGGCATCAGGGCGGATCCCGCCAGCGCCCGCAATCCGCGATGTATGGCTCGACCGCTCCGGACCGGTCCCATGCGCGATATACGGGCGGAGCCAGCTGCTACCAGGTATGTCCTTCCCGGGCCCCGCGATCATCGAGCAGCTCGATGCAACGACGGTCGTCTTCCCCGGCGACAGGGCGCTCGTCGACGCCTGCAGCAACCTTCTGGTCGAGGTCACCGCATGAGCGCGCAGAAGTCGTTGGACGCGATTTCGCTGGAGATCTTCCGCAACGCGCTCGAGTCGATCGTCGACGAGTGCTTCGTCGCCCTGATGAAGAGCTCGTATTCCTCGAACATCAAGGAGCGGCGCGATCACAGCGTCGCGCTGTTCGATGGCCGCGGCCGGCTGGTCGCTCAGGCCAAGGACTCCCTCCCGATCCACCTGAGCTCGCTCG
Source organism: Deltaproteobacteria bacterium (assembly GCA_005887925.1). Taxonomy (GTDB): domain Bacteria; phylum Myxococcota_A; class Polyangia; order Haliangiales; family Haliangiaceae; genus JABFXX01. The sequence goes on along the minus strand of VBLP01000655.1, from coordinate 572 downwards.
GCGGGCTCATCGGAGCGCTTCTCAGCTCGGTTCCCGCCGACGATCTCGCCCCGGGCGACATCTTCATCGCCAATGATCCGTACGTCGCGGGCGGAACACACCTGCCCGACCTCAATTTCGCGATGCCGCTGTTTCATGCCGGCGAGCTCGTGTACTTCATCGCCAACATCGCCCACCATTCGGACTTCGGCGGGATGTCGCCCGGCAGCATGGCGGGCGGAATGACCGAGATCTACCAAGAAGGGCTGCGTGTACCGGTCGTCAGGTTGTACCGTGGCGGCAAGCTGGTCGATGACGTGCTGTCCCTCGTGCTGCTGAACACGCGAGTCACCGAGGAGCGTCAGGGAGATCTGCTGGCACAGGTCGCCGCCTGTCGTCTCGCCGAGAGGCGGTTCGCGGAGCTTCTCGTGACCTATGACATGGGGACGCTCAAGGGCGCGATCGACGAGCTGATTCTGCGGACGGAGCGACGGCTGCGCTCCGCGATAGCGGAGATTCCGGACGGGACCTATCACTTCTCCGACGTCATGGACGACGACGGTGCCGGTAATGCGGACCTCGAGATCCGACTC
>VBLP01000161.1 GCA_005887925.1 Deltaproteobacteria bacterium | reverse complement strand
CGTCGAGCATCTCGTAGCGGGTTCCGGGCTCGACGAGGTGGTCGTCGATGTCGGGCAGGTCGGAACCGGCGCCAGCGCCGGCGGCGTCAGAGGGCATGGCCAAGGATACCTCCATGGGACCGAGTGGTCCGGGGTTCGAACACGGGATGACGGGAACACGCGCAAGGCCGAGAGCACGCTTCGGGCCGCAGCAACGTCGCGAGATCACACTCGACGCTGTCCGGAGATCGGCCGGATCTCGGACGACTTCCGACGAGCTTGAAACTACTTGGAGATCTACAAGTTACAATATGTTGACCGTTTCGAGGCGTATCCAGGCGTTTCACGGCGCCACGGAAAGGTAGGGACCGAAGCAGGGACCAGCTCGCAGACTGAACACGGTAGGGACGGAACTACTGGCGTCGACAACAGCGAGAACGCTGGTGTCTGAAGCGCAGCCGCGACAGTGTTCCTCGTCGTCATGATCAATGCGCCTCGCGCTCGACCTCGGCCGTGAAGCTCGGCAGCTCGTCGGCCTCGACCAGTCGCACGCCGTGGTCGTCGAGCAGGCGCTCGACGCGCTCCAAGAGCTGCCGGTCGTCGATGTCGGCGACCAAGATCAGCTTGCTCTTCCCCGCCGTCGGGTCCGGATGCTTCGCGATCAGCAGACCCTTGGAGCCGTAGTCGCTCGCTTCCTCCAACGCGGTCTCCTGGCGACCCGACAGGCCAACGGCCTTCACGATGTTCCGTACGCCGTTCTGGAACGCGAAGTCAGCGGTCAGCGGCTCATCCAAGATCGGGACGGTGACTGGCGGCCGTGGCTCGATCGGAACGTTCTTGGCCTTGAGTTGGCGAACCATTCGACGAAGGTCCGGCTTCGGCGTTCGGCGCTCGCGACGCTGCACTTCGGGATCCGAGACCAGCCGCAGGAACAACGCGATCACCTCGTCGTCCAGGTTCTTGACCACCATCGGGCGCGGCGGCGTGAGCTGAAGCTGGCCAGCCTCCTGAGCGCGGAACGTGGCGAGCGCCTCCGCGCTGGGCTCCACGTCCTTGAGCCGCTCCGCGAGCCCAGACTTCGCGAACCCAAGCCGCGTTTCGTCGTACGCCTCCGCGCCGAACCACTGCTTCACGTACTCGTTCCGCTCCGCCATGCGAACGCGCATCCCGAGCCCGGGCGCGCCCACGATCACGCCGACGTTCACGGCCTCCCCGCGCTCGATGTCGGGGACGAACTGCACGACGCTGTAAAATCCGGGTTTGGTCATGGTGCCCACTTGCAGTCGGCGGCTAGCCAGGTCTCGATGTGGTCGGCGACATGCGTAGCACGCCGCCTGAGGAAGCCTGGGAGATCTTGGCGCACCTGCCCATCTGGAAGCCACTGTTTTGGCGTCCGGCGGACGACCTCGTCCAGGTCCGAGGTCCGCGCAACGTGGCGAAGGCGCTCGATGAAGGGCTCGAGGTCCTCGCGCTCGATGTGGTTCCCGAACTCGGGGAACAGCCCGTAGAGCACCGCCTCCCGCTCCCGGTCGATGTTCAGGTTCTGGGGTGTCAGCTCGCGGTCTTGGCGGATCGTATGGGTGTGGTCGATCGCCATCAGCCGGAACGCGCCACGAGGCGCGCCGTCTTGGCAAAGGAACACGTTGCGAAGGTTCTTCCGGATCTCGCCGGCCCGCACGAAGTAGCGATCGGGGTTCCGCAACCAGGTGTCGAGCACGACCAGGCCGGCGATGTGCTCCGGGTTCTCCACGGCGTCGAGCATCTCGCCCTTGCCGTCCCACGAGATGCCCTGCACGGCGCGCGTTCGCGAAGCACGGGCCTCGCTGTGGCACGAGTCCGTGATCGAGCGGCCTACACAGCGCGTCGGGGAACTCGGGGAGCGCGACATCGAGCACGGGCATCCCGAGCAGCCGGGCCGCCTCAGTCCCGATGAACTCGCACGTCAGGGAACTCGGGCCCTCGGGGTTGCCGAGCACCTTCACGAAGGCGTGCGCGCCATCGTCAAGCTCGCATTCGATCGGCCGCGTGCTGGTCGCAAGCACGCGGATCACGCGTCGAACCGTCGTCGGCTGCCACGCCGTCGCGCTCGCGGTCATCGGCTCACAACTCTCCCACGATGAAGCCAACGTGCGAGACAAGCGCCCGACACGCCGATCCGATGAGGATTCCGAGCGCATCGTCAGTCTCTCGCTCGCATACATCGATGAGTTGGCGGAGGTCGTCTCGTGGCGCCGATGGCCAAGCTGCGCCAACCCGATGATGCGTGGCATCGACGCCGTAGGACCTCGCCCGCTTCTCTACGCGGTCCCATCCATCCTCGGAGATCGTCTTCGCGTCGCCAAGGATGACCTGCGCGGCATCGAGGAGGTTGTCAACCTCAGCCAGCACAGCACCCGTGTGGTCGCCCCATTGCGGGACCACCTCAAGCCAGTGTTCAAGTTCCGTGCGGATATCGACCACTGGATTCGCTTGCTCGAGACGCGACGGACGGCGCGGCGGATGCTTGAGCGCCTCGAAACCATTGCCGACGCCGATGATATGGTCCCACTGGGATTGGGGAGCATGCGCGCAGGGTTTCAGCATGTTCGCTTCATCGGCGTCCAGGCGTACTTGTCGACAAAGTGGGCGATCGCTGATCGGATCGATCCGCTTGGCCTCGACGGCAAGCCTGAAGTTGTCGCCGTCGAACGATCAAGGCCGCTCCACAGTCGCGATGCCGCTGTTGGGCTCGTCGGCGCGGATGAGCAGCCGCTGCCTGACCGCTCCGTCCGCGGCCTTGAAGATGGCCTGCACGGCGCCGTTGCCGACCGGGACGGCGGCAACGATCGTCACGACCTGCGCCGGCTCGATGCCGGTGAGGGACTGACCTGACGTAAGGGGTTTCTAGGGTGAACATGGTCAAGGACGGAGCCGCTGCGCCATCCTCGCGCCAGCCCCAGCGTGCGAGGTATCACGCTACGACCCCGCTCTGACAATCGGCAAGCCCCCGGGAGCATTCGGTTCGGGCGCAATTTTCGGCCGACCGCCGCGCATTGCGATGCGATCGTGTGGTTGCGGTTCGTAAGTGGCCTGGCGATCGCGAGGTCGACAGCCGCGGGCGTTCGGAGGACCTGCGGAGCCCGTAGCGTGAACACCGATCGCTGGTGGACAACGACAGCAAGCGATCGATTTTTCCGAAGCATTTTGATCTCTTGCTGGACCAGCGAGCGGCTGTGGCTGAACGCGCGCTCAGTATCGGAGCGCGCCGTAGCACCGCACGATGACACGTTCCAGCAACTGGAGCGAACCCCCAGGTGGAAGGGATGACCGGCACCAGAGGAGTGGATCGATGCCCTCAATGCGCAGGCGTCGAGGCGCTCATGCGTGTGGTCCCTACCGGACCGGTCGCACCTCGAAAAGGTAGGGACCGCCGTAGGGACCGACGCAGTAGGGACCGGAACCCGGATGCGGAACAGACTGCGAGCGCAATACTCTAGCGACTGAGCGACACGATCTTGTCCGGAGATCGGCCGGATCTCGGACAAGCGTCCGAGTTTCGGCCAGATCCCGGACAAGTATTCTCCGACGAGATGATCAGCCGGTCATGATCGAGACGGTCTTGGTGACCAGATAGGCCTCCATCGCCTCGGGCCCGCCTTCGGACCCGTAGCCGGAGTCCTTCACGCCGCCGAACGGCATCTCGGCCGAGGGTGCGGCCGGCTGGTTGATCCACAGCATGCCGAGCTCGAGGCGCTGCGCGAGCTGGTGGGCATGGTGGAGGGAGCGCGTGAATGCATAGCCCGCGAGCCCGTAGGGCAGACGGTTCGATTCGGCGATCGCCTCGTCCAGCGTGTCGAACGCTCGCACCGCGGCGACCGGACCGAACGGCTCGTGGTTGAACACGTCGGCGTCGACCGGCACGTCGTCGAGCACGGTCGGCGCGAAGAAGTTGCCTGCACCGCCGACACGCTCGCCGCCGGTCAGGACCTTCGCGCCGCGCTGACGCGCGTCACCCACCAGCTTGCCCATCGCGGTCAGCCGCCGCGCATTGGCCAGCGGTCCGAGCGTCGTGCCGTCCGCCAGACCGTTGCCGAGCTTGAGCTTCTGGGCGTGGTCGACCAGCGCGCGGACGAATTCGTCGCGCACGCTGCGATGAACGAGGAAGCGGGTCGGCGAGATGCACACCTGCCCCGCGTTGCGGAACTTGGCCGCGCCCGCGGCCCTTACCGCGAGCGATACGTCGGCGTCCTCGGCGATGATCACGGGCGCGTGGCCGCCGAGCTCCATCGTCACGCGCTTCATGTGCCGGCCGGCCAGCGCGGCCAGCTCCTTGCCGACCGCCGTCGAGCCGGTGAACGTCACCTTGCGGATCGCCGGGTGCGGGATCACGTAACTCGAGATCTCGGCGGGATTGCCGAACACCAGGCCGACGGTCCCGGGCGGCACGCCCGCATCGACGAACGCGGCGAGCAGCGCGGCCGGCGACGCCGGGGTCTCCTCCGGCGCCTTCACCAGGATCGAGCAGCCGGTCGCGAGCGCAGCGCCGAGCTTGCGCACGATCTGGTTGATCGGGAAGTTCCACGGCGTGAACGCCGCCACCGGTCCGACCGGCTCCTTGAGCACGTGCTGCTCCACCGCGAGGTTGCGCGGCGGAACGATGCGGCCGTACACCCGCCGCCCCTCGTCGGCGAACCACTCGATGATATCGGCGCCCGCCAGCACCTCCGCACGCGCCTCGGCCAGCGGCTTGCCCTGCTCCATCGTCAACAGCCGCGCGATCGCGTCGACGCGCTGGCGAACCAGCCCCGCCGCCATGCGCATCACCGCAGCGCGCTCGTTCGCGGGTACCCAGCGCCAGGCGTCGAAGCCCCGCCGCGCGGCGGCCAGCGCGAGATCCAGGTCGGCGGTCGACGCGTGGGCAACGCGGCCGATGCGCTCGCCCGTCGCGGGGTTCAACACGTCGAGCGTCTTGCCGCCCGCCGCCTCGCGCCACTGGTTGTCGATGAGCAGGAGAGTGTCGGGATAGGACTCGGGCGGCGCCATGCCGCTATCATGCACCAACGCGGGGACCGTAACTGCCGGCGCTGTGGGCGTATACTGGGGCATGCTGCGTCCACTCGACCGCACATCACCGGCGACCCAGACCGCGACCTTCGCCCTCGGTTGATTCTGGGGCCCCGACGCCCGGTTCGGGTGTCACCCCGCGATCGTTCGCACGCGCGTCGGCTACGCCGGCGGCCGCACCGCCGATCCGACGTATCACGACCTCGCCGATCACACCGAGGTGTTCCAGGTCGACTTCGACCCCGCGAGGCTGTCGTACGAGGAGCTCCTGCGGCAGATCTGGGCGAACCGGCGCGGAGGACCGAGCTACAGCCGACAGTACATGGAGGCGGTGTTCTGCATGGACGCCGAGCAGGAGGCGACCGCGCGGCGGCTCGGGATCAGCGCACCGATCGTCACCGGCGCGCGGTTCCACCTCGCCGAGGACTACCACCAGAAGTACTACCTCCGGCATGATCCGATGCTGATCACCGAGCTCGACGACTACACGTCGCGCGACCTCGTCGAGTCGACGGTCGCCGCCCGGCTCAATGGCTACGTCGCCGGGCAAGGCACGCTCGGACAGCTGCACGACGAGCTGCCGCAGCTCGGGCTGTCCGCGGCGGCGGCGGCGCATCTCGAGCGGCTGGTCGCGCCGCGCAGGCGCTGAGCTCATCGCAGGTCGCATCTCGGCGCGCCGATTCAGCGCGCGCGGCCGCGCGGTGGGCAAGCATCGTCGAGCGTCGGGAACATCTCGCCCTGCGATGCGTCGCGCGCCATGGCTCGCTCACGTCGACAGGAACTGCTCGTCGATGTAACACCACGTCCAGTCCTCGCCGACCTCGACCGAGGTGACGATCGGGTGACGCGTGGTCTGAAAGTGCTTGGTCGCGTGGCGGTTCGGCGACGAGTCGCAGCACGAGACGTGTCCGCAGGTCAAGCACGCGCGGAGATGCACCCACTGGCCGCCGATCTTCAGGCAGTCCTCGCAGCCGCGCGCCGGCCGCTTGACGCGGCGGATCTGGGCCTGCTCGACGTGATCGCACGGTGCGCTGAGGTCGACGTTGGAGACGGACATCGTGGCTGCACCGTAGCCGGAACCCGCGGCACGGAGAAGCCGATTCGCGGACGATCGTCTCCTGCGTTCGAGGTCCCGGCATCGACCGTGTTCATCGCTGGGAGCGCGACCTCGCCCTCGATCGCGGATGGTCCGTGTCGTTGATATCCGGGCGGTTTTTGCAGCTGGGATGAATCCGGCATGCCGTGTCGATTTCGGGCCACGAAGTTCGTCGCCCTGATAAACCGGCTCTCGGAGCCACCACACAGGAGAAACGGCAATGCCTTCCAACCCGATCCCGACCGACGATATCGCGCGACACAGCGCGGAGACCAAGGCGTCCGGCAAGCGCAACGTGGCGCTCTGGATCGTCCAGGCCGTCCTGGCGCTGGTGTTCGTCTTCGCCGGCGCGGCGAAGCTCGTGCTGGCGACCGAGACGCTCGCGAAGCAAGCCCCGCTGCCGGTGGCGTTCCTGCGCTTCATCGGCGTGTGCGAGGTGCTCGGCGCCCTCGGGCTGATCCTCCCGGGCGCGCTGAACATCAAGCGCGGCCTGACAGCGCTCGCGGCCGCTGGGCTCGTGGTGATCATGGTGGGTGCGACGATCACGACGCTCGTGACGGGCGGTGGTGCGACGGCGGTCGTGCCCGTCATCGTCGGCATCCTCGCGGCCGTCGTCGCGAACGGACGCCGGCGGTGGGTCGCGCCCGGGCGGTGACTGGCTCAGAACGAGTACAGGGCGCCGGCGGCGACGGTCTCGGCGATCACGCCGGGCCGCAGGCGAGGTCGGGACCGAGCGGCCTGGGCAGGATGTCCATCGTGCAGCTCGCCTCGGGCCCGATCGAGGGCAATAGCACTCCGGAGCGAGCAGCGGTGTCAGCGCGCTAGTGAATCGGTCCGCCGTTGGACCACTGGGTCTGCACGATCTTCCAGCCGCTCGCCTCGCGGATCAGGACTGCGAGCACGCGAAAGGTCTGGGTCACGTCGGTGCCGGCGCGGGTCTTCGACGTGTAATCGACGTTGAGCGCGGCCCAGCCGATCCACGGCGCGCCGCTCTGCGCCGGATCCCAGGCGCCGCCGGCGACGACGCGCGCACCATCCCGGATATGGAATTTGGATTTCAGCCGCGTGAAGATCCGCTTGATCGCGGCGCCGCCGTGCGCGCGCTCGCCGCCGCTGCCGTAGTTGAACGCGTCGATCCGCTCGCTGTGGGCGTCGGCGAACGCGGCCCGGCTGGCGAACGCGGCGCGCACGGCCTGGTCGAGCTCGCCGGAGCCGGCCTGCCGATCGGCTACCGCGCGCAGCGGGGGCAGCCGGCTCAGGATCGCGAGCCGCTCGGCCGTGGCGTCGTCGACGGGGATCGCCCAGTGCAGCGCGACGACCTGCCAGCTGCCGTTGATCTTGGCGGCGAGCTCGGAGATCGCGAAGCTGCGTGGCTCGCGGCCGGCGCCGCCGACGTCGAGCTGCTCGGCGATCCAGGCGTGGCCGCGGTCCTCGCCGATCGCGAGCGCCTTGGACTCGATGGTGAAGCCGGCGGCGGGCGGCGCGCCGAGATCGCGAGCGAGCTGGGCAGCCACGGCGTCGCGCCCGTCGGCGACCTCGCCGGCGTCGACCCCGAAGCCGAACGCGCTGGCGGCGAGCAGGGCGGCGAACGCCTTGGCGTCGGCGCGGGCGATCGCGGCGTGCTGCGCGAGCATCAGGTCTCCGACGGAGCCGAGCGGCTTGAGCGCGACGCCGCTTCCATCGGCCGGCCGGCGGCCGGCGCCGGGAACTGCACCGGCGTCGGATACGGTGGCGACCGCGCCGGCGTCGGGCGGCGTGGCGGCCGAGACGCCCGCGTCGGGCGGAACCCGCGGCTCGACGGAAGGCGAGCCGGAGCCCGACGAGCCGGAGCCCGACGAGCCGGAGCCCGACGAGCCGGAGCCCGACGAGCCGGAGCCGGTGATCGCGGGTGCGTGGGCGGATGCGTCGCCGGATCGGCTCGACGATACCAGCACGCCGATGCCGGCGCCGGCGCCGATCGCCAGGCCACCGAGCACCATGTACAGCCGCCGCCGCGACGCGGGCTGGTGCTCGGCGGGGATGATGTACGCCGAGCTGCGGACCGGGACGGGCGGCGGCGGAAACCCGCGCGCGGTCGACATCGCGGTGCGGGTCGCCGCGGCGTCGCGGAACCACCGCGCGTAGCGAATGCCCTGGGGCAGCGCGATCAGGCAGACCGCGCCGACCCCGATCATCGCGAACCCGGTGATGCGGAGCGCATCGCTGATGGTGGCGACGTCCGACGGCGGCAGGATCTTGAGCAGCCGGCGCAGCGTGTCGTGCTCCAACGTCACCAGCACGATGCCGAAGCCGGCGTCGATCGCGGCGGCGACCAGCATGCTGACCAGGCCGCCGCGATAGATCAGCCCGCCGAACACCAGGCCGGCCATCGCCAGCACCATGCCGATCGTGCCGATCAAGAGGCACGCGCCGCAGGCGAGCTGGGTCAACACACCGGCGATGCGCAGCAGCGCTCGCCCCGGAGAAGGCATCGGCGTCAGCGCAGGACCGGGGCCAGCCACTGTCTCGATCGTACTCCGGGACCCGAGCTGCACGGACCGATTCCCGCTCGCGGCGTACGGGTCGAAGCCGGGTGAGCTCGCCCGTCGGCCGGGATCGGGGACGCCCACCCAGGACGCGGTCCGGCGGGGCCGGTTTGCGACGCTACCCACGGACGATGGAACGCGCGAGGCTCCCACGGCTATTCATACGGGTGAGCGCAGGGTTCGGCCGCCTGTCGCGCCCCGGCCGCGCGCGATGCGACGGCGGCCACGCGCTGCGGCACGGATGCGTGCGCAGCCATACAGCCGCCAAGCGCGCTGAACTGCAGGCGGCGGCGATCGCGGCGGGGCACGACATCGCCCCGACCTCGGCGCGACGGCTATCACGGCCGCGAAGGGAAGGTTTCGGTCAGATGATCCCACGGGGGAGGTCCCCCGCCCCGCCGGCAATGCCGTCGGGGTCCCCGCCCTCCGCGCTCGGCGTTCGCAGATCGAGCGGCGGAGGCGCCGCCGGCCCCTTGCGGATCCGCAGCGGCACGATCGGCGCGCCGGCCGTGCGATTGGCGAGCTGGCCGCACGCGGCGTCGATGTCGTCGCCGCGCGGCGTGCGCAGATAAGTCGGCAGCCCGAGCCGGCGGCACTCGTCCTGGAACGCGGTGACCGCGGCGTGCGAGGGCCGCGCGTACGACGACTCGGGGTGCGGGTTGAACGGGATCAGGTTGACCTTGCACTTGATGCCGCGCAGCAGGCGCGCGAGCTGGGCGGCGTCGGCGAGCGCGTCGTTGACGCCGGCGAGCAGCACGTACTCGAACGTGATCCGCCGGCGCTGCTCGAGCGGGTACGCGCGCAGCGCGCCGAGCAGCTGCGCGATGTTCCATTTCCGGTTGATCGGCATGATCGCGTCGCGGATCGCGTCGCTGGGCGCGTTGAGCGACACCGCGAGGTTGGGCCGGATGTCCTCGCGGCCGAGCCGCTCGAGCTTGGGCACCAGGCCCGAGGTCGACACCGTGATCCGGCGCTGCGACAGGCCGAGGCCCTTGTCGTCGGTGAGGATGCGGAGCGAGCGCACGAGGTTGTCGTAGTTGTGGAGCGGCTCGCCCATGCCCATGTACACCAGGTTGGAGATCCGGCGGCCCGGCTCGACCTCGGCGAGCAGCCGGCGCGCGAGGTAGACCTGATCGACGATCTCGCCGGCGTCGAGGTTGCGGCGCAGCCCGAGCTTGGCGGTCGCGCAGAACTGGCAGTCGATCGCGCAGCCGACCTGCGACGAGATGCACTGCGTGGTCTTGTCACCGTCGGGGATCACGACGCTCTCGATCGACTCGCCGTCGCGGGTGACCAGCCGCAGCTTGCGCGTGCCGTCGTGCGAGGTCTGGATCTCGGCGATCTCGAGGCCGCCGATCACGGCGGCGTCGGCGAGCCGCGCGCGCGTCTCGCGGCCGAGGTTGGTCATGTCGTCGAAGCTGCGCGCGCCCTTGTCGTGGACCCAGCGCCAGATCTGCTCGCCGCGGAACCGCGGCCAGCCCTGCGCCATGGCAAACGCCTCGGCCTCGCCGAGCGTGATCGCGCGCAGGTCGAGCTTTCCGTCCACGACCGCTTGCTACCACGGCCGGCCGCGCGGGCCTACTCCCCCGGCGGGCGCATCACTTGATGCTGATCGCGAGCCTGGTGGCGAACGCGTCGGTCAGCCGGAGGCCCTTGATCGCCGGCTCGACGACCTGCCGCACGCAGGCGTCGGCGGCGCCCTCGGGGCTGCCCGGCGGCAGCGCCACCTGCGGGTCGAGCTTGACCGAGATCGTGCCCGGCTCGTCCTCGTACTCCGACGGCGTGAGGATCGACTTGATGCCGATCGCCACCGTGAGCGCGTCCTTCTTGCTCGCGGCGGTGTAGGCGTCCCAGCACGCGACCAGCGCCGCGCGGAGGTCGGCCTCCCCGAGCTTCTCGGGGATCTGCGCATAGCTCTTACCGCTCGGCATCGGTGTCGCGGTGACCGCGACGGTCAGCTTGTCGGTCGCCGGCCGCGCGGGCCCCTTGGTGAGATAGAGGTCGGCGATCTTGTTGGCGCCGAGCAGCACCGGGTCGAGGCCGGCGTCGGCGAGCGTCGCGAGCTCGGCGAGCGCCTGATCGCGCAGCCGGCTGCCGACCGGCGCGGCGAGCACGCAGCGGTGCAGCACGCGCGCCCCGAGCTCGGCGTGGTCCCTCTTGTTGCGGGCGGCGGCGAGCGCCGCGCCGTACGCGCAGTCGACGTCGGGCGGCAGCGCGACCTTCTCGGCGTCGTAGTGGGCGAGCGCCTGGGCGTACGCCGCGATCGCGGCCTCGAGATCGCCCTTGCCGCGCGCGAGCGCGCCGGCCGCGGCGTAGTAGTCGCCGACCGTCGAGCGCACCGTGCGGCGGCATGCGTGGTCGAAGCAGCGCAGGTCGTCCTGGCACTGCACGCTCGCGCTGCAGCTCTCGTACTCGCGCGACCGCTGCTCGGACCGCCCCGTCGGGTCCGACGCCGTCGCGCGTGAGTCACAACCCGCCCAGCAGGCGATCGCAATTGCGGTGGCGTGCACTGCCCTCATCGGGCGAGGATATCACCGCCGCCGGCGCGCGGCCCCATCGTACGCCGCGACGGCCAGCGGCATGTCGACCGGCGAGCGGTGGACCAGCTCGCGCAGCCACGCCAGACAGCCGGCGAGCAGCCCGACCGAGCTCACCAGCGCCAGGTACACGCCGATCAGCGCATCCGGTGTCACCGCCCAGCATCCGAACCACACGACGCTGACCACGCCGACCATGACCCCGCTCGCCACGATCCGCGGCTCGCTGGTGCCGAACATCCCCACCGTCACCAGCAAGAGCGCGCCGATCATCAGCTCGATCACGCCGATCGGCGGCGCGATCACGACGAGCACGACGCTGGCGACCACGACGAGCGAGCCGAGCACGCGCAGCGCGAGCATGGCGAGCGCGAGGCCGCGCCGGCTCCACACGATCGCGGTCAGCGCGAACACCAGCCCGTACAGGTACGGCGGCAGGAACGGCGGCACCTCGTACGCCATCACCGGCTGGTGACAGCCCTTGACCGCGGGCAGGAACATGCAGGCAAACAGCAGCAGCCCCGACAGCCCGGTCAGCCTGCGATGGCGGCGCGCGCTGCCCGCGCCAGGGACGGGCGGCCCCCGCCGGCGCTGCATCGTGGGCAGATCGACGGCACAGGTCCCCGGCGCAAGCTCGTCCAGCCCCGAGTCGTGCATCCGTATCCATCGTCGCACGGACCTCGGCGGCCGCGCAACGGTGCGCTACGATGGCACGCAACATGAACGCGGGGACCCGAGCGCTACTGTGCCCGGGCTCGCGCCTTCGCGCTCCACCGCGCGATCTCGGCCTCGCCCGGCCACGGCAGCTGGCGCAGGTAGTCGCGGAAGTCGGTGCGGTCCCACGCCTCGAGCGCGACCAGCACCATCCGCGGCAGCACGCCGAGGTAGCGCCGGCCGACCTTCTTGCGCAGCGACAGCCGATCGCGGAACACCTCCTCCATCTCCATCGCCGCGGTCAGCTCCTCCTGCGCGACATAGCCCTGGATGTCGCCGGCGAGCGTCGTGCACCAGTCCGGATCGGTGTAGACGTGGAGGATGCCGCACGGGCTCGGCCGGATGTCGTAGATCGTGCAGCGCTCGCGCTCGTCGAGAAACACGCACGGCGTGCGCCAGTCGCGCGGCGACGCAGCCTCCATCGCCTCGGCGCGGGCGCCGAGCTCGTCGCGCAGCGCCGGCGTGTCGCGGCCGGTGCGCACGAGCCGGTCGGCGATCGCCACGCCCTCGTAGAGCCGCGCGACCACCATCGACCAGCAGCACGTCTTCTTCGCCGTGCAGCTGGTGCACGACACGGTCAGCTTGAGCGACTTGCCCGCCTTCTTCGCCTCGTGCGCGGCGCGCTGGTGGATCGCGTCGAGCGCGCCGGCGATCCAGGCCGCGATCTGCTCGTCCTCGACGAACTGGCCGAGCGTGCGGATCGCCTGCATGCGAGCATGCTAGCGCGTTGCCGCCGCAGCGGGGCGAGCTCGCCGAGCCTCCGACCGCCGGCGCAGCCACCCACCCAGCGCGCCGAGCGGCATCCCCATCACCGCGTAGATCACCGCCATGACCGGCAGCGCGGCCGGAAGCGGCACCAGTGCTGGCGCCCCGCGCAGCTCGAAGATCGCGACGAGCGCTGCCACGAACAGCACGCCGCCGACCAGCCCGCGCAGCACGCCCTCTCGCGCACCGGCATGCTCGAAGCCGTTCAGCACACCGCCGATCCCGGCCAGCAGCATCAGCACGTTGTACGCCGGCGCGGACGTGCCGAGCATGAAGCCGCACAGCGCGCCGAATGCCGGCGGCAACACCAGGCCACCGATGATCTGCACCACGGCCGGCCGCTGGCGAAACAAGGGGGGTGGCCACATGCCGCCGAATCTACTCCTTCTCGGGCGGCATCAATTCGAAGGAGACGGCATCAGGGTCGGATACTCGCGGCCCGTGCGAGGATCGACGAGCGTCGTGGCGTCCTTGTAGACGCGCCCGGTGCGATGCAGCTCGCGCATCGCCGTGCGGAGCGGCATCGACTGGTACCGCGTCGGCCACCGCGCGCGGAGCAGATCGCGGACGGCGCCCGCATGGCGCGAGCTCATCGCCGGGAACAGGTGGTGCTCGACGTGGTATCCGAACCGCAGCGTGATCCATTCGAGCCAGCGCGGCGCGGTGACGCTCAGCCCGCTGACGAGCGGATCGTCGATCTCCACGCGCGGGCTCAGGTTGTGGTTGGTCAGCACGAATGCCATCACGATCGCGTTGGCGACGAGCAGCGGCAGGACGAACACGAACAGAAACGGCACGAACCCGACGAGCGCGGCGACCACCGCCCAGGTCGCCACGCCGGCCATGGTCTCCGCGATCGCGATCCAGAACGCGCGCGGCGCGAGGAATCCGCGCTGGCGTGCGACGCAGAGCTGGTGAGCGCTCTGCACGGTGAACCCGAGGACGAGGCTCAGCGCACCGCGCCAGCGACGACCTCCGAGGGAGAACGCGTCGATCAGGAAGCGGATCCGGCTGCTCGCGCGGTACTCGGCGAGCGTCGGATACATGTCAGGGTCCTCGGGCAGGTTGGCGTTCGCATGGTGCACGCGATCGTGCCACGCCGCCCACAGCCGCGGTGACAGCGTGAACGGCAGGAACCCGAGCCATCCGACGATCCATCGGGCGGTCCGGCCGCGCACGATCGCGCCGTGGATCGCCTCGTGCGCCACGAACGTGAGGCCGGCGAAGCTCGTGCCGATCACCAGGGACAGCAGTGGCACCAAGGGGTACGGGATCCAGCCACCTGCGATCACACAGGCGGCGATCGCGATCACGGCGAGATGGCCGGGGACGAATGCCAGCCTCGACCTGGCCGGCTCGGCCGTCTCGGGAGCGAGCTCCGGCCGTAGCTCGCGGACGTACGTGGATCGCCGTACGAGCGTCGTCTGCTTCAGCCAGTCAAGTTGCATACTTGCACCTTACGTCGCGGCGGAACCGCGGTTTGTCACGTGCTGGTCACGTGTGTGTCGGCTCGGCCGGAGAGGAACGTGACGCGGCTGCGCGCACGGCCGTGCTAGGCACCGAGCGCGGCGTTCCGCGCCGGCGCCGGCACCTCGAGACCGTCGTCGCGAGCGGCGGCTTCAGCTCGAGGCCCGGGTCGCATTGCGCTCGGTGATATCGCGAAACACGAGGACAGCACCGGCCACGTCACCTTCGCAGCGGATCGCGGCTGCGGTGTAGCTCGCCCGGAACCGCGAGCCGTTCGGCCGGAGGATCAGATGGTCATCGCTTCGCGCGACGGCACCGGTGCGCATCGCGAGCGCCAGTGGACACGCGAGCACCTCGCCGTCACGGTTCACGACGCGCACGATGTCGACGGCACCCTTGCCGAGCGTCCCGTCGCCACTGCAGCGGAGCAAGCGCGTCGCGGCATCGTTGATGAACGTGATGCTGCCATCGAGATCGACCGCGAGCGTGCCTTCCTCGAGGTGGGTCATCACGGCGCTGGCCAGCGACACCTGCTCTTGCATCCGGCGCTGCTCGGCCTTCGCTGCCGTGATGTCGTACGACAGGCCCTGGAACCGCGGTGTCTCCCCCGGCACATCGGCCAGGCGCACACTCGTGCGGAGCCACACGATCGTCTTGTTGGATGCGATCACGCGATGATCGAATCTCCGGTTGCCCCGCTCGGAGAGCGCACGCGCGAAGCTCTGGTCGAGGAGATCGCGGTCGTCGGGATGGGCGTGAGACTGCCACCAGTTGCGCTGGTCGAGGCACTCGCGACAGGAAAACCCGCAGATGCGCTCGACCTGGCCGCTGACGTAGGACAGCCGGTGCGACTCGAGATCGGCCTCCCAGACGAAAGCGGAGTCGAGGCGATCGATGATGCTCTCGTACCTCGCCTGCGACAGCTGGGCCTCGCGGCGCCGCACGACGTCGTGCCGCCGGGTCCGATCGCGGTCGAGCGCGATCGCGAGCTGGCCGGCCAGCGCGCTGACGAATTCGACGTCATCGCGATCGAGATCGGACGCAGCCTCGAGCTGCAGCGCACCGAACACCATTCCGCGCGCCAAGACCAGCGGGATCATGATGAACCGCCGCGACTCGCTCGAGATCCGGCGATCACGCGGAGCCGGTAGCGTCGCCGACCCGGCGCGGACGCGCAGGTCGAGGGCCTCGATCGATCGAGCGCCGACGAGGTAGGCGTAGAGTGCCACGGCGCGGACTCTCGCCGCCAGGAGGCGCGCAGGCGCGCTGTCATTGCACATCCAGACGGTGATCTCGGTATGGCTCGCGATCGTCGCCTGGACCAGGAGCGCGCTCTCCAGGGGCAGCGTGGCTGCAACGACCTGGAGCACTTTGCCGACCGTATCATCGACGCTCGCGAACGCGTTGAACAGCTTGTTCACCTCGTACAGCTGCTCGAGCCGGCGATATCCACTCGTCGCGATCTCTGTGGTCATCCGCTCGCTCCGCGCTGGTCCAGGCGTACTCCTCCCTGACCGATCGAGAATTGATGGGTCCCGGGATCGTGCTCGCTTCCGCGGGTCTTCACCACGGTCAGCATCGAATCCATCCTGCCGTGGGTCTCGCGATATCTCAGCATCACCAGGTTATCGACTTCTCGGCGGTCGCGCCTGGTCACGTCTGCATCTCGGTGCGCGCGACGCCAGATCGGGGCTGAACGTTCCCCGGCAACTCCGGATCAGAAGTTGTCGTGATGGCCTCGAGCGCCCGATGCAGATCAGCCCGAAGCACATTCGCTGTCAGTGCTCCGAGGATGGTGAGCAGCTCGATCAGACCATATCGCAGGCCCTCGATCAGGGCTGCCCGCGGCACCGTGGCCAGCCGCTCGTACAGTCGCTCTACTCCACGCGCATCGCCGTTCGATCTCGGATCGACCGCAGCGAGGAATGTGTATCGCTCGGTGGCGTTGTGAAGCACCCGTTCCGCGATTGCGGTGAGGGTCACGGAACCGAGGATCGTTACCGTGCTGTTCCAGACCACGTCCAGCGCTGCATGGAACAGCCGGACGATCTCGATGGACGAGCCGTGGTCGATCGATCGCGCAAGCCATGCGTCGACCACCGCGTCGTGGCTCGGGTCAGCGTACGCGCGATCCATCGCAACCTCGTGGCCCGCCGGGGCCGATGGCTGCGGTCGCACCAACAGCACGTTAGATGAGCTTCTCGTTCCCTGCCGCATGAGCGCCTCGACCCACTCGTGTACTAATGCTCCCCGAAACATGAGTTGTCAACGGGAGATGGTGGCCACAGGTTTGCTCGAAAATGACGTACGGTCGATTCGAAGGCGCGTCCGGACAATGCGGACCGGGCACGTCGGTGACGCAGACCCTGCGATCGCGGCAGTGGCGCGCCGCATGCACAAGCAGAGGGCAAAGGAATTCCAATGTCGATCAGCTATGGAGACAAGGCTGTCGTGACGCTGCGCGCCCTGGTCGCGACAATCGATGGCCAGTTCGCGACCGTGCCACCGCCGGTGGCGCTGCGCGCGGCCTGGGACGAGATGGTCCAGGTCCTGGCGCTGGGACCGGCCCCCGAGCTACGGACTTGCCCGACCTGCGGCGGGATCGGCATGCGAGCGGCGACGCGATGCATGCGCTGCTGGTCGTCGCTGCCGCTGCTTCCACCCGAGACCGCGGCCGCGGCGGCGGCTCCCGCCCATACGCCCTGAATAACGGCGAGCCGACGCTCCCGACTGGCGGCGTTGCGCGACGCCGCGCGTGAAGTACATCCGTGTACGTCACATCGGATCGCTACGCCGGCTGCCGTTCGATGTCCGGGGCGCTCCGATGAGCCCGTAGCTCTTGAGCTTGCGGTACAACGTCGCGGACCCGATGTGGAGCTGCTGGGCAGTGCGGGTATGATTCCCGCTGTTGAGCTCGAGCGCCGCGACGATGTACTCCTTCTCGATCTCGTCGAGCGGACGCACGACCCCGCTGGTAGCTGCCCGGGGAAGCGTGTGGCGGATCTCCTCGGGCAAGTCCTCGAGCTCGACGCGACTTCCGCGCGCCAAAGCGACCGCGCGCTCCATCGCGTTCTCGAGCTCGCGCACGTTTCCCGGCCAGCCATAGCGCAGCAGCTGGTCGGCGGCATTCGGGACCAGACCGGAGATCTTGCGCTTCATCCGCAGCGCTGCGTCCGCGAGCAGCACGCGTGCGAGCGGCAAGATGTCGTCTCTGCGCTCGCGCAGCGGGGGAACATGCAGCTCGACCACCTTGAGCCGGTAATAGAGGTCCTGGCGAAACGCACCGCCTGCGACGCCGTGCGCGAGATCGCGTTTCGTCGCGGCCACGACCCGCACATCGACTCGCCGGCTGCGGTTCTCGCCGACGCGGCGGATCTCGCGCTCCTGCAGCGCGCGCAGCAGCTTGACCTGCATCGCGGGCGACACCTCGCCGACCTCGTCGAGCAGCAGCGTCCCGCTGTTGGCAGCCTCGAACAGACCCGCTCGGTCCTGCGTCGCACCGGTGAACGCACCCCGCGCGTGTCCGAACAGCTCGCTCTCGAGCAGCGTCTCGGTGATGGCTCCGCATTTGACCGCGATGAACGGTCCGACCGCGCGCGCGGATTCATCGTGGAGCAACCGCGCGATCCGCTCCTTGCCCGAGCCGCTCTCGCCGGTGATGAGCACGGTGGAGTCGACCCGGGCCACGCGGCGCGCCAGATCCACCAGCTGCCGCATGGCGGTGCTCTTGGTGATGATCCCGAGTGGCTCCTCGATATCGCGCGCCACCTGGACCAGCGCTCGCCGGTGTCGGCTCAGCTTGCGCTCTGCTGCCTGCAGGGTCTTGGTGACGCGCTGGAGCGACACATCCAGGCACTCCTGGAGCCGGGTCGGCTCGAAGAAGTGCAGCTCGTCGGCGCGCTCGCCGCCCCAGTCCTCGCGCGAGCGCGCAAACAGATGACAGGCGGCGTCGCCCTTGCCCGCGCAGCCGTCCTCGAGCACGTACGTATCTTTCCCCGCGATCCGGCTCAGATAACCGCTCGTGAGGCCGCAGATGGTCCAGCACACGGGCACGTCGGAGCGCCCGAAGTGGAGCAGGTGCTGCTCGGCCTCGTAGGAGGCCACGACCATCGATCCGGACTTGGACAGCGGCCCGCTGCTACCGGGCTCGACGCGAAACAGGCCCTCGAGCGCGTGGATGCGCGTGCCGGCGCTCCGCCATTCATCATCGCTTTCCCAAGGGAACTCGGTGCGCATCGCCTCGGCCATGCGCCAGCCGTGCGCGAAGCCGAACTGGGTGAGCACGGTGCGCGCGGCCGTGCTGCCGAAGTTCTCCACGAGATACTTGCGCAACAGTCCCATCGCGACGGCGTCGAACAGCAGCGCGCGCTGACCCGCGAAGCGGAGCACTCCGCCCTCCGGATCCAGCTCCAGGAGCTCCTTGTGATCCAGCTCATCAGCGCGCATGATCGATCTATTCAAAATGATGGACAGAGTACTTCATCTTGAATAAATAGCTCGCGTTCTCTTTGTAGATATATGAATCTGCTCGACTATCATGCGGTCACGATTCTGCTAGGGGTGAGATCGACCCATGATCCGTCTTCGCCTCGCCACGCAACGCCACCACGACCGCCGCCTCCGGCGGGAGGTCTGGCGAACCTTCGATCCGCTCGATCGCAACGATCGGCTGGGAGCGCTCGAGGCCCTCGACGAGAGCCGGCTTCCTCCGCGCGCCGACATTCCCCGCCGCATCGGCAACCAGGGTGAGATCATCACCTACGTCCGCGACGGCGCGGTCGCCTACGAGGACGCGACCGGCGACACCGGCGTGATCCACGCGGGCGAGTTTCAGCGCCGGACCGCTACCTGCGAGACCCGGCACAGCGAGGCCAATGCGTCGCGCATCGAATGGGCGCACGTGTTCCAGATCCAGCTTCGCTCGACGCGCGAGATCGCGCCCGGGCGCGAACAGAGACGGTTCAGCGCCGCGCAGCGCCGCGGTGGACTCTGCCTTATCGCGTCGCGCGACCACCGAGACAGCTCGCTGGGCATCGATCAGGACACCCGGATCTTCTCCGCGCTGCTCGAGCCCGGTCAGCACGTCGTTCACGAGCTTGCTGTCGGGCGCGCGGCGTGGCTGCATATCGTGGACGGCGACATCGCGCTCGCCGACCTCGTCCTGACGGCCGGCGATGGCGCGGTGGTCACGGCGGAGCGCGCGGTCTCGCTGATCGCACGCAAGCACGCCGAGATCCTGCTGTTCGACGTCCGGAGCGATGACGTGGACGGCGCCTGATCTCACCGCGCTCCCGTGCACGAGATGCTGCCGTTCGACATGGCGACAGCGCGGGGGCCCGTGGCTTGCATGGCCTGCGACCATGTCGATCAACACGACCAAGGATCCTCGCGCCGACGCCAGGGCTGACGCGGCGATCGATCCCCCCATCGCGAGCACGCCGCAACCGGGCGTTGCAGCCCCGGCCGGCACCTCCGGGCCCGATCTCGAATCGCGCATCAGGCGCCGCCGCGCCGAGCTGATCGGCAAGCTCGGCGAGCTCAGGCCGGACCAGCGCCTCGGGGCGGCCGAAGCCCGCGACAAGGTCAAGGCCGCGCTGTCCGAGCTCGCGCATCTGGTCAAGTGGGGTGTCGTCGATGGCTGGGCGAGCATCGGTGATCCGGTGACGCACAAGCTGGAGCAGTGGCTCGCGGATTCCGCGCGCCAGCTCATCCCCAGGCGAGAGCAGCCCTGACGCACAGAGCCGCTGACGAGGGCTCGCCCACAGTCACTTGTCGTCGGAGAATACGTAGGTGACCGACACCTTGTCGCCCTCGCGCAACGGCGGCAGCTCGATCGTCTGTAGCTCGCCGCGCAAACAGTCGTCGATCTCGGGCGGCAGCGGCTGGTCGTGATCGTCGGTCAGCCTGTCCGCGTCGACCAGCGTGCCGACGTCCGGATCGCCGGTCAGGACCAGCTTGCCCTGGATCTGGAACCCGGGAGCCATGCCGGCGCGCCTGGCCTTTTCGAAGCACGCCTTGAGGAACGGAAACGTCGCGCGCAGCGCGGTGAGGATCGGCGTCTTCAGCGCCTCGAGCTGCTCGCCGGACAGCGGCGGGTCGCCCAGCTCCGGCCGCGGTGTCGGCGCCGCGGCGCCCGCGGCGGCAGCTTCGCGCATCGCGTGCGCCGCGGCGATGCGATCGGCGATCTGACGCCGGAGATCGGGAGTGATACGGGTCGCCTGCGCCGGCGGATCCGCCGCGGGCGCTTGCGGCGCTCGCCGCAGGTACCAGCCCACTGCGACAACAACAATAATCCCGATGATCGCGATCAGACTGCGTCGCACGCCGGGATGATACATGGACGGGTCATGCTGGGCAGCGCTGCCGGGCAACCGGAGCCGCACAGTGCCCGGGTTTGCGGTCGACAATCTGCGCGCCAAGACGGCAACTGACGTGCCGTCCGCCGCCATTCGCCGATTGCCATGCGAGCGTTATCTTCGGTCCACTCGCTATCGCGATCAAGAAGCTGGGTGTTGCGCATCCACCAAGATTTGGTCCGGAGAGCCGTCGAGCCGGGTGAGCGCTTTCTAACGGAGCAGATGTCGAGCAGCAACCTCGTCGCGTGCATGATCGAGAGCGTCATGGCGACTCAGGATAGTGACCGGCGACGTTGCCCTGGCGTTCAGCCGCATGATCCGGAATGGACGCGAGCTTCGATGCTCGAGGGTCCGACCAGAGGATACGAATGAAGCACACGGTCTTCCTCAGCTCCACAGGGGCGGATCTGCGCACCCATCGCGACGCGGTCCGAAACGCCATTCGCGGACTTGACGGCTTCGACTGTCTTGCGATGGAGGACTTCGGCGCCCGCGACGTTGACCCCGTCAGGTGGTGCGCCGACCAGGTGATGAGAGCGGATGTCTTCGTCGGGTTAGTGGGACATTTCTTCGGAACCAGCGTACCGGACGGTCGATCGTTCACCGAGTACGAGTATGACGTCGCAGTAAATAATGACATTCCTCGCTTGATGTTCGTGGCCAATGAGAACTTCCCCATGACACCCCAGCTATGGGAAAGTAATGATTACGCTCGCCAGCGCAGATTTCGCGAGCGTGTGTCGGCGATGGGGAACACGCGGGACACCTTCCTGGAACCCCACGAGCTCGCATGGCGTGTCGTCGTTGCGCTTCACAATTGGGAGCTTCTGCGACGGAAGGGGATGCGGGGGCGCGACGCAGCCTTGCCGCCTTCTCCCAGCTTCTCCGAGGGCTTTCCGCTTCAGAATCATTTCACAGGTCGGGAGCACGAGCGACTGTTGATAACCGCCTGGTTTGAGACCGGACCTGCCGTGCTTGTGCTGGGAGGATTCGGTGGCCTGGGCAAATCGTCGCTCGCATGGGTCTGGCTCTGGCACGACGTCCTCGGCTTCCCGCTGCTCGGTCAGGAATCCACGACGGAGAGGGTCGTGAACCACAGCGCCCTGCCGGCCCGATCCCGTCCCGATGGAACGATCTGGTGGAGCTTCTATGAGCGCCCGGAGTTCGCCGAGTTCCTGCGCGAAGGCCTGCGCTACCTGAGTAATGGCGAAGAGGAAGCCGGAGCTCTGCTCTCACAAAGGGACGCTCGGCGCCTAGCGGGCCAGCTCGGAAAACGGCGCCTGCTCGTGGTGCTCGACGGCGTCGAGCGTCTTCTCGAGGCATATCTTCCCGAACAGGCGAGCCAGACCAGCACTCGAGTGCGGTCGTGCGCCGATCCCCTGGCGCGGGCCTTCCTACAGGAGTTGGCCTGCTGCCCCACCGAGAGCCGGATCCTGCTCACTACCCGTATCACTCCTCAGGAGATCGAGAAGAGCAACTGCCACAAGCCCATGGATCTCGGTGGGCTGGATCCCGCTGACGCAGTCCGGTTCCTTCGCAGCCAGCATGTTCTCGGCAGCGAGGACGAGCTCCGAGAGACCGCGGCACAGTGGGACTTTCACCCTCTAAGCTTGCGGTTGCTAGCCGGCGTGCTGGTCAATGATCCCGAGCTGAGGGGTGAGATCAGACATGCTCCACAGATTGGCGTGGCACAGCTGAGCAAGAGCAACCCGGAAGACCGCGATACGCGGAAACTGACGCATCTCCTGCAATTCGCCTACGACCATCTCCGGAATCCGGAAGCCAAGGAGGATGATTCGCTGCGCGAGCTCATGCGGCGGATCGCCGGATTCCAATCTGCGGTGACCTTCGAACGCGTAGCCGGGTCGATGGCGTCGGTGGACAAGCACAGGCTCAAAATGGATCTGACCGCCCTGTGCAACCGCGGATTGCTCTCGATTAACCTTGAGAAGCGCACGTTCGAGATGCACTCCAGCGTTCGTCGTTATATCAACGATAAGCTCCGGACGCGGAAGTCCGTGTACGAGGAGATCTGGGGTCACCTGGCGGCCACGCGCGCTCGGCTCCGTTCCAGTGCGCGCAACCAGGACGAGTTCGACGACGCCCGGACGCGATTCCGCCAGGCCATGGCCGCCGGCCACCTGGACAGCGGACTGGATATCTTCTCTCAGAACCTGTTCGTTCCTCTGTTCGTTCAACAGGGCGCATACAAGGAGTGCAAGGAGCTGCTCGAGCGTCTGGGTCTCGAGGAGCCCGGGAAACAACTGAGGCACCGATTTGCCTTTGAAACCAGCCGGGATCGAGCATGGGTACTGAATGCGCTCGGGGTGGTCTACGCACGCACCGGCGATCCGCAGAGGTCTCGAGACGTTCTCGTGGAGGCGGTGCAGGACTACTCTCGGATCCGCGATCGACGCGCGCTGCCCGTGGCGCTCGGGAACCTGGCTCGCACGCAGATCCTGCTGGGGCGACTGGACGAGGCCGAGCATACCCTGCAGGTCCGGATCGACCTCATAGCGCGCGAGCGCCGATCTGGGCGTGCCACGGGCTGGCGTGCGCGCCTGGCCAATGTGGTGAACCTCCAGCTGCGCGCCGCAGGGCTGGTGACTGCGGAAGAGCTCCGCCGGGTGGTTGGTCTCGCCGCCACCGCGCGAGGACCGACGAGCGAGCACGTCCTGCCCGCTGAAGCTCTCCTCGAGGTCGGCGATCGCGATGACGGCCTTGACGCGCTGGAACGCGGTGCGATCCACGCACTGCGTGGTCAGCTCGAGCATGCGCACGTGCTCTTGCGTCGAGCCGAGGAGCTCCTGTCACAAAGGCCAGACGCACTGTCGACAGTCGAGATCTACCGTGCCCGCACCTGGCTTGCGGCCGACAATCCACAGAGAGCCCTCGACTGTGCACGCCGAGCCGCCGAGCTCTGGCACGAGGCAGCAGCGCAGTCGCTGCCGCATGCGGGGAATGCTGTGAGCATCGATTGGGCACTTGGAACATCCCACCTCGCACTGGCGGAGCGCGGAGGAGAAGCCGTCCACGTCAACGAGGCAGAGGGCCATCTGGTCCAGGCACTGAGGCGCAGCCACGACAGCGGATATGCCGAACTGCTTCCCGAGGCGCTGTCCTCGTGGGCCCGGTTCTGCCTCGTCAACCACAACAAGGAAGAGGCGGTCGAACGCGCCACCCGAGCCGTGGACATCTCCCGTCCTTATCCGCTCAAGCATTCTGCCTGCCGTGAGGTGCTCGCCCGGATCCAGCGCGACTCCGGCGGAGGCAGCACGCCTCCTCGGCGCGCTACGGTCTGAGCCTCTCGATGAACTTTTTCAGTGTCTTGGCCAGGATTGCGAACTCGAGCCGCAGGAACTCGGAGAAGCTCTCCATGGCCGTGACGTACTTGAGATCGAGCAGGAGCTTGAGCTGCAGGTCGTCGTCGATAGCCGGCTGGATCCCTTCGGCGTCGTTGCCCGCTTCCAGTACGCCATCCACCGGAAACCGGGGGGCCCCCAGATCGGTTACCCTTACGAGCCCGGTCATTCCGGGCTTCAGGTCACTCAATGACATTTCGAATCCGGAACACTCGGCTGCCAGTATCTTCATGACCTCCGGCCGCTCGGGACGCGGCCCCACAAGGCTCATATCTCCACGAAGAACGTTGATGAGTTGTGGCATCTCGTCGAGGCGCGTTCGCTGTAGGAACAGTCCCACCCTCCCGGGAGCAGCAGCGGGCACCGCGTCCTGGAGGTCGTCCTCCGCCCCCGTCCAGAACTTCAACATCGCGAACTCCCGGAACTCGGCGCTCGACCCCCTGCCGCGCAGAAGACGCCCGGCGCGACGCTTCTTGAGGATGAGCTGTCCTCCTCGTGCTTCGAGGCGAATCGCAACAGCGACCAAGGGAACCAGCGGTGCGAGCATGGCCAAGCCAATCGACGCTCCGGCCACGTCGATGAGCCGTTTGGACACCCGCACCGCCGTGTTCACGCTACCGTGAAATGTTCACAGGTGCGGAACCGGCCGTCAAGACAGAGGACAGGTCCGCGGCGGCGAAATTCGAACCGCGGCGTCGATGCGAGCCATAGGCTCGTCGGCAGTGCCCCGGATGCCCTCGCCCTCGTCGAGCGCCGCAAAGCTGCTCTCGGCTTCGTTTCGAGCGTAGGCAAGCTACTCCTGATCCGCCTCGTCGCGCTCGCGCAGCGCCTCGACTCCGGCCGAGAGTACGTCTTCGATGCTGGCGAAGCGGCCGGCAGCGACCTGCCCCTGCGCGTAGAGGGCAACGTCTTCCCGCAAGCTGGTGAGGCCGAGATAGCGCGCCATGGCGTCTCCGTGATTCATATCCAGTATGCCAGACGCTGCCGGTCCTCGCTCGCCCGATGAGTGATCGAGCCGTGCAGCCGCTGGACGTCACGGCCTGGGGCCGAGGACGAGGGTGACGTCGGTCGCGCCGGGGGCGAGCGGGCGCGTGGCGGAGCTGCCGTGGGCCGGATGGGTCGCCTCGATCTCGAAGCCGTCGAGCGAGCTCGGCAGGCCGGCGAGCTCGAACGAGCCGAGGGCGTCGCTGGTGGCCCAGCACTCGCCGCGCAGGGTCGCGTCGAGGCGGGTCAGGTCGTGCGAGAGGCCGGAGCCGGTGGCGCGGATGGTGGCGCCTGCGACGCCGGCGCCGCCCGCGTCGATCACGCGACCGCGCAGTCGGCCGCCGCGCGTCACGACGATGTCGCCGAGGTCGGTGGTCGTGCCGGCCACGGGCTGCACGTCGACGACGCGGCGCTCGAAGCCGGGACCGAGGAGGATGACGACCAGCTTGCCGGCGGGCACGTCGGGCTGGTGGAACCGGCCGTCGAGCGAGCGCACCGGCGCGGGCTGGAGGAACAGGTTGCCGGGATCCTGGCCGACGGCGACGCCGTAGTAGCGCACCGGGGCGCCGTCGAGGATGACCCTGCCGGTGATCCCCGCCGGCTCGGAGACGACGAGCCGGATGCGGCGATCGGCGGTCGTGGCCTCGACCGCAGGCCCGTCGACGGCGCTGTCCGGCCGCCGCGCGACGATCTGGTAGCGGCCCGGCAGCAGCCCTCCGAGATCGAAGTGGCCGGACGCGTCGCTGTGAACGAGGTCGTACACGCCCAGCGCGTCGGAGGACGCGATCACCCTGGCGTTCTCGACGGGCTCGCCGCGCGAATCGACGACGATGCCGGCGAGGCTCGACGGCACGAGGACGAACGTCAGCTCGGCGGGCCGGCCGCGCGCGACGACGACGTCCTGGTGCGCCGCGCCCAGGGTCCGGGTGTTCGCGGTGACCGTGTACGTCGCCGGTGCGAGACCGCGCACGGTGAACCGGCCGCTCGCATCGGTCGTGTCGCCGCCGCCGGCGGCGCTGACCTGCGCGTCGGCGATGGGATGGCCGGTGATATCGACGACGAGCCCGGTGATCTCGCCACCGAGCTGCACGCGGACGACCAGGCCGGCCGTGGCGTGCGCGCCGTCGAGCTCGACGGGCTGATCGGCGGTCGGGATGTGGCGGTTCGAGCTGGCGCGCGCGACGTACGGGCCGGCGCCGACGCCCGGCACCCGCCACGCGCCAGTCTCGTCGGCCGTCGCGGAGTGGTTGCGGCCACCGCCGACCGACTCGAGCTCGAGGTAGGCGTCGGGGACGGGCACGCCATCCTGATCGACGATGGTGCCGGTGACCTCGGCGCCGGGGTCGAGCACGGCCGTCCACTCGACGGTGTCCGCCGGATCGTCGCTGGTGATGACCCGCTCGTGGACCCCGACGTGACCCGGCGCCGAGACGGTGACGTACTCGTCGTCGCCGTCGACCCCGCGGATCCGCGCCGCGCCGTCGCTTCCGGTGACGAACTTCCGCGAGCTGACCTCGACGGTCGCGCCGGCGATCGGTCGGTGGTCGCGTTCGACGGCGTGGACCACGAGGGTCGGTCCGCGCACGAGCGTCAGCGTGACGGGCTCGCTGGTGTCGTCGAGCGCGACGTCCTGGTCCTCGGCGTAGCGATCACCCAGCTCCGCGATGACGCGGTACCGGCCGGCGGCGAGGCCGTCGAACGCGAACGAGCCATCGGCCTCGGTCACGGCGGCGCGGCCGTCGTTGATCGAGACCCGCGCGCCGGCGACGGGCTGCTTGTCCGCGCCGATCACCTGGCCCTCGAGGCGGAGCGCGCCGGCGAGCGCTGCGCGCTGCGAGCCGGCCGCCGAGCGGGCCGCGATCGACGACGCCGGCGCGGCGGCCCCCGCGCGGTGAAGGCTCGCGGCGCTGCCGTGCAAGTCGCCGGCGAGCGGCGCCGTCGACTCGCCGGGCCATGCGAACGCGATCAGCGCGATCGATCCGAGCACCACGGCGCCGCGCAGGAGCCAGCGCGACCGAGCAGCGATCCTGGGAGTGCCAGACATGCGATGTCCTGCATCAACGCAGCGGCCCGGCCAAACGATCGCATCGAACACAAAATATAAGATGAGCGCCAAGTCCTCGAGCTGACTGGGGTCGCGGCGCGTGCGGCCGTGGCGCCGGCGCCACAGCGACGCTTTTACGCCACGCCCGGCGATCAGTGCCGGCGCAGCAGCTCGCCGAGCGTATCGCGGACCTGCGGGTTGGTCTCGATCTCGTGGTGCTGGCGCAGGATCGGCAGGACGTCGGCGTTGTCCATCTGCGTCAGCGCGGTGTACGCGGCGTCGCGCAGGTGGCCGGTCTCCTGGCGCAGCACCATCACGAGGAACTCGCCGGCCTCGACGGTCTGGATCTTGCCGATCGATTGCAGCGCCGCGGCGCGGACCCGGGGATCGCTGGTCTCGCGGTAGATCCGCGCGAGCGGGTTGAACGCGTGCGGGAAGTGCAGCCCGGCGATCGCGACGAGCGCGGCCTCGCGGACCTGGGCATCGGAGTCGTTCAGCGCCCTGCGCACGATCACGAACGAGCGCTTGAAGTAGAGGTAGCGCAGCGCGCGCACCGCGGCGCGCCGGATCAGCGCGTCGCCCGACGCGAACAGCTTCTCGAGCGGCGACAGCGCGGCGTACGACTGCAGCTCGCCGAGCAGCTCGGCGACGTGGACCAGGGTCTCGGGATCGCTCTGGGCCCGGCGGGCGTGCGCGTCGGCGAGCGTGAGCAGGACGACGAGCGCGCGCCGGCGGATGCCGTTGGGGTAGCGCAGGTCGCCGACGATCGACGCCGCGACCGCGTGCGGATCGCCGTCCATCTCCCACTCGAGCAGGTCGACGAACCAGATGTCGGCGTACGCGTGCTGCTGCTTGAGGTAGTCGGGCAGCCCGGGCAGCTCGACCGGCGGCGCCGCGAGGCCGCGGTAGCGCTGGGCGATGGTGGCGAACCGCTTCCGGGCGCGCTCGGCCAGATCGAGGGCGGCGAGCTTCTCGAAGCACTCGCGCACCGCCGGGTAGTCGCCGACCGCGGAGTGCTGCGACGCCGCCGCGAGCAGCGCGTTCTCGATCATCTGGACCGGCACGCCGGTCTCGACGAACTTGTCGGCGCAACGCATCCAGGTCATCGCCGACTTGTGCTGGTAATGGCGGTCGTAGGGCAGCCCGGCGCGCGCCGCGAACGCAGCCGCCTCCTGATACAGGGTCGCCGCGGCGTGGAGCTCGCCGCGCTCGAGCGCGAGCTTGATGAAGTCCTCGTAGTACTGCAGGACGTAGAACTTGAGGTTGTCGTCGCGCAGCACGCGGATGCAGTTGACGTAGCCCTCGGCGAGGTTCTCGAACTGCGCCGACTCCTTGCCGAGCTTGAGCAGGATCTGGTAGCAGTCGAACGCGCGCTCGAGCTCGCCGGCCTGCTCGAAGTCGTCGGCGACCTGCTCGAGCCTGCGCTGGCTCTCGATCAGCGCGCGGCGCGCCTCGGCCGAGCCCGGATCGAGCCGGACCGCCGCGAGGCCGTAGTTGAAGTGGACGAGCGCCGCCTCGTAGGCCCGGGCGCCCGGTGAGGCGTGCGCCACGCCGTTCACGCCGCCGGTGAGCCCGGCGTGCCCGGCGTGCCCGGCGTGCCCGGCCAGCCCGGGATGATGCAGCAGCGACTTCCAGGCCGCCGTCGCGTCGGGATACTGCTTGGCGCGCTCGAACGCGACCGCGGCGTGCACCG
>VBLP01000168.1:14097-26000 GCA_005887925.1 Deltaproteobacteria bacterium | reverse complement strand
CCAGCCGCCCACCGCTCGGCTCCAAGCCCCCCACCGGCCCCGGCCCCGGCCCCGGCCCCGGCCCCATCCCCGGCAGCCGGCCCAACCCGATGCCCCTGCCACCCGGCATGACCGCCGCCCACCCCGGCTATCCCGGCCAGATGAACCAGGGCTATCCCGGCCAGCTCGGCCATCCCGGCCCTGCTCCGCTCGGCTACCCCGCGCTCAACCAGCTGCCCAGCCAGATGGCCCCGCCGATGGCCCACCCCGCTCACCACAGCGGCCCGAACGGCCTGCCCAACAACAACAACTACAGCTTCGGCGCGCGCATGCACCCAGCTGCACCAGCGCGCTCCAACGCCCTCGTCTTCGTCCTGATCGTCATCCTCGTCGCCGCGATCGGCGTCCTCGCCTACCTGGTGATGACCAAGTAGCCCGCCGCGTACGCCGGCCAAGTAGGCCGATCGATCGCGCATGGTATGGTCACTCCGCATGCGGCGCGTGACCAACTCGGCGATCCGAACTACGAGCCCACCGACGAGGAGCTCGCCGAGCTGATGCACGAAGCCTTCGCCGACGTCCCCGCGCGCAACGCCGCGGCGCTGGCGAAGCTCGAAAATCAACATCGGCGTCCACGTGGGCGCGGTCAGCAGGCTCGATTCGGCGATGCTTCGCGCGCAGGCGAAGACGGCCCTGACCGGGTTAGGATGGAAGCCGGCGATTGCCTGCGCGGCCGTAGACGCGGCGCTCGCCGCAGAGGGTAGGGCCGAGCTGACGCTCGAGCGATTGATCTTCGAGTCGTTGCGGCGTTGTCCCGCGGCGAAGGTATGAGTGCGTTCCTCGCGTCCACGTGGGCGCGGTCAGCAGGTTCGCGCGATGATCCTTCGCGCCCACCCAGGCGGCGCTGACCCGACTGGAATGGAAGCCGGCGATTGCCTCTTCGGCAGTGGATGCCACTCTGGCGGGCAGCGATGATGCTCAGGCGACGGACCTTCGCGTCGCTGCGGTGTTGTCTGGCGCCGAAGGCATGAGTGCGTTCCTCGCGTCCACGTGGGCGCGGGTTGTCGCAGGCTGCTGAGTTATCCGTGACCCTTCAAAGGACCATCGACTCGACCCGGTGCATTCTTCTCTTCCGAATCAGATCCATAAATCAAGAAATGGGGCATGGATACGAGCAGTGGACTGTGAGCGGGCGCGCACTGCGTACCCGCTCACAGCCCGGTGCTCGCGCCAATGCCCCTTTCGATCTTTATGAGATCCGGATCTCGGAGGAAGAGAGGTCGCCGAGGCACTTCGCCAGTGACGCTTCGGACTCGCGCAACGTGGCCAGATTTGGCGGTAGCCCTGAATCGAATCCCCAGTAGACCTGGCGAGAAGCGCCTACATCGGCGCGGAGCTGTTGGCTTCGCGCCGACGTGGGCGCAGCCGAATCGCGAGGCGACCTGCCCGCCTACGCAACCACGATCTCGGTCTTGACCGAGCTGGCGATGAAGCAGCCGTCGTGGGCGGCGTGGTGGAGCCGGGCGAGCTCGTCGGCGGTGGGTTGCTTGTCGCCGGCGTAGCTGATCTGGGGCGATAGCGTGACCTTGCTGATCCAGGCGACGCCGGCCGGCGTCTTGGCCATGACGCCGACGGCCTCGTCGCGGTAGCTGGCGACGGCGAAGCCGGCCCTGGCGGCGACGAACAGGAAGGTGAGCATGTGGCAGCTCGAGATCGAGGCGACGTAAGCCTCCTCGGGGTCGACGCCGCGCGGGTTGGACCACGGGGCGGGGACGACCGACGGCGACGCCGACGCCTCGAGGGTGACGCCGCCGTCGAAGCTCCAGCGATGCTCGCGCGTGTAGCGCAGCTTGAGGAAGTCCTCCGGCCTGGCGCCTCCGGCCCATTCGATGGTGGCTCGATGTTCCGACATGGCTGGAACCGTAGCGCGCCGGTGATGGTGCGGCGGTCCGGAGCGGCACAGCGAGACGGCCGCCGCCCCGGCACAGCTCGCGCCGCATGCGCTACGTTGGTGGCATGATCGAGCCCAACGACGATACGCGCCCGCGCGACGACGCGCAGTCGCTGCGCCGCGATCTGATCGGCAAGCTGTACTTCGAGCTGGCGAAGTTCCCGCAGGTCGCGACGACGAACGACCAGTTCCTCGCGCTGGCGTTCGCGGTGCGCGATCGGCTGCTGCACCGCTGGGTCGAGTCGTCGCGGATGTACTTCGAGGGCAAGCACCGCAGCGTGATCTACCTGTCGGCCGAGTACCTGATCGGCCCGCAGCTCGACGCCAACCTGCTCGCGCTCGGGCTGCGCACCGCGGCGCGCACGGCGCTCGGCGAGCTCGGGATCTCGCTCGACGAGCTGATCGAGCACGAGGTCGAGCCCGGGCTGGGCAACGGCGGCCTCGGCCGGCTCGCGGCGTGCTACATGGAGTCGCTCGCGACGCTCGACATCCCCGCGATCGGCCACGGTCTGCGCTACGAGTTCGGCATCTTCGACCAGGACATCCGCGACGGCTGGCAGGTCGAGCGCACCGATCGCTGGCTGCGCAACGGCAACCCGTGGGAGGTCCGGCGGTTCGAGATCGAGCACCCGGTCGGGTTCGGCGGGGTCACCGAGCACACGACCGACCTGCACGGCCGGCTCGAGGTGCGCTGGGTCCCCGAGCGCAGGGTCAAGGGCACCCCGTACGACGTACCGATCGCCGGCTACGGCACGCAGACCACGTGCTTCCTGCGGCTGTGGAGCGCGGCGGCCGACGAGGAGTTCGACCTCGACGCGTTCCAGGTCGGCGAGTACTGGCGCGCGGTCGACCAGAAGATCCGCAGCGAGAACCTGACCAAGGTGCTCTACCCCAACGATTCGAGCCCGGCCGGCAAGCAGCTGCGGCTCGAGCAGCAGTACTTCTTCGTGTCGTGCGCGCTACAGGACTGCATCCGGCTCCTGCTCCAGCGCGCGACGATCCGCGAGTTCGCCGACAAGTTCGCGCTCCAGCTCAACGACACGCATCCGTCGCTCGCGGTCCCCGAGCTGATGCGGCTCCTGATCGACGTCCACCGCCTGGGCTGGGACGAGGCGTGGGACCTGGTGCGCCGCTCGCTCGCGTACACCAACCACACGCTGCTGCCCGAGGCGCTCGAGGCCTGGCCGCTGCCGCTGTTCGCCCGGCTCTTGCCCCGCCACCTCGAGATCATCTACGAGATCAACCGGCGCTTCCTCGACGAGGTCCGCGCCAAGTTCCCCGGCGACGAGGCGCGGATCCGCCGGATGTCGCTGATCGGCGAGGACGGCGACAAGCAGGTCCGCATGGCGCACCTGGCGACGGTCGCGAGCCACCACATCAACGGCGTCGCCGAGCTGCACTCGCGGCTGCTGCGCCAGACGGTGCTGCGCGACTTCGCCGAGCTGTGGCCGGAGCGGTTCACCAGCGTGACCAACGGCGTGACGCCGCGGCGGTTCATGGGGCTCGCCAACCCGCGGCTCGCCGCGCTGATCACCGACGCGATCGGCGACGGCTGGCTGCGCGACCTCGATCGCCTGGCCGAGCTCGAGCCGCTCGCCGACGACGCCGCGTTCTGCGACCGCTGGCGCACGGTCAAGCAGGCCAACAAGCGCGAGCTCGCCGAGTGGCTGCGCAAGACCTACGGCCTGCCGTGCGATCCGCTGGCGATGCTCGACGCGCAGTGCAAGCGGATCCACGAGTACAAGCGCCAGCACATGAACCTCCTGCACGCGATCGCGCTGCTCGAGCGGATCCGCACCGGCGAGGACGCCGGCGTCGCGCGCACGATCGTGATCGCCGGCAAGGCCGCGCCCGCCTACCGCGCCGCCAAGCTGGTGATCCGGCTCGCCCACGGCGTCGCCGACGCGATCGCCGCCGATCCGCGGGCCCGCGACCGCCTGCGCGTCGTGTTCGTCCCCGACTTCAGCGTCAAGACCGCGCAGCGGATCTACCCGGCCGCCGATCTGTCGGAGCAGATCTCGACGGCGGGCATGGAGGCGTCGGGCACCGGCAACATGAAGTTCACGCTCAACGGCGCGCTGACCATCGGCACGCTCGACGGCGCCAACGTCGAGATCCGCGACGCCGTCGGCCCCGATCACTTCTTCCTGTTCGGCCTGACCGCCGAGCAGGCGATCGCCCGGCGCTTCGGCTACCGGCCGTGGGACGAGCTCGCCGACAGCGAGCTGGCGCGCGTGATCGAGCTGATCGCCAGCGGCGAGTTCTCGCCGGGCGACCGCACGCTGTACGCACCGCTGGTCGACGACCTCCTGTACCGCGATCCGTTCCTCGTGCTCGCCGACTTCCGCGCGTACGCCGACTGCCAGCGCGAGGTCGAGGCCCGCTGGCGCACGCCGGCGAGCTGGGTGCGCTCGTCGATCCTCAACACCGCGCGCGCCGGCCGGTACTCCTCGGACCGCGCGGTCCGCGAGTACGCGCGCACGATCTGGAACGTCGCGCCGGTGCCGTCGCGGACCGCCCGCTGACACCTCGCGCCCGGCCGCCGGTCACGGCGCGCCCGTCCCCGACTCGATCCAGAGGTGTCCGAGGCGAACGCCGAGCCGGCGGCGATCCCGGTGGCACCCGAGCTCGTACGGCGACCGGATGTCGCGCGACCGGAGCTCGATCTCGACGATCGGGGACCCGAGCAGGGCGGATCGCGGGACGGAGAGCGTGCGCGCGCGGCCCTGGTCATTCGAGCTCGCGTCGAAGTGCAGCGTCCCGGCCACCACGCCGGCGACGAGGACCGTCACCTCCTGCGCGACGCGCGCGCCGCACAGCCGCGCAGACGCCTCGAGCCGCAGCACCGGATCCGGCGGCGGCGCACCCGCCGGGCGCACCATCAGCCGCGCGACCGGCCCGTCGGTCCATCGGCCCGCGGCCTCGGCCTCGCTCCACCCCAGCTCGAGGAACGGCGCGCCCGGGGCCGCGACATCGAGCCTGTCGCCGTACGCCAGCGGAGCGACCGGCGAGATCGGCGGGACAGGCAGCGCCTCGATCAACGCGCGATCGGCGTGGCAGAACGCGCCGAAGCTGAACTCGGCGCATGGCATGCCCGAGGCCGCCAGTCGCTTCGCGACGCCGATCGCCGGCGCGACGAACACGTAGAGCGTGCCCGGTTGCGCGTGGAAGTCGAGCAACGAAGCGACATCCGCCGCGCAATCGCGCACCACGCGCGCGCCGTAGACGCCGTTGATCGGCACCGCGCGCTCCGAGACCAGGTACTGGAGCTGGGTCACCGGTTCGAAGGCATCGCGGTCGCAGCCCTGCGCCGGAAATACCCTCACCTGGTGGCTGCGCGCGAGCAGCGTATGCCAGGCCGCCAGGTCGAGCTGCGATGGAAACGGGTTCCGGGTCCAGGCGCGATACTCGCGCAGCACCGGCGCGACATCGACGAGCTGGATGAGGGCGAGCACCGGAAGCACCAGGTGCTTCCAGCCCGTCGCGAAGCGCCGGAAGCCGTACGACAGCAAGAACACGGCGACCACGTACATCGGCAGCCACGAGAACCGTCCCGGGACGCGAAACTGACCGGGGATCCACTCCAGGACGTGCGGGATCGAATACACGAGCACGCGATGGGATCCGAAGAAGACGCGGTTCGACAGCGCGAGGATCGCGGCACCGCCCGCAACCACCGCGAGCGCGGCATGGCGTCGCGCGGCCGCCGCGGCATCGCGCGCGCGCAACAGGACCGCCCCGAACAGCACGAGCAGGCCGGCGCCGAGGTACCACATGCCCTCGTACTGGTACCCCGTGGGATCGATCCACGCGGCGCGGCCGATCCACCCGCTGTCGATCGGCAAGAACGCAGCGAGCAGGTTCGAGCTCTGGACCGAGAACCCGAACTCCGCGGTGGCCGCCTGCGGCGCGAAGTAGCCGGCCAGGGCCAGCGCCGCGACCACCACGGCGCAGCCGGTCGCGAGCCACACGGCCGCCGGCCGCCACGCACGCGAGCGCACGAGCGAGGCCGCGAACACCGCGAGCGACATGACCGTGTGGTAGGGGTTGAGCAGCGCTGCGACCCCGAGCTGTACCATTTGCGCAACACGTACCCGCCGCGGCGCCGGCGACCCCACCGGCGTGATCAGGTAGAGGTACAGCGCCCACAGCAGGAGGAAGTGCCCGAACAGCGACGCGTGCATGAAGCGCAGCGCCCACGCCGGGATCGCGATGAAGAACACCGCGGTGACGATCGTCGCGCCCCAGCTCCGGTGACCGAGGGCGCGCAGGTTCGCGACGCCGAACGCCGGCTGGAGCATGCTCGCCGGCACGTACCACAGCCCGAGGAACGCGTGCGCCGAGTAGTCGCGCCACGGCGGGACGACCGTCGCGATCGCCTTGTGGGTCAGCGCCCACAGCGGCATGCTGTCGTTGAACGCGATGCTCTGGCTGTACGGTACGTTCAGCGTGCGCGCGTCGAAGATCGGCCAGTGCCACGGCTCGTGCAGGAAGTAGCGGTACCCCATGAGGTACGAGCGGTGATCGAGCCACGGCATGTTCCAGTAGTCGCTCGTGCCCAAGACGTAGCCGGGCCCGAACACCACGAGGACCATGCCCAGCCCGATCGCGGCGGCGACGGCATACGCGGCGCGCGGGGAGGCCGGCATCGACCACCACCGAGCGACGTGCGGGCCTGCCGTCATCACGCGCCGCCGACACTAATCCATCTCCGATCACGCAACCAGTGCCGTCCGTCGCGCACGCCGACTGCCGGCGAGGTCGAGGCCGCCGGCGCGTCGCGGTGCCGTCACGGACAGTCCGCGGATACCTCGAGCGCGTCGCGCGCCATCCAGCCGAACCGGCGCGTGCCGTCCGCCGCCCGGACATGGCCGTAGAGGAACAGCATCGTGCCCGACTGCGTGCGGTAGCGGCCCTCGCCGTCCTGGACCCACAGCGGGATCGTGATCGACGGGTTGCCCGCCGTCGTCGGCACCTTGACGCGCTGGAACTTCGTGCCCGCCGGGAAGTGATCGGTGGTCGCACCGCCGAGGCCGAAGCCCGGCACGCTGAAGATCAGGTTGACCGAGCGCCGGCCGTTGACGCGCACCAGCGACAGGTAGTCGCCCGCGCGCTCGTGGCCGTCCGGCCCCGCCATGCTGTCGAACACCACCTTCTTCAGCTCGAGCGCCGGATCGTGCGCATTGCGGACCGCGTAGCACGCCATCGCGCCGAGGCCGGGGTTCTTCGCGTTGACCTCGCCGACGCGGGCGCGAAACGAGGTCTCGCCGAGGATGTGATCGATCGGATACCACCCGGCGCTGTGGTTGGACGTCGTCAGCGCCAGCGCGTGCGCTTTGCCGGCCAGCGCGCGGGTCTGGCCGTAGTTGAACGTCAGCCGCGACCCGGCCTCGGCGAGCAGCACGTCGCCGTTGCCGTCGCGGATCGACGCGCCCGGGTCGATGCCCCAGCTGTCGTCGCCGCCCGCGGTCGTCACCCGCGAGCTACCGTCGCGGAACCGGCAGTTGAACGGGCTCGCCACGCAGACATCGCCGTTGACGCCGGCGAAGTGCGCGGTCTCGAAGCTCGGCTCGCCGGCCTCGTCGTCGAGGTCAGCCGGCTCCCCGCCGCCGGCACAGCCCATCAGGACCATCAACCCGTATGTCGTGAATCGCATGGCCAGCGCGCCCTGCAGCCGACATGCCCCGCGCGGTCGCCGGAGCTGAGGTGGGTTTCGCGGCGCAAGTCGGCGTATCGCGATCCGCCGCCCCGCCGGTCCCTGCCCGCTCGACTGCACACGGCCCACAACCGTGTGCATCCGCGGTCGGGCAATCCAGCCGTGGCGTGCCCGCCGTCAGCGGCAGCCGAGGACTGTGCGAGGGTCCGCGCGCGCTCGGTGGTGATGCTGCGCGGTCTTGCGTGGCCCCAGCGGGCGAGCACGACGCGGTAGGCGGCGCAGCGCAGCATCATCTGGGGCGGCCTGGCGGTAGGCTTGCCGTGTGGCGAAGGAGCAGGCCGACCCCCGCCGCGAGACCGCGACTCCCGAGGACGACTCGCTGCGCTGCCGCGTGTGCGAGCACCGCATCACCGAGCGCGCGTACCGCCGCGAGATGGCCGGCGCGCACGAGCACACCTTTGTCAATCCGGCGGGGTACTCGTTCCGGATCGGTTGCTTCGTCGCGGCGCCGGGTTGCGCCCATGTCGGCGCACCGAGCGAGGCGTTCTCGTGGTTCCCGGGCTGGAAGTGGCAGGTCGCAGTATGCAGCCGCTGCCATGCCCACGTCGGCTGGATCTTCCGGCTGGGCGGCGAGCAGTTTCACGGCCTGATCCTCGCGGCGCTGCGCTGACGGTCTCACCGCATTGCAGGTTGCACGACGGCCTGACCGCGCTCCTGACGGCCATAGCTCGCATGCGCGGCGGCCGCGGCACGTCCGGGCGTCGTCGACCCGGAAGCGTGGCCGCGCGAATCATCGAGCGCGGGACCAACCGCGGGCGCGAGACCTCACGGCTTGCTCGGCGGCACCGGCGGCGGCACCAGCCGCGGCACCTCCGACGGCGGCAGCGGCGGCGGCACGGACGCCCCACCGTCGACGCCGGCATCGCGGCCGGGCTGCTCGAGCCGGTCGAACACGGACGCCGGGACGGTCTCCTTGACCTCGACGCTGCGGGCCTCCGGTTCGCCCTGCTTCTTCTGCTCCTGCCGCTTGGCGGCGGCTTCCGGCGCGGCGAGCGTGGCGGCAGCCGCCGCGGCCGCGGCCACGCCGGCCACAGTGCCGGGATCCGGCCTGGGCGCGTTCTTCAGCACCGGCTCGCCGCATGCGCACAGCGCGAGGATCCAGGCATGCCACCGCATGTCGGAAGGATACCGCGGCCGCGCCGGAGCGCACCCCGAGACCCGCTACTGGTATTCGATCGCGCTCAGCCGCCAGCCGCGGTCGCGCCAGTGCAGCCGCCACAGCTCGCGGACCTCGCGGTGGCTGGGGAAGATCACCTCGATCTTGCCGGGCCCGGTGCTGACGACGGCGGCCGGGCGGTCGTCGGCGGGATCGACGTCGGCGGGGCGCGGGCAGCTCACCGGCTTGCTCTCGTCGACCTTGTCGCGCTCGACCGCCTTGTCCCAGGCCCGGCACGCCGCGTCGACCGCCTTCCAGCTCGCGTGCTTGATCGGGGCCGGCGCGCCCATGAAGAAGCCGGCGGCGTCGTGGTTGACGAACGGAAACTCGAGCAGCTTCTCCAGGCCCGGCCGCCCGGGGGCGAGCAGCGCCGTCTGGAGCGCCGCCAGCGCCCGCGGCAGCTCGGCATTCGCCCCGCCGTCGACGCCGAGCAGCGGGATCAGCGCCTGGCGGTTGCGCACCAGCTCGACGCCGCTCAGGCACGAATCGTTCATCTTGCCCGGCTTGACCTCGGCGAGCTTGATCGCGATGGTCGAGACCTCGCGGCCCACCGGCACCTCGAGCCAGGTGCGCGACGCCGGCGGCTTGACCGCGGTCGGCACGCCGTCGAGCGCGACCTCGAGCGCCGCGACCTGGTTGTTGGCGGCGAACAGCTTGGGCGTCTTCCACACGCCGGCCGCGATCCGGATCGCGTCGATCCGCGCCGGCGCCGCGAGCGCGATCGTGATCGCCTCGCCGACGCCCTCGTCGGGCTTGCCCTCGCACCACGCGGTCGCCGGGATCGACACCGACGCCGACTGATCGGCCGCCTGCTCGTACGCCAGGACGCGCCAGGCGGCGTAGGCGTCGCGCCGCGCCTTGTCGGCGAACGTCGAGGTCGCGGTGACCTCGCGGACCGCGATGGTGTCCGGCAGCCTGGGCAGATCGGTCTTTGCAGCCGGAGTCTTCGCAGCCGGCGCCGGGGCCGCCGGTGCCGCCCCCGACCCGCGCGCCGTCGCCGGCGCTCCCCATCCACGCGCCGCTTGCAGGCCGTGCACCACCGCGCGGAAGTTCGCCGCGCCGCGGTCGAAGATCCCCGGCTTCGGCACACCGAGCAGGATCAGCGAATGCCCGCTGCGCTGGACGATCGCGAACACCGCCGGCTCGCCGTTGACCGTCACCGCGCCGACCCGCACGCTCGCGTCGGCGATCGTCTCGCCGCTCGCCTGGCCGAGCTTGACCGTCTTCACCGGGTCACCGGCGAGCGACACGCCCGGCCGCGCCAGCTCCGCCGCCAGGCGGCCCTCGATCTCGGCGAGCGGGCCCTCCTTGCGCGCCGGGAACGCGAAGATCTGGAGCTCGGGCACGGTGTCGCTGTCGTCGCTCGCGACCACGAGGTCGCCGCGCGCCTCCTGCTCCCATGCCTTGCCCAGCCTGGGCAGCTCGAACGCGAACCCCGCCTGCCGGAGCTGATCGGCCCGGGCGACCGCGGCCGGCGCGACGACCGCGACCCCGAGCGCGATCGCCAGCGCTCTCATCGCTTGCCCCGGGCAGTCGAGCTGGTTTCCATGATCTGCACCTCGCACATCGTAGCGCCGCCCTGGCCCACCGAGGGAATCGTGATGTGGCGATCTTCGCGCCCGACGAACAGATCGCAGTGCGTCTTGCGCATCCCGCCGGTGTCGCCCGCGATGCACACGCCGTTGTGGCGCTCGCCGGTCGGCAGCTGCATGCCGTCGAGCTGCTTGATGTAGACCCTCCTGTAGTGCAGGTCGGGGTTGAGATAGGGGTTGATCGCCAGCCTCCGGAACGGGACCAGCGGCATCTTCGAGCCCGAGCCCCAGGGCGCCTTGACCGTCACGTCGGTCCACAGGCTCTTTGCCGGATCGAACTTCTCGGCGACCGGCTTCTGTTTCACCACCTTCTTGCCGTCGACGATCACGTCCCTGGGCTCGTAGACGTTGCCGTGCGAGGTGATGTTCAGGATCCGGCCGCCGAGCCGCATCGTGCCCTCGATGTCGGCGAGCATCAGGCTCCTGCGCGTCACCTTGCCGAACACCTCGCCGGCGGCGCTGCGCACCTCGACGTCGCCCGGCTCGAGCTTCTCCTTGACGCCGTACTGCGTGATCTCGAAGCGCTCGAACGGCCCGGCCGGCGGGCTGGTCGCGCGCAGCTCGGCGGCGATGTCGCGCATCTTCTGCGTCCATCGCTGCTCGTCCCACGGCCAGTCCCCCGGCGCCGGCGCCGCGATCTCGCCGATGTAGACCGGCACGCCGTGGTCGTACTGGAGCCTGGTGCCCTCGTTGCCGGCCCGGTGAACAGGTCCTGCGAGACGCCCGCGCCGCGGACCGTGACCTTGACGCCCTCGGGGAGCGGCTCGCCCGCGGCGTCGAACAGCGCGACGCACAGCTGGCTCGACGCCAGCGAGTCGAGCCAGCGATCGTCGCCCGGGACATCGTCCGCCGCGCCCTCGATCCGCAGGTCGTACGGCTTGTTCGCCGGCACGCTCGCGAGCACGTGGCCGTCGCCGTCGACCTCGACGACGCTCACCACCTCGCGGGTGTCGGGATCGATGATCGACAGCGTCTCGCCGGCGAGCGTGGCGCCGTTGATCGCGCTCGGCGCGACCCACAGCGTGAAGCGATCCGGCTCGGGCACTGCGGCGGTGCCGGCACCTGCGGTCGAGCCGCTTGCACCGACACCGCCGCCCGCGCTGCTGCCACTCGCGCTGCCGCCACCACCACTCGTCCCCCCGCCGGTCCCGCCGCTGCCGCCCCCGTTCGCACCGCCCCCACCCCCGCCCGCCGCGCGTGCACCAGCCCCGCCGCCGCCTGGAGAACCGCCACCGCCGCCGCCGCCGCCACCCCCACCGCCGCCACTGCCCCCGCCGCCGCCGCCGCTGCCGGCACCTGGTGGTCCACCAATGACCACGTTCTGTGAGCCCTCGATGATCGCGCCGATCCCGCCGCAATGCCGCGTCTGATCGCCGATGCGCACCGCCGGTTTGTTGTTGATGTAGACAGTCTGCGAGCCCTGGGCCGCGCTCCACTGGTTGGGTCCGCAACACGCCATGTGAATGCCGGGATCGCCATGACGGATGGAGGGACGACGATTGACGTTGA
>VBLP01000168.1:0-14077 GCA_005887925.1 Deltaproteobacteria bacterium | reverse complement strand
GATTGACCTCTTATCCCCCAACCGCGCCGCGCCTGACATCTGCCGATCCCATGTGCATGTCGCGGGCCGACGGCGGGCGTCGCCCAACTGCGCGGCACGGCCCGCGGCACCTGACGCGCGCGCGATCGCGCCTGCACCGCTGCGCCGTTCTCCTCGGTTTCGATCGCGCGTAGTACCGCGAGCTTGCTCGCCGACGATGGAACACCGGCGGCTGTTCCGCTGTTCCAGCGATGCACGCCACGCCGTACGGCACGCGCGCCGCCACCGTACATGTCACAGCGCGCGCTGTGACACCGGAGACAGTGAGGCAGTCGCCACCGTCGAGCGCCCGCAGTCTTTGCCGCGATCCGCGCAGCGTTCAAGCCCCCCAGAACCGTCACGCTGCGCGTCGTCTCGACCCGCGATCAAATCCGACGGCCTCCACGCGGCTTATCTGCCGCCTGACGGGTCGATGCGATTTTGTGCATGACCCGTCAATTCGTACACGGCGATCCCGGCACGGCATTTGTGGCATGTCGCGACCCCGACGCCGGGTATGCTGAGCACGTGGCTCACGTCGCCAGCCAGCAGGCCGCAGACCCGATCGACCCGTCATCGGGCGTCCCCCGCGAGTTCGTCGCGCGCATCGTCGAGGTGCTCCATCCCCTGCAGATCTGGCTGTTCGGCAGCCGCGCGCGCGGCGAAGCCCGCGCCGACAGCGACTGGGACATGATGGCGATCCTTCCCGACGACGCACCCGACGACGATCTCGACCTGTGCTCGGTCTGGACGCGGCTGCGCGATCTGCGGCTCCAACGCCTCGAGCTGTTCACGATGACGCGCAGCGATTTCGAGGAGTGGAACCGCTCCCTCGGCACACTGGCCGAGATCGTCGCGTCGACCGGCATCGTCGTCTATGACCGCTGATTCCGCCAAGGGTGACCTCCGAGTCGTCGCCGCCTCTCGACGACGCGGAGCTGGACCTCGATGCCGCGAAGCGACTGATCGCCGATCCACCGAACCGGCTGGCGGCGTTTCATCTCCAGCAGGCGGCCGAGAAGCTGGTCAAGGCGGTTCGCCTCACCAGGGGTCTACGGCTTACCACCGAGAACAACCTCGAAGTTCTCATCGCCGAGCTGCCGCGCGAGGACGCGTGGCGCAGCAAGCTCACCGTCGTGGAACCACTGTCCGGTTTTGCGACTTCCTATCGCTATCCCTCGTCGATGGGTAAGCGCAAGGATGGCCCCCCGGAGACGAGGCGCTCCTCTGGATCAAGACCATCGCAGCGCTAACGGCGGAAGCCCGCGCCCTGGTTGGCCCTGCAGGATCCAAGTAAGCGTCCTGGTACCTCGTCGCAGTGAATGTAATCGGTACGCCGCGATCTGGAGAACGCCACCACGCTCGCTTGCGACGCCCCGATGGTTGCTCTCGGGCTGTGAACATGGCTCGTCGGAATGACGCGTCGGGCACAGCTTCGCCGGGGGCAGCAGCGCCGGGTTCGCGGCCGCGAGCTCGCACGCTTTCGCGCGGGCGGCCGCGGCCTCACCGGCCTTGTCGTCCGGGCCGCGGACCGCCGCAGCGACGAGCAGCCAGGCCCGCCAGTCATCCGCGTGCGCAGCTGCGAGCGCACGCGCATCGGCGACGGCGATCTCGGTGTGATCGATCCCGGCGGCGAGGAGGCGGGCAAGCACGTTGGTCGGCTCGGCCGCCAGCGCCGCGGCGACATCGCTGCGAGCCCCGGCATCGCGCTTCGCGAGGGCTCCCAACAGCGCGCGGACCGCGTAGACGTCGGCATCCCCCAGCCGGCGCTCCGCGGCCGGCCAGCTCGTCGCCTTGAGCGCGATCCGCCTCGTGAGGTACTGCCCGCGGGAGAGCCAGGCGTCCATCTCGCGCTCGACCGACGCGAGCGGCAGCGTCGGGAACGCCTGATTCCAGATCCGCGTCGCCAGGCCCGCGCGCTCTTCGACCTCGGCGCCGGCGCCATCGAGCAGGTGCGCGTAGCGCTGCAGCTCGGCGCTGTGCTGGTTGATCACGATATCAGAGCCTGGCTATCGCCAGCCCGACCATCGCGTGCTGCACGACGCTGCAGATGTCTCGGAGGCCGCTTCCGGTGCTCGCGGCCAGCCGTCGAGCATCCGGCAACGTCACGCCTCTTGATCCGCCGTCACGCTCGCTGGTAGCTCGTCACTGCTCTCCGCAACGGGCGCTGAGTCCGGAGCTGCGTCGGCTGGCGGGCGCGGAACCAGCTCGCCACGCTTCCATGCAGGCCAGCTATCGACCTCCGCCTTGGCTCGCTTGGCGGTCTCCCACAGCGCGCGGGTCTCTTCGTCGTCGATCCGGATCTTGAGCTTCACGGTGATTCCTCCAGCAGTGCCATGACCGTCTGCGCGAGCTGCGCTTCTCGATCAAGGTAAGAAGTCGGCAACATCGGAATGCGGGCGATCGCCTCGCCGCTGACCTTCCACTTCGCCTTTGTTCCACCGGGCTTCTGCTTCCGCTTCAACGGGTAACCGTTGCCCAGCCTCATCGAGAACAAGTCGAAGAATCGCCGCGGTCCGATGCCCATGAACGGCTCGAAGACGACTTTCTCGGGTGAGTGATCGCGCTCTTCTTCGCGTTCTCCTCGTGCCGCCCCATCTCCGTGGGCCGAGACGGTGATCGCGTCGTCATGAAGGTCCAGTGCCTGGCTCTTCTCGTATGGCTCGATGTACACCACGCGCTTCAATCCAGCGGCAACGATGTGCTTCGCGCAGTTGTGACAAGGGAACGTCGTGGAGAACAGCGTCGCGCCGATCGTATCAACGGCCGCGCGTCCGCAGCTCAGCACCGCGTCCATCTCGGCGTGCACCGCGCGCCCGAACTCGGTGATGTCGAGGAGCCGCGTTTCTTCGCATGCCTTGATGATCTGCGGAATCTGTTCTGGCTTGAGCTTGAGCGCGTTGACGATGCGCCGGGCTATCTCATCTGCGATCGCACGTTTGTGACGCTCGTTGGCATCGTGCCCAAGAGCGTGGTCGCGCTGATCGGTCCGCCCCGGCCAGTACAGGCCGCCGCCTGCCGTCGGCACATCATTGCAGCCAGTGCCCACCACGCCCACATGATCCTTCCACACGACGGCGCCAACCTGCCTCGACAAGTCCGCCGAGCGAAGCGACGACGCGTAGGCAAGGAACATGGCGTGCTCGTCCGGGGTCGGGGTCTCGTCGATAGCGCCGAAGACGAGGCGAAGAAACCGCTCGAGTTGCGCCGTGGTGTTGCGGTGCTCCGGCTCTTGACGGATGAAGACGTCGGCCAGTTCGAATGCGTCGCGCGTCTTCTGTCCGAAGTCGTTCTCTTCCCCCGCGTCCCGATCGATAAGCTTGCGCGCTTCCGCAGC
Source organism: Deltaproteobacteria bacterium (assembly GCA_005887925.1). GTDB lineage: Bacteria > Myxococcota_A > Polyangia > Haliangiales > Haliangiaceae > JABFXX01. Next base: position 10,722 of record VBLP01000168.1, on the reverse strand, counting down.
TGCCAGCCCCTTCTGCTTCAGGTACTTCAACTTCTGCGCAGTCGAAGCCGATAGACCGATCAAGTAGAACCCCGAACCGTAGACAGCGCGGAGCGCGCGAGCTTCGGCGGGATGCTTGATCGAGCGGAGGATGTGAGCCGTTCGAGGAAGCACAGGCTGCGACGCCTGTCGCATGTTCCTGATCTGGACGAGCGCCCAGGCGGCCAGGACCTCTTCGGACCTGGAGCGCTCACGCAGGGCATTGCCGGCGTCCATGAAGCTGTTGATCCGATCAAACTCGGGCGTCTCCTTCAGCTCCACTCCGTGCCCCGGCACCTTACGAAGCAGCGCGCTCAGGCGGATGGGGTTCGGCGAGTACCCGTATAGTCGAAGCAAATCGACCAGGTCAGCCTCGAGCCGCTCGAGGTCCGCCCCCACGGGCGCGACGAGGCCGAACACCAGTTCGGTGCCGGGATCCCGGAGCAGCTTGTCGGTCTCGTCGAACATCTAGCCGGTCCACGCTACAGGGTGGGTCTGACAGTTCCAGGCTGGCAGACCGGCTCCCATGACGCAACGTCCGCGGCGGCACCAGAGATCTGCCAATGCGTCTGCTGCGCAGCTTCGAGTCGCCCGAAGAGGCGACGCTGCATCCCTGCCGTCGTGCGCCCACCAGCAGTGGCTCGTGCCCCTGTGACTACGAAAGCAGTTCCGGAATTCGCGTGGACACGCTGCGTCGCGCGCCCCCGATGCCTCGAAACCGTGGACGTGCTCGAATGGAATACCGATCGAGATCGCGAAGCGAGGTCAGTCGGATTCGCCCAGCACCAGACGCTGAGCGTCGAAGCCGTCGCGGGTACGGCAGCGAGGGAGATACGTGGTGCAGTTGCTTGGCCGCGAGTGTTACCACCGTCTAGATAGATAGATAGATAGATAGTCGATAGCGTCGCCCACTGAGCGGCGTTTACCGATCGCACGGTAGAAGCTGACGACGAAAGAGCGGGCCGCGTCGTCGTGGATCGCACCGGTCATGCCGATCACTCAGTCGACCACGCTGCACAACGCGTCGGCCGATCGCGACGCGCACCGTGGCCCGAGACGCCCCAGAGCGCCGCTTCGCTGGCGTGCTTCTATCGCGAGTCCCGTTCCCGATAGTGCTTTGGCGCTGGCGTGCAGCTCACGATCGAGCTGCCGTGAGCCTCCGCGCACGTGCGTGAGCTTCGGTCAAAAGCCTCGGGGTCAGACCGCCAGGCCCTTCTTGTAGGCCAGGAGCTCTTTCTGGGTCTTGAGCAGGAGCTGGTTGGTCTCGAGCAGCTCCTTGGTGCGCATGCGGACCTGGTTGGCGAGCCGCTCGCGCTCGCGGGCCTCGGTCTCGAGCATCTCCTGGTACTTGACCTGGACCACGGCCTCGTCGGTGACGTTGCGCTGGATCTCGAGGGCGCCGACGTGGTTGCCGCGCTCGTCGGTGATCGGGACGGCGGACAGGATGAACCGGAGCCGCTGGGCCTCGCCGACGATGGAGCCCGAGATCTCGTCGAGCCGGACGTGGCGGTTGTCGGCCCAGCACTGCTGGGCGATGCACTCGGTCTTGCAGATGTTGAGCTCGATCACCTCGAAGCAGCGCTTGCCCTTGAGGCCGCGGGCGACCTGGCGGGGCAGGAGCGCGAAGAACGCGCGGTTGAAGTCGACGATCCGGCGCTCGGTGTCGACGACGAAGTAGCTGTCGACGATGGCGCTCGCCACCCGCTTGAACTCGGTCAGGAACTGCTGGAGCGCAGGGGGGAGCTGGTCCACCGACAAATCGTAGCAGAGCGCCCGCGGCTGGCATATTCTCGGCAGAGATGGCAATTCGTGGGGGCCTTAGCCTCTCGGTCAAGATGATCCTGACGACGACGCTGTTGATCGTCGTCACGGTCGTCGGGTCGGGCGTGCTCAACGTGATCAATATCCGGCGCGCGTTCGACGAGTCGGCGCGGCAGCAGATCGAGGTGTTCCGCGCCGGCCGCGAGACCGCCGGCGAGTTCGGCACGCCGCTGTTCGCCCGCGCCGTCGAGCAGCTGATCATCGATCGCGGCCGCGACGTCGAGATCCTGGCGCTGGTCCGCCAGACCGTCGCGCAGGACACCAAGGAGGGGCCCAGCGGCAAGAAGGACTACGGGCTCAAGCTCGCCTACGTGCTCGACCCGAGCCAGAAGATGGTGGCGCGCTGCTTCGAGGAGGCCAAGCTCGACTGCGGCCCGGGCAACCACGAGCCGGTCGGGCCCGCGTTCGGCAAGCTCACCGTCGAGACCTGGAACCAGGCGCTGGCGCAGTGGAAGACGGCGGCGGCGGCGCGCCGCGAGGCGCTGGTCCGGTTCGACACCGCCGACGCCAGCTCGCACTACCAGGTGTTCGCGTACCCGGTGTTCACCGGCATCCCGGCGACCGCGGCCGGCGCGATCGCGCCCGAGCCGCCCGAGCAGCGCCAGGGCTACGTCGTGCTCGGCTACGACCTGGCGCCGATCGACTGGTTCGCCTCGGCGGCGGCCGAGCAGAAGGCGACGGCGTCGACCCGCGCCGCGCTCTACACCGGCGCGGTCGGCGCGCTGTTCGCGCTGATCGGCACCGTGCTGGCGATCCTGCAGGGGCTGTCGATCTCGCGGCCGATCAAGGCGCTGGCGTGGCGCGCCGATCAGATCGCGCGCGGCGACCTCGGCGCCCGGGTCGAGATCACGTCGTCCGACGAGATCGGCCTGCTCGGCGAGAACTTCAACTTCATGGCCGACCAGATCTCGATCCTGCTCGAGCAGACCGCCGAGAAGGCCCGGCTCGAGCAGGAGCTCGAGATCGCCAAGACGATCCAGGACACGCTGGTGCCGAGCGCCGAGCCGGTCGATCACGGCGTGCTCAAGTTCGCCGGGTTCTATCAGCCCGCGGCGCAGACCGGCGGCGACTGGTGGACCTGGCACGAGCTGGTCGGCGGCAAGGTGCTGCTCGTGGTCGGCGACGTCACCGGCCACGGCGTGCCGTCGGCGATGATCACCGCGGCGGCCAAGGCGGCGTGCGACGTCGCGCGCTACGTCTACCGCGACGACGTCACGGTGTCGGGGATGCTCGAGAACATGAACCACGCGATCTTCGAGAGCGCGCAGCGCCGGTTCGTGATGACGTGCTTCGCGTCGATCTTCGACCCGCACCGCCGCACGATCACGTACGCCAACGCCGGCCACAACTTCCCGTACCTGTACCGCACCGGCGAGGGCCGCGGCGAGTTCGGCTCGCTGATGATCCGCGGCAACCGGCTCGGCGACGATCGCAACTCGCGCTACGAGGCCAAGACCACCGATCTGGTCCCGGGCGACGTCCTGATCTGGTACACCGACGGCATCGTCGAGTGCGAGAACGCCGCGGGCGAGGAGTACGGTGAGAAGCGGTTCCGCGCCTCGGTGCGCCGCGCCGCCGCGCTCGACGCCGGCGAGATGCGCGACGCGATCATCGGCGACGCGAGCGCGTACTTCGGCGACACGCCTCGCAAGGACGACATCACCATGATCGTGGGGAGGATCCATTGAACCGGCTGCTGGTGGCGCTCGCGCTCGCGACCGCCGCGCTCGCGTCCGTCGTGCACCTGCCGCGCGCCGCGGCCGCCGTCGAGGATGACCTGCGCGACGGCGACAAGTTCTTCGAGGAGGGTGACTGGCGCAAGGCCGCCGCCGCCTACGATCGCGCGATCGCCAAGGCGCCCGGCGAGGTCTCGGCCGAGGCCTACGGCAAGCGCGCCGCGATCTTCATCATCCTCAAGGACTACAAGGGCGGCCTCGATTTCATCGACAGGGCCAGGGCGCGTTACCCATCCGCCCCCGAGGTCCGCGAGCAGGAGGCGCTGATCCTGTGGGAGATCGATCGCAAGGACGAGGCGATCAAGGTCGCCGAGGCGGTGGTCGCCGCCCGGCCGCAGGCGTTCACCAACCAGAAGCTGATCGGCGAGTACTACGCGCCGCGCGACCCGGCCCGCACGGTCGCCGCCTACGAGCTCTACCTCGCCAACCGCCCCGCCGACCTCGAGGCCGGTGACGTGCTGCCGCGGGTCCGGCTCGGCTTCGCCTACCTGGCGACGGCGCGGGTCGCGATCGCCGACGGCGATGACGCCAAGGCGCAGCGACTGTACGGCAAGGCCGCCGATCAGTTCGACACGGTCCTGCGCAAGCTCGGCAAGCGGCCCAACGCCGAGATCAACGCCAACAACGGCCTGTGCGCCGCGCTGACCGGCATGAGCCGGTTCGATCAGGCGGTCACGGTGTGCGAGCGCGTCACCGAGGACCCCAGTCGGATCGACACCACCGGCTCGGCGTGGTTCAACCTCGCGACCGCGTACCTCGCGCGCAAGCAGACCAAGAGGGCGCGCAGCGCCGGCCAGGAGTTCATCAAGCTGCGCAAGAGCGAGGCGCGCGGCTACATCCTCGTCGGCGACACGTTCTTCGCCGAGCGCGACTGGGCGGCGGCGCTCGAGCAGTACCTGCGCGCCGAGAAGCTGCTCCGGCCCAACCAGGCCCACGACCAGGTCCAGCTGTCGATCCGGCTCGGCAAGACCTATCGCCGGCTGCCGACGACCGGCGCCGCCGGCGGCAACCTCGCGATCGCGATCGACAAGCTGTCGAGCGGGTTCAGCGCCAACCCGACCAGCACCGAGCTCGCGCTCGAGCTCGGCGGGCTGCTCGCCGGCCCCGACATCGCCAGGGCGGCGCCCGAGGCCCGCGGCAGCCTCTTGATGCTCGCCGGCAAGGCCCAGTTCAACCTGCACAAGCTCAAGGAGGCGCGCCAGCGCTTCGAGTCGGCGCGCGAGATCCGGCCGAGCGACATCACGATCCAGCGCGATCTGGTGGTCACGATCAACGAGCAGGCGTTCGAGACCGAGGACCGCAAGGCGGCGCAGGGCCTGCTCGACCAGGCGCTCGCGATCGATCCGCAGTCGCCGGTGACCATCACCAACCTCGCGGTGCTCGCGATCGATCGCGGCGAGTGCGACACCGCGCGCCAGCAGCTCACCAGGCTCGAGTCGATCCGCGGCCACGACACCGTGGTGCGCGCGCGCCTCCTGGCGCGGACCTACCTGTGCGGCGCCCGGCCCGACGCCAGGAAGGCCGGCGATGCCTACGCGGCCGCCGAGCGCGAGGCCAAGAAGGCCAACGCACAGCTCGCCGTCGCCGAGATCTACACCGAGTGGGCGCCGCTGACCTGGGACAGCGACCTCGGCGATGCCGTCGAGAAGCTCGAGCTCGCCGTCCAGGCCTCGACCGGCGATCCCGCGATCGCCGTCGCCGCCAAGCGCAACCTCGCGCTCGCCGTGTTCCGCCACGGCTGGCGGCTGATGCGCGACGGCAAGGCCAGCGAGGCCGCCGCGGACTTCGAGAAGGCGATCCGCGACCCGAGCGTGCTGCGCGGCAGCGAGGCGCCGGCCTTCGAGTTCTCGTACGCGCTCGCGCTGCTCGACAGCGGCCGCGGCGCCGAGGCCGCCAAGCTGTTCCGCAGCCTCGCCGCCAAGGGCGGCCAGGCCAGCTACCTCAAGGGCGGCTACGCCCGGTTCGGCGGCCAGCTGTTCGCCGCCTACGCCAGCTACCGCAACGGCACCCTCGCCGCCCGGCAGCAGGCCGCGGCCGAGCTCACCAAGCTGATGAACGAGCCCGGCCTCGGCGACAAGGTCAAGGAGCTGGTCGCCGCGTGCTGGGAGTCGATCGCGCTCGAGCAGTGGCGCACCGGACAGACCGCCGCCGCCGGCCGCTCGCTCATCACCGCCGAGAAGTACGCCACCGGCGACATCAAGCGCCGCGTCGCCATGGACCGCGCCGCCCTCGCCCTCGGCAAGGCCAACCTCGCCACCATGGAGAACATGGGCGCGAGCCCGCCCGAGGCGCTCGTCAACCTCGGCATCATCTACGATCAGCTCGGCCGGCCCCGAGAAGCCTTCGACGCGTGGAGCAAGGCCAAGGCGCGCGGCGTCCAGACCCGCGACCTGCAGCGCTGGATCGACGCCAAGAAGAGGATCTATGGGTTCTAGGATCATCATTGCCGCGTGCGCCGCGTGCGCCGCGTGCGTCGCGCTCGCCGCCGGCACCGCCGCCGCGCAGCCCGCACCCCAGAAGATCACGATCGGCATGTACGCTCCGACGGTCGAGTTCGGCGCCGCCCAGGCCCGCCTCGCCTATGTCCAGGGCCTGGCCCGGGCGATCGAGCAGGCCACCGGCATCAAGACCGAGGCGCAGTCGTACGCCAACATCACCGCGCTCAAGAAGGACGCCGTCGACTTCGCGATCATCGACGGCATGTGCTACGCGACCAACCTCGGCTGGAAGCTGCTCGCCACTTCGACCATCGGCGGCGGCACCACCCGGCCCTGGGCGCTGTTCTCGAGCGCCGGCGACTCGATGCAGGCGCTCAAGGGCAAGAAGCTCGCGTTCATCGCCACCGGCTGCAACGACGCCGGCTTCATCGACAACGCGATGCTCGAGTCCGAGGTCGACGCCGCGTTCTTCGGCGGGCGCAGCGGCAAGTCCGATCTCACCTCCGCCGTCGCCGAGGTCGCGTCCTACAAGGCCGCCCAGGCCGTGTTCGCCCCCGTCGGCTCCGCCAAGGGCCTGACCAAGGTGTTCGACACCGGCAGCGTTCCCAACCCCGCGTTCGTCGCGATCAGCAGCAAGCTGCCGCCCGCCGTCGCCGACAAGGTCGCGGCCTCCGTCATCGGCTTCGGCGGCTCCGGCGCGATCGCCGGCTGGACCAAGCCGTCGCGCGAGATCTACGCCGCGCTCGCCGGCCGGATGGCCAAGGTCGTCAAGGCCGGCGTCCTCGCCGCCGCCGACCCCGTCCGGATCGACGCCAAGGACGCCCTGATCGATCCACCGACGCTCAAGGACAGCGCCGTCGTCGACGTCCGCCACCACTTCGTCCGCCCCTCGGGCGGCCGCCTCGAGTAGCTACCCGACGGCGCGCGGCCGGTCTCGAACGTTCGGGGATCAGTCGGGAGCCTGGCCGGTGGGGCGCTTGCTGCCGGCGGGAGCCTCGTCGGCCTCGCCCCGGGCGGCCGCCGCGCGCGCCGCGGCCAGCGTGTGAGGGCCGACCCGGCCATCGGCGGCAACACCGTGCTCGGACTGCCACGCTGCGACGGCGAGCGGATCGAGCCGGCCGTCGGCACCGATGCAGCTCATGCGGGTCGCCGCGTTGAAGTCGGCGACGAGGTCGGCGTGCGCCAGGTTGTACGCGCGCGCCCCTGCGACCCACGCCGGCTCGGCCTTGGGCGCCTGGTCCGGCTCGTCGAGGAACTCGTGCATCTCTGCCTGGCTCAGCGTCCCCGGCTTGCCGCGCACCTTGGCCGCCGGCGGATCATCGAGGATCTCGTGCATCTCGTCTCCGCCTGACTCAGCGTGCCGGGCTTGCCCTGTGCCTTGGGGGCGGGCGCGGGATCGTCGAGGAACTCGTGCATCTCCGCCTGCGTCAGCGTGCCGGGCTTGCCCTGTGCCTTGGGCGCGGGAGCGGAGTCGTCGAGGAACTCGTGCATCTCGGCCTGACTCAGCCTGCCCGGCTTGCCCTGCGCCTTCGGCGCAGGCGCGGGATCGTCGAGGAGCTCGTGCATCTCGGCCTGACTCAGCGTACCCGGCTTGCCCTGCGCCTTCGGCGCGGGCGCGGGATCGTCGAGGAACTCGTGCATCTCGGCCTGACTCAGCGTGCCGGGCTTGCCCTGCGCCTTGGGCGCCGGTGCCTCGCCGACCATGTCGTGCATCTCGCCGTCGTTCAGCGAACCGGGCCTGCCCCGCGTGCTCTGCTTGCGCTGCGCGATCGCGATCGCGCGCTGCACCGCCGCGTTGCCGACCTGCGGCGCCGCGACCGCCAGGATGCGGGACGTGAACCCCGAGTACAGGATCAGCAGATCGGCGAGCGCCGGCGCATCGGCCGGGCCGAGCGCGATCACCTGCGCGTACACGTGGGCCGGCAGGCCCTGGGTCTGATCCACCGCAGGCGCGGCCGCCTCGCCGCCGCCCACCTGCGCTTGTTGCTCGGTCAGCTGTTCTTTGCTCATCGATGTTCCCCGGGCATCCCTACGTACGGTCGCCGCCCCCGAATGCTCCCCTCGACCCCCAGAGCTCACCTGAGATGAGCCCGGATCGCGACGCGAGGCGGGGTCAGATCAGGTGAGCTCTGGGGGTATAGCCCGGATCGTTAGCCGGTGCCCCGCTCCGGTACCACGTCCATCGTGAGGTTGCAGGACACGCAGATGCGGGGCCGCTGGCCGCGATAGGGATGGACGTAGTGCTGCAGCCACCCGGGGAAGATCACCAGCGCGCCGGTCCGCGGCGTGATGTCGAACGTCGACGGGAACAGCGTCACGTCGGGGATCGTGCGGCCGCTGCGCCGCGGATCGAGGAACGCGATCCGCCCCGACGGCGCGGGCATGTCGTCGCCGGCGTCGACGTAGTACGCGACCGACCAGTGGACGTCGCCGTGGTCGTGCGTGATGACGTAGTGGCCGTTGCGGATGACCATCGCCCAGGCGGTCACGCCGTAGCGGTACGCCGGGAGCTCCTCGATGCCGGCCTCGGCGGCCAGCGCGGCGACGTTGTTGCCGACCGCGTCGACCACGGCGCGCATCAGCGTGCGGAAGCACGGCTCGGGCCTGCGGCTGAGGTCGGGCACCGAGTGCCAGCCGCCGACATTGGCGCGCTGCCAGCTCGGCACGGTCCGCTCCTCGGCGAGCAGCTGCGCGGTGATCTGGGCGTTGACGTCGGCCATGTCGGGCAGGTCGAACACGATGATCGGCGTCGCGAACAGCCCGATCGCGAGAGAGGGCTCCACCATCGCGCGACTATACGTTCAGAACCGGCCGGCGGTGTCTCCGGTGTCTCCCGGCGGCCGCACCGTGTCGCAATGCGAGAGACAGTCCCGGAGACAGCCGGACGCATGCGGCCACGGCGAAATCCCGGCAGCGACGGGAGAAGGATCGGCAACCTGGGGCGGGCGGCCGCAAGGTACGATCGGTGCATGGCGCGATCGCGTGCACGGTCGGCTGCAGGATCTCGCATCAGGCGATGACACCATCACCAGCATCTCGCTCGGTCGTACCGGCGAGCCGGACACCGCGGCACAGCCGTGCCTGGTGGTGCTCGCGATCAGCGACGACCTGAACGCGCCGTCGTCGCGCCACCTGCTCGGCGGGATCGACGAGGTGCGGTTCGGCCGCGGGCCGCGGTCGGCGACGCGGGTGACGGCCGGCGCCACGCGCGTGCTCGAGCTGCGCATCCCCGATCCGTGGATGTCGAGCGACCACGGCCGGTTGCTGCGCGGCCCGGTCGGCTGGGTGCTCGATGATCCGAGGTCGAAGAACGGCGCGGTGGTCAACGCCCAGGTCACGCGCCAGACCATCGTCGGCGACGGCGCGCTGATCGAGCTCGGCCACAGCTTCCTCTTGTTCTGCGAGCAGCCGATCGAGCACGGCGCGACCGACGATCTGGTCGACGGCGAGATCGATGTCCCCGCGCCGGCGCTCAAGACGTTCGTCGGGCCGCTCGCCACCGGGTTCGCCGCGCTCGACCGCCTGGCCAGGACGCCGGTGTCGATCGTCCTGCTCGGCGAGACCGGCACCGGCAAGGAGGTGCTCGCCCGCGCGCTGCACGCGCTGTCGGGGCGGCCCGGCGCCTTCATCGCCGTCAACTGCGGCGCGCTGCCCGCGGCGCTGATCGAGGCCGAGCTGTTCGGCCACCGCCGCGGCGCGTTCACCGGCGCGGTCGGCGACCGCGTCGGGCTGATCCGCAGCGCGGAGGGCGGGACGCTGTTCCTCGACGAGATCGGCGAGCTCCCACCGGCGTCGCAGGCGGCGTTCCTCCGCGTGCTGCAGGAACGCGAGGTGGTGCCGGTCGGGGACGACCGCCCGGTCAAGGTCGACGTCCGGCTGTGCGCGGCGACCCACCGCGACCTCGCCGAGCTCGTCGAGCGCGGCGCGTTCCGCGAGGACCTGTTCGGCCGGATCTCGGGGTTCACGCTCGGGCTGCCGCCGCTGGCCCAGCGCCGCGCCGATTTCGGCCTGCTGCTGCGCGCGCTGCTCGCCGGGATCCCGGGCGCCAGCGCGATCCGGTTCGCGCCACCGGCGCTGCGCGCGCTGCTCGCCCACGCCTGGCCGCTCAACATCCGCGCGCTCGAGAAGACCTTGCTCACCGCGGTCACCCTGGAGGGCGTGATCCAGCCCTCGCACCTGGTCGAGCTGATGCGCCGGCCACCCGCACCCGACGAGCCCGAGGCGCCCACGCCAGTCTCCCCATCGCCCCGACCGATCGCCGCCCGCGACGCCAATGACGAAGCCCTCCGCGAGCGCCTGATCGGCCTGCTCACCGTCCACCGCGGCAACGTGGTCGCGGTCAGCCGCGTCATCGGCACGCGGCGCACCCAGATCTACCGCTGGGCGCGCCGGCTCGGCATCGAGCTCGACGGGTTCCGCAAGTGATCACCAGCCGAGCACGAGCTGCGCACCGACGAGATCCGGCGCGACGATCGGCGCGAACGCGACGTCGGGCTTCTTGCCGCGGCTGCCGGACGCCGGATTCTCCGCCGGCCCCGGATCGCGGCTCATCATGATCAGCGCCGTGATCGCGAGCCCGCCGCCGATCGCCGCCGCCGCGTACCCGTAATACGTCCGCGCGTGCCAGGTGCAGGCGCGGCGAAACGCCTTGAGGTTGATCTTGACGCTGAACTCGTCGAGCAGCGGGACGTCGCCGTCGCCGCAGCGGT
>VBLP01000167.1 GCA_005887925.1 Deltaproteobacteria bacterium | reverse complement strand
CATGCGGCGAGGTCTTCCTCGGCGTCATGGTCGAAGCGCTCGGCGCCGAGCGCGGCGAGGCGCGCGAAGATCTCGTCGCCGGGATCGCCGTGGCCGCGCTGCGGGGTGTTGTCGCGATGGCCGAACACACCGACGCAGTGCGCGCCGCCGTCGGCCATGCGGCGCAGCGGCTCGTTCTTGTAGGGGTGCTTGGGGATCTGCAACTGGATGCCGAAGATGCGGCAGAGCTCCGGGACGAGCTTGACCGCGGCGTCGTAGACGGCCTCGTGGACGCCGTTGTTGGCCTCCTGATACATCTCGATGCCGATCGACCACGCGTTGCTGACGGTCGCATGATAGGCCTCGGTCGTGGCGAGGTCGCACAGGCAGGCGACGGTGCCGTCGTTGTCGATCACGATGTGCGCGGCGGAGGGCGTCGGATCACCGCGCCAGTAGTCCGCCGTCGACCTGGCTCTGCCACCCGGTCCCTTGCCGGGAAGCACGGTCTGCGGTGAGTTGCCCTTCGTGGTGTGCAGGATGATCTGGCGCACCCACGGTGTGGGTCTCGCCTTGAAGTCCTTGGGATCGAGCCGGCACCACGCGGTGTCATTGGGATTGATGATGGTAAGACCCTCGACGGGAATCTCCTGTCCGTTCACGAGAAGACCTGGCATGTTCACACCCCTTCCAATCTTCGGTCATCACAGCTTCGCTGTACCCATACGCTTTCATTACGATGGCCGCGCCCGCAGCAGCGTCGGCGACGAACGGCGAATACCTGGCGGAGCTTGCAGATGCAGAATGCTAGCCGATGGCCTCCATGCGCCTCGGGCACATCACCTCGCGAACGACCCGCCACGATATATCCCTCGTCGCCCATGATAGCACCGCGGCGCCGCAAGTTCTGCTCGCATCGAATGCTGCCGAGCGTGGCACCTCTTGCATGCCACGTTTCGCTGCGGACGCCGGCCGGCGGCGTCAGCGCTGGCCCGGCGAGCGGCAGCTGGCCAGCTCGATCAGCCGGCGGCGGGCGGCTTCCCAGGCGGCCTCGTCGCTCGGCCAGGCGGGGTGAGCGCCGGCGTCGCCGAGGGCGCGCGGGACGAGCTGGGCGGCGACCTGCTCGGCGGCGGGGCGGTTGCGAGGTTGCCGTGGTCCTCGCCATCGTCGAAGCTGACGGCGTCGCTGCGCGGGTCGAGCGCGCGGCCGGGAAGCGGTGCGCCGCGCCAGTTGTAGCGATCGTGCCAGTAGAGTGCGTCCCAGACGTACCAGATCGGGATCTGCCAGCGCCAGGCGATCCAGCCCCAGGTGCGCATGCCGGGCGGCTCGGCGTCGAGCACCATCGCGCCGGCGCGGGGCGGCGCGCCGTTGTAGGTCCAGCGCGCGACGCGGTCGCCGGTGAGGTGCGCTGCGAGCGGCGAGATGTAGAGGTCGATGGTGTCGCCGTATTCGGGGTGGGGATCGTCGGTGACGGCGAGCCGGAAGGTGGTGGGGCCGCCGCCGGCGGCGCGGACCGCGTCGGCGAGGGCGCGCAGCTTCTGACGCTGGGCCGGCGTGCGCGGCTCGTCGATCGGGATCGCGAACGGGACCTGCCCGGTGCCGGCGAACGCGGCGATCCAGCGCCGGACCTGATCGGCGGCCGCGGCGGGCTGGTCGGAGATCCACACCGGCACGTCGCGCAGGCCGGGGATGCCGAGAAGTCGGTCGCGCCGGACCGGCCAGTCCTCGAGCTTGACGTCGGGCGAGAGCAGGATGCCGTAGCTCGCGAACCGCGCGATGCACGCGGCCTCGTCGCCGGCAGCCCAGGCGATCTCGCGGGGGTCCTCGTACGCCCAGACGCGGATCGGCATCGGCGGCAGGGTGACCGGCGCGATGCTCAGCGCGACGGGGATGGCGCGGCCGGCGACGGTGAGCTGGCCGTCGACGACGCCGGGCGCGGCATCGCGCGCCACCTCGACCTCGAAGTACGCCGGATCGCTGGCGGGGGTGGCGGCGGGCACGAGGCCGTCGGCGTACCGGCCGGCGCCGTGGCTGCCGCCGTACATCTCGGTGGAGGACCGCCGCACCTCGAGCGCCTCGACGGTGTAGCCGCGCACCTGGACGGGCGCGCCGGCCGGGACGCTGAGCGCGGCGGGCCCGCCGCCGCGGTGCAGGACCTGCAGCCCGACGATCTCGCCGCGCGCGGCGACCATCGCGATCCGCGCACCGTCGAACCATGGCGACGTGGCCGGGACGGGATCGCTGATCCGGACCCGGCTCGATTCGCCGACGATCTGCAGCGCCGGGCCGGGATCGGGGCGCCGGCACGCGGGCGCGATCGCACATGTGCCGGACAGACACAGCCACGCGACAAACGGCCGCATCGCAGGCAGGCCGGCCGACACCCGGCGGCGCGGCGCAAGGAGGTGGCGCGGGACCCGTCCTCTCACGGATGCCCCACGTAGCAGCGGGCACATCGGGTTGCCAGGCCTGCCATCGGACAACTATGGTGCATCGTTGTGCCCAACCCGATCGTAGCCTTTGCGAAGGACTGGCACGAGGATCCGACCTCGAACCATCACGTCCTGCGCGAGCTCGCGCGATCGCGCCGTGTGCTGTGGCTCAACTCGCTAGCAACTCGCACGCCGAAGCTGTCATCGGGGCGCGACCTCGGCAAGATCCGGCGCAAGCTCGTCGAGTTCGCGCGCGGCCCGCAGAACGTCGAGAACGACCTGTGGGTGACGACGCCCCTGGTGCTGCCGCTCCCGGGCAGCGCGGCGGCCCGCGCCATCAACCGCCAGATCCTGCGCGCCACGATCCGCGCGCTGCGGCTGCGCCTGGGCATCGGGCGATTCGAGCTGTGGACATTCCTGCCCAACACCGGCGACTACGTCGGCACGCTCGGCGAGGATGTCGCGGTGTACTACTGCGTCGACGAGTGGTCGATGTTCTCGTACCTCGATCGCGCCGAGACCGTCGCCGCCGAGCGCCGCCTGCTTGAGCGGGTCGACGCGGTGTTCGCGATCAACCACGCGCTCGCCGACGCCAAGCGCGCGATCAACCAGGCGACGTTCGTGTCGCCGCACGGGGTCGACCACGCGCTGTTCGCGCGCGCGCTCGATCCGGGGCTGGCGGTGCCGGCCGACCTCGCCGCGCTGCCGCGCCCGCGGATCGGCTTCTACGGCACGCTGCGCGACTGGGTCGACTTCGAGCTGATCGCGCACGTCGCGCGCGCCCGGCCGGCGTGGTCGATCGCGCTGCTCGGCCAGGTGCTCGGCGACGTGTCCGCCGTGCGCGGCCTGGCCAACGTCCACCTGCTGGGCCAGAAGCGCCACGACGAGCTGCCGGCGTACTGCAAGGGCTTCGACGTCGGGATGATCCCGTATCGCATCGACGAGCGGATGACGTTCGTCAACCCGCTCAAGCTGCGCGAGTACCTGTCGGCGGGGGTGCCGGTGGTGTCGACGCCGGTGCCCGAGGTGGTGCGCCACGCGCACCTGTGCCGCGTTGCGGACGGCCCCGCCGCGTTCGTCGCGGCGCTCGACGCCGCGCTCGCCGAGGCGACGCCGGCCGCCGGCCGCGCCCGCTCGGAGGCGATGGCGAACGAGACCTGGTCGGCGCGCGTGGCCGCCGTGACGCGCACGATCGACGAGATCGCCCGGAAGAAGACGCAGAAGACGCAGAAGACCCAGAGGACCAGAGGATCGTCATGAGCAACGCCAAGTTTCGCGCCGGCATGGTCGGCGCCGGCAACATCTGCGAGTTCCACGTCGCCGCGGTCAAGAAGCTCGCGCCCGACGTGGAGCTGATCGGCGTGACCGACCTCGACGCCGCGCGCGCCCAGGCCAACGCCGAGAAGTGGGGCACCACCGCGCACAAGGACCTCGACGCGCTGATCGCCGCGGGCGCCAACGTGATCCACGTGCTGACGCCGCCGGCGGCCCACGCCAGGGTCGCGATCGCGGCGCTCGAGCGCGGCTGCCACGTCCTGATCGAGAAGCCGATCGCCGAGGATGTCGAGGACGCCCGGCGGATCGGCGCCCTCGCCCGCCAGAAGGGGCTGGTCGCGACGGTCAACCACTCGCTGCTGTACGACCCGCAGGTCGTGCGGGCGCTCGACGCGGTCGCCGCCGGCGCGCTCGGCCAGGTGGTCTCGGTCGACATCCTGCGCGGCTCGGAGTATCCGCCCTACGAGGGCGGGCCGCTGCCGCCGTGGTACCGCGACGCGGGCTATCCGTTCCGCGACATCGGCGTGCACTGCCTGTACTTGCTCCAGGCGCTGCTCGGGCCGATCGAGGACGTCGACGCCGAGTGGAGCTCGCTCGGCGGCGACCCCAACCTCGCGTTCGACGAGTGGCGGGCGCTGGTGCGCTGCGCGCGCGGCCTGGGGCAGTTCCAGCTGACCTACAACACGCGGCCGCTGCAGTCGCAGCTGATCATCCACGGCACCAGGAGCGTGCTGCGCGTCGATCTGTTCGCGATGTTTCACGGCAAGCGCTCGAACACGCCGCTGCCCAAGGCGGCCGAGCGGCTGGTCAACGCGTTCGCCGATTCGATCCAGCCGCTGATCGACGTGCCGATCAACGTGTGGAAGTTCGTGAGGAAGGAGGTCCAGGCCTACCAGGGGCTGCGCGACCTCGTCGCCGAGTTCTACCGCCGGCTCGCGGCCGGTGAGCCACCGCCGGTGTCGGTCGACGACGCCGCGCAGGTCGTCGGCTGGGTCGAGAAGGTCGCGCGCGCGGCCGACACCGAGCACAAGATCCGGATCGAGCAGTTCAAGCTGTCCGACAAGGTCCCGTTCCTGGTCACCGGCGCATCGGGCTCGCTCGGCAAGGCCACGGTCAAGCGGCTGCGCGCCGACGGCCACCGCGTCCGCGTGTTCCAGCGCCGGATCCCCGAGCGCCCCGAGGACGGCGTCGAGTACTGCTTCGGCAACCTCGGCGATCCCGCCGCCGTCGACCACGCGGTGCAGGGCGCCGAGGTCGTCATCCACTGCGGCGCGGCGATGAAGGGCGGCTGGCCCGAGCACAAGGGCGGCACGGTGATCGGCACGCAGAACGTGATCGACGCCTGCAAGAAGTACAGCGTGCAGCAGCTGGTGCACATCTCGTCGATGTCGGTGATCGACTGGGCGGGCTCGGCCGGCAATGGCCCGGTCAGCGAGGCCGCCAATCTCGAGCCCCGCCCCGACGAGCGCGGCGCCTACACGCGGGCCAAGCTCGAGGCCGAGCAGCTGGTCGCCGCGGCCGCGTCGGCGGGCCTGCCGGCCGTGATCCTCCGGCCCGGCCAGATCCGGCGACGGCAAGCTCGAGCTGCCGCTGGTCTACATCGACGACGTGGTCGACGCGATCATGGCCGCGATCGCGAAGCAGCTCACCGGCGGCGAGGTCATCCAGATCATCGACCCCGAGCACCTGACCCAGGAGGACGTGCTCGGCCTCGCCGGCGGGTCGAAGGCGATCCTGCGCGTGCCCCGGCCGGTCGTGTTCGCGCTCGGCAAGCTCAGCGAGTACCCGCTCGGCGCACTCGGCCGGCCCAGCCCGGCGGCGATGTACCGCCTCCAGTCGGCGCTCGCCCGCCTGCACTACGACAGCGACCGCGCCGCCCAGCTGCTCGGCTGGCGCCCCAAGGTCGGCGTCCGCGAGGGCATCAAGCGCGTCCAGCCCACGTAGCGCCGCCCGGCGCTCTCCGCCATCCCGAGGCCCTGCTCGAGATCCAGGAAGTCGAGAACGACATCGCGACCCCACCGGCATGCCGGCCCCGGGCGCATGCGTGATACGCCGTCCTGCTCGGTCTCGTCTTGTCCGGCTGCGCCACCACCCGCCCGCCCGCGCCGTCGCCGACATCTCCGACGGCAAGCGCTCCGGCAAGCGCGCCGCCGGCTACCGCCCCGGCGCCGGCGGCCACGCCCACGATCGCCGACAAGGTCAAGGGCGCGCGGGCGCTACCCGGCTTCTTCAACCTCTACTGGGACGAGCGGGACGGCAAGCTGTGGCTCGAGATCGACCGGTGGCAGACCGAGTTCCTCTACCAGAGCGCGCTCGCGGCCGGCGTGGGCTCGAATGACATCGGGCTCGATCGTGGCCAGCTCGGCGCGACGCGGATGGTGC
Source organism: Deltaproteobacteria bacterium (assembly GCA_005887925.1). Classification (GTDB taxonomy): domain Bacteria; phylum Myxococcota_A; class Polyangia; order Haliangiales; family Haliangiaceae; genus JABFXX01. The sequence continues at coordinate 2,098 of VBLP01000167.1, read as the reverse complement.
GGTTCGAGCGGATCGGGCCGCGGGTGCTGCTGTTGCAGGAGAACCTCGCGTACCGCGCCACCAGCGACGACCCCGACGAGCGGCGCGCGGTGCGCGATTCGTTCGCCGAGTCGGCGCTGTGGGGGTTCACCGTCGCCGCGCAGACCGACGGCCGCGCGCTGGTCGACGCCACCGAGTTCTTCCTGCGCGACGCGCACGACATCCCCGCGGTGCTCAAGCGCGCCGGCCAGGGTGCGTTCCGCATCGAGGCGTCGCGTGCGGCGCTCGCGCTCGACCGCACCCGGAGCTTCCCGTTCAACACCGAGGTCGAGGCCACGCTGACGTTCACCGGCGACGAGCCCGGCGACTGGGTCCGGCAGGTCACGCCGGCACCGGGGTCGATCACGGTGCGCGAGCATCACTCGTTCGTCGCGCTGCCGCCGCCCGGTTACAAGCCGCGCGCGTACGACCCGCGGTCGAGCTTCTTCGGTATTTCGTATCAGGATTATGCGGTTCCGATCTCGACGCCGGTCGCCGTGCGCTGGGCCGCCCGCCACCGGCTCGAGAAGAAGGACCCCACCGCCGCGCTCAGCGATCCGGTCAAGCCGATCATCTACTACCTCGATCGCGGGGCGCCCGAGCCGATCCGCTCGGCGCTGCTCGACGGCGCCCGGTGGTGGAACCAGGCGTTCGAGGCGGCCGGCTACCGCAACGCGTTCCGCGTCGAGCTCTTGCCCGAGGGCGCCGACCCGATGGACCTGCGTTACAACGTGATCCAGTGGGTCCACCGCGCGACCCGCGGCTGGTCGTACGGCGCGTCGGTGATCGATCCGCGCACCGGCGAGATCTTGAAGGGCCACGTCACGCTCGGCTCGCTGCGCCCGCACCAGGACTACCTGATCGCCGAGGCGCTGCTCGCGCCGTACCCCAGGGGCAAGCCGGCGCCGGACCGGCCGCTCGAGCTCGCGCTGGCCCGGCTGCGCCAGCTCGCGGCGCACGAGGTCGGCCACACGCTGGGCCTGCAGCACAGCTTCTCGGCCAGCACGGTCAACCGCGCCTCGGTGATGGACTATCCGCCGCCGGTCGTCGCGCTCGGCGGAGGCGGCGAGCTCGACACCTCGTCGGCGTACGCCACCGGCATCGGCGCGTGGGACAAGGTGGCGATCACCTGGGGCTACCAGGATTATCCGCCGGGTACCGACGAGCGCCGCGCCGGCGACCTGGTGCTGCTGCAGGCGGTCGCCGCTGGCCAGCGCTACCTGACCGATCAGGATGCACGGCCCGCCGGCTCGTCGAGCAGCGCCGCCCATCTCTGGGATGCCGGCGGCAACGCGATCGACGAGCTCGTGCGGCTGATGCAGCTGCGCGCGGTCGCGCTCGCGCGCTTCGGCGAGGCCAACATCCGCGAGGGCGCGCCGCTGGCCACGCTCGAGGACGCGCTGGTGCCGCTCTACCTGCTCCACCGCTACCAGGTCGAGGCGGCGTGCAAGCTGATCGGCGGCGTCGACTACAGCTTCGCGCTGCGCGGCGACGGCCAGATCGCGACCCGCCCGGTCCCGCCGGCGGAGCAGCGCCGCGCGCTGGCCGCCGTGCTCGCCACGCTCACGCCGCAGGCGCTCGAGCTGCCCGAGCCGCTGCTGGCGCTGATCCCGCCCCGCCCACCGGGCTACCCGCGCGGCCGCGAGCACTGGAAGCTGCGCACCAGCCCGGTGTTCGACGCGCTGGCCCCGGCGGAGACCGCCGCGCAGCACACGCTGCAGTTCCTGTTCACCCCCGAGCGCGCCGCGCGCTTGATCGAGCAGCACGCCCGCACGCCGGCCAGCCCGGGCCTCGACGAGGTGCTCGACGCGATCGTGACCGCGACCTGGAAGGCGCGCCGCGACCCCGGGATGCGCGGCGAGATCGGCCGCGTCGTCGACGAGGTCGTGCTGTCCGATCTGATGGCCCTGTCGCGCGCCGATCACGCCTCGCCCCAGACCCGCGCGGTCGCCGCTCTCGCGCTGCAGCAGCTCAAGCTCTGGGCCGGCGCCGCGGCGCCGCGGGCCAGGAACCCGGCCGAGCGCGCCCACCTGGCGTACGCCGAGCAGCAGATCGCCGCGTTCCAGAAGGACCCCAAGCT
>VBLP01000654.1 GCA_005887925.1 Deltaproteobacteria bacterium | reverse complement strand
AGCCGGTGGCCAGTGCGGGCCAGGATCGGATCGTCCGCCCGGGCTCCTCGGTGACCCTCGACGGCACCGCCAGCCACGATCCCGACGGTACCCTCGCATCCTATGCGTGGACCGTCACGACGTGCTTGACCATCACCGGCCCGTGCGACCTCGCGCTCGGTGGTGCCACCACGGCGACGCCGAGCTTCCAGGCGCCGGCCTCGCCCGGCATCATCGCCCTCCAGCTGACGGTGACCGACAACCTGGGCGCGACCGCGACCGACACCATCGAGGTCAGCGTGTTCTTCCAGGCGCCGACCGCGGCGATCGTGGCGGCCACCTCCTGCGTGCAGGGCGGCAGCACCGTCACGCTCAACGGCACGGGCAGCAGCGACGCCGACGGTACCATCGTCGCCTACGCCTGGACGCAGGTGTCCGGTCCGGCGGTGACCCTGAGCGGCGCTGGCACCGCGATCGCCTCGTTCACCGCGCCGACACAGGGCATTCTGGTGTTCGCGCTGACCGTCACCGACAGCGACGGGCTCACGGGCACCGCCCAGGTCACGATCCCGATCGCGCCGCTGCCGGTCGCCGACGCCACCGCGAGCGACGCGGTCGTGAGCCAGGGCGCGACCGTGACGCTCAGCGGCTCGCAGAGCGTCGGCGCGGTCCGTTACTCCTGGACGCAGCTCGCCGGCGCCAGGGCGAGCCTCAGCAACGCGAGCGCGGTCGCACCGACCTTCGTGGCGCCCCGGCCGACGGGCCAGTTCGACATCCTGACGTTCAAGCTCACGATCACCGACGTCTGCGGCATCACGGCGACCGACACGATCTCGCTCACCGTGCTCCGAAAGTGAGCTGACTGGGCAGGGCGCTCGGCAGACCTCGAGCGCCGGCGACCACGCGGCAGGTGCTGCATTTCCGTCAGCGTCATCGCCGGCGGCGCAGCACGGCGTGCACGACCAGGCCCGGCACCAGCAGGCCGAGCGCGGCGAGCGCGTGCCACGTCTTTCCGATCAGCGAGCTGAGCAGAAAGGCGAGCGCGCCGACCACGACGATGCCTGCCGTCCACGGATATCCCCACGCGCGGAACGGCCGCGGCGCATCGGGCTCGCGGCGGCGCAGCGCGACCAGCGCGAGGCAGCAGATCGCATAGTTGAACGTGAGGTAGAACGCGACCATCCCGACCAGGCTCTCGAACGTGCCGGTCGCGATCAGGCCGACCGCGACGATGGTGGTGATCACGGTGGCGATGCCGGGGGTGCCACGCGGGTTGACGGAGGCGGTCCGCGACCACAACAGCCCATCGCGGCCGAGCGCGAACAGGATCCGCGTACCGATCATGAGGATCGCGTTGACCAGCGGCACCAGCGAGATCAGCGCCAGCGCGGTGACGATCTGCTCGCCCCGCGCGCCGGCGATGCGCCGGGCGGCATCGGCGGCCGGCAGATCGGACGCCGCCAGCTCGGACATCGGCAGGATCGCGAGCAGCGCGATGTTGACCAGCAGGTAGATCACGATGACGGCGACCACGCCGCCGATCATCGCGCGCGGCAGGTTGCGGGCGGGGTCGCGATCCTCCTCGGTGAAGTACAGCGCGCTCTGCCACCCCGCGTACGCGATCACGATCGACGCGACGGCGCCGGTGACGCCGGACAGGCTCAGCGGGGCCGCCGGCGCTGCCGCGGCAGCGTCCGACCTCCCCGACAGCGCGATCGCGGCGACGCATAGCGCCAGGAACGCCAGGAACTTGAGCGCGGTGGCCCACTCCTGGAACCAGCTCGAGATCCGGATGCCGGTCCACTGCAGCGCGACGAGCCCGACGATCACGGCGATCGCGACCGGCCGGGTGTGCCCGGCGAGCGAGGGGACGAGCCGGCCGAGGAAGTCGCCGATCGCGATCGAGACATAGCCCAGCACGGCGCAATACGTGATGGCGTCGGTCCAGCCGACCGCAAAGCCGACCCAGTCGCCGAATGCGCGGCGAGCATAGACATAATAGCCACCGGCCCGGGGCATCATCGCGCCGAGCTCGGTCAGGCAGCTGGCGCCGATCAGGTTGTAGACGCCGCCGAGCAGCCAGAACACCACGATGAGCGTGGCGGTGTGAAGCTGCGCCGCGACGGCGCCGGGCGTGGCGAGGATGCCGATGCCGATCGTGCCGCCGATCGTCACCGCGAGACCGAAGCCGACGCCGAGGATGCGCCGGAGCCGGCCGACAGATCCGCCCGCGGTCGTGGTGATCCCTGCCAAGGTGAGCGAGACTATACGCGCTCGCCATGGACTATCGGCGCCTGGGATCGACCGGAGTCAAGGTTTCGCGGCTCGCGCTGGGCTGCGGCAACTTCGGCGGCGTCGGCTCGGCACCCGCGTTCTTCGGCAAGGGCGACGGCGGCGGGCGCAGCGAGAGCTACCTCGGCGGCTGGCTCAAGACCCGCGGCTCGGCCGTGCGCGACCGCCTCGTGCTGAGCACCAAGGTGTTCAACCCCGTCGGCCCCGGCCCCAACCAGCGCGGCCTGTCGCGGCTCCACATCGCGCGGCAGATCGAGGCCAGCCTGACCCGCCTGGGCACCGATCGAATCGACCTCTACCTGATCCACGAGCCGGACCCCACGACGCCGATCGACGAGACCCTGCGCGCGCTCGACGACGCGATGCGCGCCGGCAAGATCCTCTACATCGGCGCGAGCAACATCGAGGCGTGGCGGATCGCGGTCGCCCGCGGCGTATCCGATCTGCGCGGCCTGGTCCGCTTCGAGTGGGTCCAGAACTCGTACAGCCTGCTCGACCGCAGCGCCGAGCGCGAGATGCTGCCGTTCTGCGCCGATCAGCGCGTCGGCTTCACCGCGTTCAGCCCGCTGGCAGGCGGATGGCTGACCGGCAAGTACCACTCCGGGCAGGCATATCCCGATGGCTCGCGCATGACCATGCGGCCCGAGCCCTACCTGCACCTGGCCACCGAGCGCGTGTTCCAGGGCCTCGACGGCCTCGCCGACATCGCGCAGGCCCGCGGCGTTGCGGTCGAGGCGCTCGCGCTGGCCTGGGTGCTGCATCAGCCGCAGGTCGACGCGGCGATCGTCGGGCCGCGCACACCGGCGCACCTCGACCGCGCGCTCGCCGCGCTCGATGTCGCGCTGTCACCGGCCGAGGCCGCCGAGCTCGCGGCGCTGTTCTGAGCGCGTGGCCGGCGCGCACACCGACGGAGCGTCCGCGCTCGTTGCATGCGGCGTGGCCAGCGCGTAGGCTGCGCCCGTCGCTGCTCCGGAGGTCACGCCATGAGCCAAGAGCATCGTGGGCCCGTTTCGCCCGTCTCGCGCCGCAGCTTCCTCCTCACCAGCGGCGCGCTCGCCGCTGCCCCCGCCCTGTCGGCGAGCGCCCAGGCGGCACCGCCGCCGAAGGTCAAGCCGTCCGACGTCGCCGGCACCGAGCACTGGACCACCAAGCTCGCCGGCGCCGACAAGATCAAGCTGTTCCTGTGGCGCAAGCGGCTGCGCACGCCCCCGGCCGGCGGACGGCAAGGCACGATCCTGTTCGTCCACGGCTCGTCGATCTCGGCCACCCCCGCCTTCGACCTCCAGATCCCGGGCCGCCCCGAGTGCTCGGTCATGGACTGGTTCGCGCGCAAGGGCTACGACACCTGGTGCGTCGACTGCGAGGGCTACGGCCGCTCGGACAAGGCGCGGCCGATCAACGCCGACGTCTCCACCGGCGCCGACGACCTCACCGCCGCCGCCGCGTACATCATCAAGGAGACCGGCGACAAGCCCATGGTCTACGGCGAGTCCTCGGGCGGCCTGCGCGCCGCGCTGTTCGCCCAGCGCCACCCCGAGCAGGTCAAGCGCCTCGTGCTCGACGCGTTCGTGTGGACCGGCGAGGGCAGCCCGACCCTGACCGAGCGCCGCAAGAAGCTCGCGCAGTTCCAGGCCAGCAACCGCCGCCCGATCGATCGCGACTTCGTGCGCAGCATCTTCACGCGCGACCACCCCGGCACCTCCGACCAGACCATCGTCGAGGCCTTCGCCGACGCCGTGCTCGCGCTCGACAACAGCGCGCCGACCGGCACGTACGTCGACATGTGCTCGAAGCTCCCGCTGGTCGATCCCGAGAAGCTCGCCGTGCCGACCCTCATCCTGCGCGGCCAGTTCGACGGCATCGCCACCTTCGACGACCTGTCGCGGTTCTTCGCCAAGCTGCCCGGCCCCGACAAGCAGCTGATCGTCATGCCCGGCATCGCCCACTCCAGCACGCGCTCGAAGAACTTCACGATCGTCTATCACCTGCTCGACGGCTACTTCAGCCAGCCCGCGCCGGTGTACGTCGGCTGACATCATCGCGCCGGCGCTCGTGCATCACGGACAGGGGCTACGCGGGCTCGTTCGGGTAGTTGAAGTAGAGCTGGTTGCCGTCGGGATCATCGACCACCAGGAGCCGGTAGCCCCATGAGCCGTCCTTGACCGAGACGCCGCTGGCTTCGATCTCCGCCCGAAGCGCGTCGAGGGCCTCGACCTGCGCCTCGCGTGTGTCCGGATCGACATCGAGGGAGATGAACATCAGCCCCTTGCCGACCTTCTCGGGCCACTGGCTGGACAGAATGAGCACGCAGCCTTGCCGGTCCACCTGGGCAACGAGAGGCTTGCCGTCCACCTCGTGGCGCCAGGGATTCGTGAAGCCGAGCCGATCCACGTAGAACCGGAGCGACGCGGCGACATCCGTCACGTGAAGGACAGGGCGGGCGAACCACTCGGCCATCACGAGGAGCTCGATCGCGAGGTCGGCTGGCTCACGCTTCCCCATCTACCGCTACCGACGATGCTGCCGAACGACGCGCTTGCCGCCTCATCCGCACCCGTGCCGCAGGCGCGGACAGCGTACCACCGCGGCCGTCGAGGACGGGGTTCGCGCAGCGGGTACAACCGTTCGGTGCGACACGCATGCGCCAATCATACTAACTGTTATTCTTCTCAGCACCAGTCGTCGATGCGCTCGTGGAGGTACTGGTCCGCGCAGGCGCCGTTCCAGCCACTTGGAGTTCTGCGCGTGCTTCGACACTCGCGCGATATTCCGGGCGCTTATCGAAGCGCTCGGCTGCTGCGTTCACAATGTCCATCAAAGGCGTCTTGCTCGTGCTCATTGCATGCTCCCGGGTTTTTCGGCTATTCGTTTCTTCAAGAGCTTTAGCGCTTCATCTTCCTTCTCCAGGTACATGTTTGGAGAAGCAGACCTTCGCGGCATCTGATGACCCCGGCATTTTTCCCAATCGACCCACTTGTCACTGTCACGTCGATTAGGAGCGGCGAACGCGTCCGCATAAAGTCGCGGTGCGATTCCAGTGAATGATGAAGCAGCTACTTCCATACACGTCGCGTAGTTTCTTGACCTCGTCCGGTGTCTTCAATGATCGGATCAGATACGCCGCACGAGCTATCGGCTTGTCAGCCTTCCCATTGCGTTCATGTCTGTGCCGCTGAATGTCACCGATGGCGACCATTGCGAGGCCGTCCAGGCCAATGTCAGTGCGCGTGAGATTGCCGAACGTCATGCGAGCGTTTGCGCGCTGGTCGTATCGGGGCTCGTTGGCGAGCGGCCACTTTCCCAACGCAACTGCAGCGTCGATGACGTTTACCTCGAGCGCCTCGTAGTTCACCGTATGCAGAGCCATGCGCAGAGCGGCCGCGACCGCTGAAAGATCGACGCCAACTGGCGCCACTAACCCAAGCACGAGCTCAGGCCCATCTGCTGGAGCTACCGCGGCCATGAGAGAGGCGACCTTAGACGCAGGGTCCGACACTATTCCCAGATGCGCAAGAAATGCCAAGGAATCGGCTGGCTTGGGGTAGATCCGGTGGTGAATATTTGCTGGCGGAATGCTCCAAGCCATCGGATTCGCTGTGCCCAAGCGATGCGGCCACGGCACGCAGCGCCCGCTGTGCGGTACCGCTCTCAGTATCGAGCGCTCCGTGTTGACGCCGGCCTGATCCGTCGCGGTCCCGCAGGTAACCCTCACCGCTGGCTCGCTCATCCGCACCGAGGGCCCTCTGCGGCCGCCACATCAGGGCGGACCCGGCTGCCGCCACTCGCGCTGCAGCCGGCCGGAATGACGCGGCGGCTTCGAACGTAGATCTCGCACATGCGCCCCGGCTTGTCCCTCGCCCTGGCGGTCCTCGCAACGGCCTCGGCGGCCCGCGCCGATGACCTGGTCGCCAGCGGCGGCGACGAATCCCTTGTCATCGAGCGGATCTCCAAGGGCAGCATCGAGGCCGTCTACCAGGAGCCGGCCTACGACGTCACGGCCAACCGTGCCGGCGCGCTCGCCTGGGCGTGGTCGGACCCGACGACCTTGTGGGTCGTGCGCAAGGACGACGCCCAGCTGTCCGTGACCCGGATCATCGCGCGCAAGGCCGAGCCGCCACGCGAGATCACGCTCGCCGACTTCCAGCTCAAGCGCGAGCCGACGCCGGTCATGATCCCTGCGGACAACGACTACCAGCCACCGATCGATCCCACGATCCCGCCCAGCTTGGTCGTCACGCGGTCCGGTCAGATCTGGCTGTACCGCTGCGTCGCCTATCCCCGGCGCGAGGCCTGCAAGCTGGGCTATCTCCGCCTCGACAAGCCGGCGCCGTTCACCACCCGGCGTCCCCCCGACGAGCGCAACGACGAGCCGGAGCTGCCCGGCGTGCCCGCGCCGCCCGGCTACACGGCGGCGCTCAAGACCGTCAAGGTCCGCGGTCTCACGTTCCGCGGCGCGGAGTGCAAGGGCCCGCACGGCGAGTGGGTCTCGAACGCGCTCTACGAGGTCTGGCCGCCCGAGAACGCGAACTACGTCGATCCGAAGTCGCTCGCAGAATGGGCCCAGGTCCGGGTGATCCAGGTCGACTGGGTCCGCACCTCGCCGCCCGTGGCGCGGTTCGTGGAGAAGAAGCGCTCGCAGACCTTCATCACGTACGTCGAGGACTGCACCGAGATGCACCCGGCGCCGATCCTGCTCGACGGCGGCCGCTGGATCGACGGCGCGCTGGTGCGCCGCGACGACGGCAGCGAGCTCGGCCCCCTGCACGGCGGTGACCACATCGCCGTCGCACCGAGGCCGTGACGGCCGCCGTCGCGCCGGCGTCATCGATTCGCGAGCGGCGCGAAGTAGCTGACGAGCGACGTGGTGGGGGACTCCCGCTTCACGTCCTGCTTGACGTAGGAGCGCAGCCAGCCATCGTCGATCTCGAGCGTGCCCTCCCAGTGCGACCGGCCGTGGCGGTGCATCTCCGCCTGCGCTGCTCGAAAGCGGTAGTGATCGTAGAGATCCAGGATGTGAACCGCGTAAGCTTGGGCGAGCCGAGGATTGCCCTCGATCACCAGCAGGTTCTCGTCGTTCTCGTACGATGCTTTGTAGCCGAGGTTGTGACTGCCGACGATGACCGTGCAGCCCTCCGACAGCGGATCGATCACCACGATCTTGTCGTGGATGATGGCATTACCGAGCTTGAGCAGCTCGGCCTCGAACGAGCCGACGACGTCGTCGTGGCCGAGCGCCGCGGCGCGGATCACGTGGACGTTGCCGGTGTCGTACAGCGCGGGCGGCGCGATCTTGCGTCGCTTGGTGCTGGGATCTTCTTCCCCGTCGTCCTCGTCGCCATCGTCGACCTTCTGCGGCGCGACATAGTTCGGCATCGCGGTGGGATCGCTGACTGCGCCGTAGACCAAGACCGACGAGTCCTTCGTCCCGACATCGATTGCTTCCTCGATGATGCTGAGCTTTCCTGACCGGCTCGGCATGAACACGGCGAAGAAGATGGCCTCGTTGGCCTTGCGCATCCTCGAGTACACGTCCGCGAGGTCCGGCGGCAGCGCCGCCTTCTTGGTCGTCGCTCGCGTATTCGGCGAGAACCACACGCGGACGCGGGTCTTGCCATCGGCCAGCTTGACGTCGCACGCCGTCCGCGCATTGTGCTCGCGCAGCTCCGCGCCTTGCTTGTTCGCGGTGGATGCCGACAGCGGAACCGGGCGCTTGAACCCGGCGGTGTCCTGGCGCAGACGCTCCCAGTAGTCCGCGTATGCCGTGGCAATGTCGGGATGGCGGATCTCGATCACGTTGTTGCTCTGGCCGCACAGGCCGGTGGGCGTCCAGTTAGTGCTCCCTGTCAGCACCGCAAATGGTCGGTCGTCCTTCACGCTGATCACGAACTTGTTGTGACCGATATGCCCATTATTGAACATGCGATCCTGTACCTCGATGCGATGTTCGTGAAGGTCATTCCGAAAACGCGCATTTCCCTGATCCCAGTCCTCTCCGTCACGTCCCTTGCTCGAGTTCGACAGGATCACGGAGATCTGCCGGCGCTTGGCCTTGATCGCGTCGGCGAGCTCGGTATCACCCAGCTCGTACAGTGCGAGCTTGTTGGTCACGTCGTCTCCGGTGGCGAGTGCGCCCGTCATGAAGTCCAGCACATCTCCTGCGAGGTACTTTCTGAGCGGATCGCCGACGTTTGCGATGTGCGTACGCACGACCTTTGGCGTCAGGCCTTCGCCGCCTTCCTCGAGCGCGTGCTTCAGCCACTGGGCAGACAGGATGCCGTTGGTGAACGCCACGCGAAGATCCGTCCCGTAGCTGGAGGTCACCCGGACCACATTCGTCTCGACGCCTTCGTCGAGCGCGGCGAGCGCGATCGGCTCGCCGTCGTAGTTCGGTGCGTCGCGCCCGGGTGGAATCGCCTCGCGGCCGTCCCTGGCGCGACCGAGCGGGCGGATCCGATACTTGACCTCGACGTCTGAGGGACGCAGGCCGGTGCTATCGCGGCGCCGGCGCAATGTGAGATCGCGCCAGCACAGCTTCTGGACCGGCCAGACAGACGTGGTCTGCGGCTTCCAGTGGGGATTCGCCTGACCGCGAAACGGAACCCAGGACGCCAGCACCCGGGGTGGCTCCTCACTACCGACATAGATCCGCGTGATCTCGAAACCGAGGCAGCCTTCAATCAACTCGGTGAGATTCCACGCGATGAATGCGACCTCATTATTGGCATATGCGCGAGCAGACTGGATCTTCGAAGCCACGAGCCCTCCTTTGTCGGCAGGTGATCGACGACGCGCCAAGGCGGTTCACACGAGCGTTTCGCTGCGTCTCACGTCGTCCACACCCGACACACGTCGCCAACGTATCACCGTTGCGGTTACCAGGACAAGGCGTCGAATACGCCCACAGCGATTGTCACCGCCCCCGACAGCAGCAAATCAGCGCTGGACGATTTTTGAATATCTCCGGCAGGAGAATTCGCCTGGAGTAGAAATATTATGAAATATTATGTTTTGAACAGGCGTTGGACAACTACTCAGAAGTCCTCGCAGGAGCGCCACGCCACCCCAGCCACGTTCGCGAGCGGCTGGGCGTCGGGCCTGTCAGCGCGCCTCGATCAGCTCGATCGGGTTGCCGAACGGATCCCAGGTGTGACCGCGCCGCGTGCCGGGAACCTCATCGGCGTCCTTCCACCGGCAACCGGCCGCGGCGAGCCGGGCGCGCCAGCGATCGAACTCGGTCACCACGAGCGCCGGATGCGCCTTGATCGACGGCCGCATGTCCGGCTCGACGCCGAGGTGGAGCTGCACCGGCCCGGCCTGGAACCACAGACCGCCGCGGCCGCGCATCGCCTCGGGCTTGGGGAGCTCGGTGAACCCGAGCACCTGGCCGTAGAACGTGCGTGCGGCGGGCTCGCCGCCGGGCGGAATCGCGAGCTGCACGTGATCGATCGAAATGACTTCCATGCGTGCTTCGTACCCCGCAAGGACCGCAAGGACGCGATCGTCACCTGCCGTCGCAACGCAGGCTGGTGCTGCCGGCAGGCAGAGATCCACCGGATGGAACCGCCGGCTCTCTCGGTCGTGCCACAAGCGCCGAGGGGAAGCCGAGCTCGTCCGGTCAGGCGTCGTGCTTGGCCGACCGCGAGCGCGAGTAGCCGCGCTTGGCCAGCTCGATCTTGGCGATCAGGCCCTTGTGGACCTCGTCGGGGCCGTCGGCGAGCCGCAGGATGCGGGCCTGGGCGAAGAACCCGGTGAGCGGCGTGTCGTCGGAGACGCCCGCGCCGCCGTGGATCTGGATCGCGTCGTCGACGATCTTCTGCAGCATGTTGGGCGCGACCACCTTGATCGCCGAGATCTCGGTCATCGCGCCGAGCGCGCCGACCTTGTCGATCTTCCACGCCGCGTACAGCGTCAGCAGGCGCGCCTGGTCGATCGCGACGCGGGCCTCGGCGATGCGCTCGCGGTTGCCGCCCAGGTCGATCAGCGGCTTGCCGAACGCGACGCGCGACGTGCCGCGGTGGATCATCAGATCGAGCGCCGTCTCGGCCGCACCGATGCACCGCATGCAGTGATGGATCCGCCCGGGGCCGAGCCGGCCCTGCGCGATCTCGAAGCCCATGCCGGGGCCGCTGATGATGTTCGCGCGCGGCACGCGGACGTTGGTGAAGTGGACCTCGCCGTGGCCGTGCGGCGCGTCGTAGGAGCCGAACACCGTCAGCATGCGCTGGACCGCGACGCCCGGGGTGTCGAGCGGCACCAGCACCATCGAGTGCTGGTGGTGGCGATCGGCCGACGTCGACGGCGTGTGCGCCATGAAGATCGCGATCTTGCAGCGCGGGTCGCCGATGCCGCTCGACCACCGGACGACGCGACGTCGGGATCGGTCATCGCAAATGCGCTGCGGATCTCTCCGGCGAGCAGCGGCTCGAGCCAGCGCTTCTTCTGCTCGTCGGAGCCGTAGCGCCATAGCACCTCCATGTTGCCGGTGTCCGGGGCGCTGCAGTTGAACACCTCGGGCGCCAGGAAGCTCCGGCCCATCTCCTCGCACACCGTCGCGTAGTCCAGCACCGACAGCCCCGCGCCGCCGGGCAGCTCGGACAGGAACAGGTTCCACAGCCCCTGCTTCCTGGCCTCGGCCTTCAGCTCCTCGACCTGCGGGTGGATCGCCCAGGTCCGCCAGTCTCCGGTCGGGTTGCGCGCGGTGACCTCCTCCCAGTACCGCGACTCGATGGGGGTGATGCGCTCGCGGATGAAGCGCTGCACACGCTGGACGTACTCGGCGCACTTGGGGCTGAGGGCGAAATCCATGGGGCAACAACCTACGACCGCGCCTTGCATGAAGGAACTGAATATTCCGAAGATCGCATCATGAACAGCGTGAATCGCGGCCCTGCGCTCGAGCACCTCGACCTCAACCTCCTGGTGACCTTCGAGGCGATCTACCAGGAGCGCAATTTGACACGCGCCGCCAAGCGCCTGTTCGTGACGCAGTCCGCCGTCAGCCACGGCCTATCCCGCCTCCGCGAGCAGCTCGGCGATCCGCTGTTCGTCCGCCGCGCCAGCGGCGTCGAGCCCACCCCTGCCAGCGTCCGCCTCGCGCCCAAGATCGGCGAGGCACTCCGCCTGCTGCGCCGCGCGTTCGAGGCCGACCACTTCGACCCCGCGCGCGACCTCGGCCGCGTCCGCATCGCGATCCACGAGGAGCTCGAGCCCGCCCTGCTCCCCGCTCTCGAGCGCCGGCTGCGCGCCGCCGCGCCCGACGTCGAGATCGACTGCGTGCGCGTCGATCGCCTCAGCCTCGAGCGCGACCTCGGCTCGAGCCGCCTCGACCTCGCCGTCGACGCCGCGCAGGTCTCCGGCGCCGACCTCCGCCACGCCTCGCTCGCCCACGATCAGTTCTGCGTCGTCAGCCGCCGCGGCACCCGGATCGACGCCCGCCGCTACCTCGCCGCCCGCCACGTCATCGTGTCGTCGCGCCGCACCGGCCCCGCCCTCGAGGACATGCTGCTCGCCCAGCTCGGCGTCCAGCGCTCCGTTGTCGTGCGCTGCCAGCGCTACGACGCCGCGTGCCGCATCGTCGCCGACTCCGATCTCCTGCTCACCGCCCCGCGCCTGCGCGCCCGCGCCGTCGCCGCCCACATGCGGCTCTCGCTGCTCCCCGTCCCGTTCCAGCTGCCCCCGTTCGACATGCGCATCTACTGGCACCGCCAGGTCGACACCGACCTCCGCAACCAGTGGCTGCGCTCGCAGCTCGCGCTCGTCGCCGCCGGCCTCGACCTCCGCCGCCCCCGCCGCCCGGCGAGCTCGACGGCTACCGCAGCGACGTGACACGTGTCGCCTGCCAGGACATTGCCTTACGTCGACTTCAGCTTCTCCAGTCGGCGTTCGCAAGCCTGCGCTTCGTCGTTTCGTCCGAGCGCGCGCAGGCACTTCGCTCGATAGGACCAGCCCGGCATCAACGTCGGATCGAGTTCGAGAGCTGTCTCGAGCGCGTCAACGCCCTCTTCATAGGCCTCGGCTTGTGATGCGAAGAACCCGAACGTGTACCAGGCAGAAGCATTGCGTGGATCCAGTGCGATCGCGTCCCGGCAGCTCACAAGTGCTTCCTCGAAGGCGCGCGTAGCAGAAGGTCGCGCAGGTCGCGGCGTGAATCGCTGCGCCACGGCGGCGACACGATGTGGCGGCAGCACGATCGCGACGATCGTTCTTCGAACCATACCGAGCGACGTGCGTGGTTAATGATCGAGGCTCAGTGTCGGAGCGCGTGCCGGACAAGGCCACCTCTGGTTCGCATCGCAGTGTCAGAGGCGCGTGATAGGCAGTCGCAATGAGCGAGCTCGAACAGCTGGGTGAACGGATTGCGGAGCAAGCAGCGCACCTCGATGCGGCCATGCATCGGCTGCTCGCCGATCTGCGCGAATTCGACGCGCGGGGCGGCTGGCACCTGCAGGGCGCGCAGTCGTGCGCGCACTGGCTTGCCTGGCGCGTCGGCTGGGGCCTGGTCACCGCGCGCCAGCATGTGCGCGTTGCCGGTAAGCTCGCCGACCTTCCAGCCATCGACGATGCCCTCCGGCGCGGCGAGATGTCGTACTCGAAGGTGCGGGCGATGGTGCGCGTCGCCACGCCGGCAAACGAGCTCCTGCTTCTCGAACATGCCCGGATCACGACGGCATCCCAGCTCGAGGTGCTGTGTCGCAAGTACGCCCTCGTGCAGCGGCATGGCCAGGATCCAGATCCCCGGGGCGACCTGCAGCGCCGCTACGTCCGTCGCCGCGATACCGAAGACGGCATGGTCAAGATCGAAGCCGTGCTGCACCCGGAGGAAGCCGAGCTGGTCTGGACCATGCTCAACCACACTGCGGCGCAGCTCGCTCGTGAGTCCGACTTCGCTGGCGCCGGCGTCACTGCAACGCCGTGCCAAGTGACCACCACTTCCGGCACCGCGAACGCGACCCTGGCGAACCCTGACGCGATGCTGGCGACCGGCGACGTAACGATGGTGGAAGTGCTCGCAGCAGACAGCCCTACGCAGTCTTCGGATACCGTCGCCGATCCGGTTGACGATTCCGCGGAATCGCCCTCGCTGCCCGGCCGCATTATCATCGCTAAGCCGGCTGCGAATGCCGGGAGCCTGGCCAGGGGCGCGCACACCGGCTCGCGCGCCGACGCGCTCGACGATTCCGCGGAATCAGGGTCTCCATCCGCTTGCCCGCCTACCATCGCCAAGCCGGCTGCAAATGCCGGAAGCCTGGCCGACATTGTCAGCACGGCCGCGGATGCTCGTAGCCTGGCCACCGTCGCGGTCCCAGGCTCGCTCGACGATTCCGCGGAACCGCTGGCTGTCACTGCGGTACCCGACTGCGACGTCGAGGCCCGAGCCGGCACGACGGTAACAGGCTCGGGCGCGCCGGATCCGGGCACGCCAGGCTCGGACGCACCCGGCGTGGATGCGCCGGGCTGGGATGCGCCCGGGCGGTCGCTCCTTGATCGCCTGCTGGACGAAGCGGACGCCTTGCGCGCCGCGGAGCCGATGCTGCGCCCGGAGCCCGAGACGCTGCTGGAGGATGCCAGGCTCACCGGTCTGCTGTCCTCTGGATGTAACGCAGAGCGCGCGCCCGGCGTGCTGCACCAGCGAGTCGATGCTGCCCGGCGCGCGTTCAACCGTGCCGATGCGCTGATGGCGATCGCGCAAGGCTACCTACGTGGAGACAAGCTGAATCGCTCGCCGATCGATGTGGTGTTGACGATCGCCGATAGCAGCCTCCGACTTGATACCACTCATGCGATCGCGGCCTCCGATCCGGTCGAGGTGGGCGAGATGGGCGAGACCTTCGTGTCGCGAGCAGCCGCACGGCGGCTCAGCTGCGACGCGGGCGTGGTCGAGGTCGTCGAGGACGAGCGTAGCATGCCGCTGTCGGTTGGACGCAAGCGCCGCACGATCGCAGGAGCACTCAAGCGCGCGCTCTACAAACGCGATGGAATGTGCACCTTCCCGTCTTGTACGAACCGACTGTTTCTGGAAGGGCATCATATCAAGCACTGGGCCGATGGCGGCGAGACTAGCCTGAGGAATGCACTGCTTCTGTGCTCAACGCACCATCGTTATGTCCATGAGTACGGTTACACGATCGAGCTTGGAGAAGACGAGCGACCTCGATTCCGTGATCGCCACGGTCGTCTGATCGGGATTCCGGATCATCCCGCGATGACTGATCTGGGCTGGCCGCGCATCCGCGCCGAGAATGCTCCGCTGGAGATCGATGCGGACACGGCTGCCTGCGGATGGGACGGCACGCCCGCCGACTATGGCGCCATGGTGGGCCATCTCCTAGCGGTCGATGCGGTGCGCCCAGATCGAAAATGAGCTTTGGTCGTCCGAATACACATGATGCTCGAAGCAGCACCGCGACAAGCAGTGACGCTCAATCGAGAGCTGGTGGACCGGCGGTGACTATCGCGCTATGTTGCCATGCGTGACGCGCCGGAACTTGCTCGACGAACGTGCGACGTTCGAGTCTTTCACCCGGCCGCTCGTCGACCACGGCATCCTCGAGCCGCTGGCGGACCACGAGGGCGACCGGCAGCTCTGGATGGACTGCGACCTGTGCTCGTACGTCGAGAACCGCTTCCATCACCGGCTCGAACCGGACAGGATCACACCCGACGAGCGCACGGCATGGTCCCGCTGCGCGCTCGCGCCGGAGGAGCAGCTGTGGGATCCGCGGCGCTCGGATTTCATGGCCGCGTTCTGGAT
>VBLP01000155.1 GCA_005887925.1 Deltaproteobacteria bacterium | reverse complement strand
CGCCGCGGCCAGCTCGCCGATCGAGTGGCCGAGGACAAGATCGGGTACGAGCCCCCACGCCTCCCATCGCCGGTACAGCGCCACCTCGAGGGCAAACAGCGCCGGCTGGGTGTACTCGGTCTGATCGAGCAGCTGCGCGGCCTCGCTACCCGGCGGCGCGAACATCACCTCGCGCAGCGGCCGGGGCAGCATCCGATCGAGCTCGGCGCAGATCGCGTCGAGCTCGGCGCGGAACACGGCATCGCTTCCGTGGAGCTGCACGCCCATCTCCGGGCGCTGGCTGCCCTGGCCGGAGAACAGCATCACGAGCTTGCCCGGGCGGCGGCTCGCGGTGCGCACGTGGAGCCCGGCCGGGGCCCGCCCGCTCGCGAATGCGCGCAGCGCACCCGCGATTGCCTCGCGCGGCGCGTCGGACGGGACCGCCAGCGCGAGCCGGGAGGTGAGCGCGGCGCGCCCGTTCGCGAGCGTGAACGCGAGATCGAGGGTGGAGGTGGCGGGCCGCTGCTCCAGGTGATCGGCGAGCCGCTCCGCCTGCGCGGCGAGCGCCACGTCGTCGGCGGCGGACACCACCAGCGGGACCGGCGCGGCGGAGCGCCCGGTCGGTTCGGCGCGCGGCGCGGGCGCCTCTTCGAGGATGACGTGCGCGTTGGTGCCGCTGATCCCGAACGCGTTGATCCCCGCCCGCCGGACCCGCGGCCCGCGCGGCCACGGCCGCTCGGCGTCGAGGAGCTGCAAGCCGGCCTCGTTCCACGAGATGTGACGCATCGGCCGCTCGGCGTGCAGCGATCGCGGGAGCTTCTCGTGCGCGAGCGCGAGCGCCATCTTGATCACGCCGGCCGTGCCCGACGCGGCCTGGGCGTGGCCGAGGTTTGACTTCACCGACCCGATGTAGAGCGGACGATCGGCCGGCCGGCCGGGGCCGTACGCCGCCGCGAGCGCGCCCGCCTCGACCGGATCGCCCAGCGGGGTGCCGGTGCCGTGCGCCTCGACCGCGTCGATGTCCGCGCTGGTCAGCCCGCACTCGGCGAGCGCCCGCGCGATCACGCGCTCCTGCGCTGGACCGTTGGGCGCGGTCAGCCCCTGGCTCCGCCCGTCCTGGTTGACGGCGCTGCCGCGCACCACCGCCAGGATGCGGCGGCCGTCGCGCTGCGCGTCGGACAGCGGCTGCAGGAGGAGCATGGTGCACCCCTCCGCCCACCCGACGCCGTCGGCGTCGTCGGAGAACGCCTTGCACCGCCCATCGCGCGCCATCCCGCGCAGGCGGCTGAACTCGACGAAGGGCCCGGGTGTGATCATCACCTGCGAGCCGCCGCAGAACGCGAGTTGACACTCGCCGGCGCGAAGCGCCATGCAGGCCAGGTGCAGCGCCACGAGCGACGACGAACAGGCGGTGTTCACCGTGATCGACGGCCCTTGCAGCCCGAGCGTGTACGAGATTCGCCCGGACAGTACGCTGCCGTCCCGGCCCGTGAACCCGTAGCCGTTCATCCCGACCATGCCGAGGCGGCCGCCCCACGGCTCGTAATCCGAACCGACGGTCCCGAGGTACACGCCGGTCAGGATCCCGGGCAGCTCCGCCGGCGGGATCCCGGCGCGCTCGAGTGCCTCCCACGCGCACTCGAGCGCGAGGCGCTGCGCCGGATCCATGCCTTCCGCCTCTCGGGGTGCGATGCCGAAGAAGCCGGCGTCGAAGCGATCGACGTCGCGGACGAAGCCGCCCTGCGTGCAGTAGGTCTTGCCCGGCGCGTCGGCGTCCGCGTCGTACAGCTCGTCGGCGTTCCATCGCGAGGCCGGGAACGGCTCGATCGCGTCGCGCTCCTCGTCGAGGAGCTGCCAGTAGCTCTCGAGGCTGTCGATCCCACCCGGCAACCGACAGGCGGCCGCGATGATCGCGACCGGCTCCTGCTTGCGCGCCTGCAGCTCGTCGAGCTGATCGCGGACCGCCTTCAGCTTCTTGGTCGCCTCGATCAACGGTTCTCTCAGGTCCATGTCACAAGCTCCTGACTAGGCTCACCAGCTCGTCGTTGGAGAGCTCCTCGGCTCGGCTGTCGCCGATCGATCTCACGGGGGCGGACCCCCGCCCCGCCGGCACAGCCGTCGGGGTCCCCACCCCCCCCGCTCGGCTGTCGCCGATCGATCTCACGGGGGCGGACCCCCGCCCCGCCGGCACAGCCGTCGGGGTCCCCACCCCCCCCGCTCGGCTGTCGCCGATCGATGGCCCGCCCGGGCATGGGGATGTCGCGATCGCCCGGCGCGTGATGCGCGGTGGTCCGCGGCGTGGGCTCGTCGCCGGCGGACGCAAACAGCGCGGCCGCGAGGAACCGCGCCATGTCCGCGGGCGTCGGATGATCGAACGCCAGGGTCGCGGACAGCCGCGTGTCCAGCCGCGTCGCGAGCCGGTCGCGCAGCTCGATGGCCATCAGCGAGTCGAGCCCGAGCGTCTGGAGCGGCTGGTCGTCCGGAACGCCACGGTCGGGTAACCGGAAGACCGCGGCCACCTCGCTCCGCACGAGCTCGAGGACCGCCGCCTGCCGATCGGCGTGCGCCAGCGCCGCCAGGCGCGCGCCGGCCGCAGTGCTCGCCGCCGGCGTCGCGGCGGCGGCGTGGCGCGGCGCCGGTGCATCGAGGCGCGCCAGGTCCAGGCGCGCGGGCACGAGCAGCGGAGCGCGCCGCGCGAGCGCATCGTCGAGCAGAGCGAGCCCTTGCTCGGCGGACAGCGGCGCGATGCCGTGCCGGTGGAGCCGCGCGAGGTCCACCGCGGTGAGGCCCGCCGTCATCCCGCGGCCCGATGGCTCCCACGGCCCCCACGCCAGGCTCTGACCGGGCAAGCCGGCGCGGACGCGATGCGCCGCCAGCGCGTCGAGGAACGCGTTGGCCGCCGCGTAGTTGCCTTGCCCGGCCGTGCCGATGACGCCGGACACCGACGAGAACAGGACGAACCGCTCGAGCGGCATGGCCCGCGTCAGCTCGTGCAGGTGCACGGCGGCGGCCAGCTTGGGCCCGAACACGCGATCGACGCGCGCGGGGGTCAGCGCGGAGATCGCGCCGTCGTCGACGACGCCCGCGCAGTGGAACACCGCGCGCAGCGGCGCATCCGCCGTGAGGTCCGCGAGCAGCGCGGCGAGCGCCGGGCGGCTGCTCGCGTCGCACGCGGCCAGGGTGACGTCGACGCCGAGCGCCGCCAGCTCGTCGCGCAGCGCGTCTGCGCCGGGCGCCTCGGCACCGTGGCGCGACACGAGGAGCAGGCGGCGCGCGCCGCAGCTCGCGACGAGGTGGCGGGCGACGAGCGCGCCCAGTGCCCCGGTCGCGCCGGTGACGAGCGTGGTCCCCTCCGCTCGCCAGCCCGGCGCCGGCGCCGGCGCCGCGGAGACGGCGGGCACGAGCCGCGGGGCCAAGAGCTCGGCGCCGCGGATCGCGAGCTCCGGCGCACGGGCGGCGAGGGCGGCCGCGATCCGCGCGGCGGTCGTCGTCGCCTCGACGTCGAGCAGCCGCAGCCCGCGACGAGGGAATTCGCGGCGCGCGCTCCGCACCAGCCCCCAGAGCGGGGCCCGGTCGAGCGCCGGGATCGCATCGTCGCTCGCAGCGGCGATCGCGCCCTGCGTGACCCACACCAGCTCGCAATCGCTCGCGCGCTCGTCGGCGAGCCAGCCCTGCAGCAGGGCCAGGTCGCGGTGGGCGCCGCCGTGCGTGCGCGACAGCAGATCGCCGGCGCCGGCCGCGGCCGTCGCGTCGACGATCACCCGCCGCGGCGGCGCGGAGCCCGCGGCGAGCACGGCGGCCACGTCGAACACGCGCGGCAGGCCGAGCCGATCGGCCAGCGCGCCGGTGCCGCCCACGACCACGCCGTGGCCGTCCGGCGGTGGCGGGGTGATCGATTCCCAGGCCAGCTCGAACAGGAACGCGGCCCGATCGATCCCACGGGGGAGGACCCCCGCCCCGCCGGCAAAGCCGTCGGGGTCCCCACCCCCCGTGATTCCGCTTCGCGGATCCGCGGCGAGGCCGCGCGCCCGCCGGAGCACGAGCCCGCCGACGTCGAGCACGAGCTCGCCGGCGCCGTCGCGTGCTTCGATCGAGGTGCGGCTGCCGCCCTCGTCGATCTTCATCCGCACCACGAGGCGCGTCGCACCGCTCGCGCCGAGCGCGACGTCTCTCCACTCGAGCGGCAGGAGCGCACCCGGCCCGGGGAACAGGAGCGGGATGGCGTGGAGGACCGCGTCGTGGAGCGCCGGGTGCAGGAGGTAGCTCGCCGCGTCCCGCTGCTCCGGCTCGGGGAGCTCGACCCGCGCGAACAGCTCGTCACCGTCGCGCCAGAGCGCCGTCAGACCGCGGAACGCGCGGCCGTACGACAGCCCGTCCGCGGCGAGGCGGTCGTAGAGCGCGGCGAGATCGACGGGCGTCGCCCGCTCGGGCGGCCATCCCCGCGGTGGGATCGATCGGCGAAGCCGTATTGCGGGGGGTGCCGGCCGCGCGAGCACCCCCGTGGCATGGCAGGTCCATGCCGCCTCCACGCTCCGGCCGTACAGCGCGAACCGCCGCCGGCCCTCGGCGTCCGGTCCCTGCACCCAGAGCTGCACCGGCACGGCCGCATCGTGGAGCACGAGCGGCGCGGCCAGCGTGAGCTGCGAGAGCTCGCTCGTCCCCAGCCGCCGCCCGGCCACGAGCGCGAGCTCGACGAACCCGGTGCCCGGAAACACGACCTGGCCGTGGACCCGGTGATCCGCGAGCCAGGGTGCGCGAGCGAGCGAGAGCTCCGCGGTGAACAGGTGCTCCTCGCCGTCGGGCCGCTCCAGGGTGGCCGAAACCAGCGGATGCTCCACGGTCGCCATCCCCGCGGGGGCCGCCGCGGCGCGCCGATCGCCTGCGGGGTCGACCCAGTAGCGCGCGCGCTGCCATGGGTACGTGGGGAGGTCGGCGACCCGACCCCGCGTGGGGAACACGCCGGCCCAGTCGATCGGCGTGCCGTGGACGTGCAAGGTCCCGAGCGCGTCGAGCGCGGCGGCGGTCTCGGTCAGGTCGGCAGCGCGCGGCGCGGACGCGACCAGGACCGGCGATGGGTCGGCGGAAAGGCACGCGCGCGCCAGCGCGGTGAGCGTCGGCCTGGGGCCGAGCTCGACGAAGAACTGCACGCCCGACGCGCGCGCCGCGCGAACGCCGTCCGCGAACCGCACGGCGCGGCGGGCGTGCTCGACCCAGTAGTCCGCCGATCGCACCTCGTCGCCGGCGAGCGCGCCACTCACATTCGAGACCAGCGCGAGCTCCGGCGCGCGGTAGCGGATCGACCGCGCGACCCGGCGCAGATCGTCGAGCATCGGCTCCATGAGCGGTGAGTGGAACGCGTGCGAGACGGCGAGCCGCACCGTGCGCACGCCGGCGGTGGTGAGGCCGGCCGCGATCCGCTCCACGGCGGCGCCGGCGCCGGAGATCACCACAGACTCCGGCGCGTTCACCGCCGCGATCGACACCACGTCCCGGGCGGCCGCCACGGCGTCCGCGACCACCGCCTCGGGCGCCGCGACGGCGACCATGACGCCCCCCGCGGGCAGCCCCTGCATGAGCCGGCCGCGCGCCGTCACCAGGCGGGCCGCGTCGTCCAGCGCGAACACGCCGGCGACGTGCGCCGCGGCGATCTCGCCCACGCTGTGGCCGATCAGCACGTCCGGCCGCACGCCCCACGATCGCCACAGCCCCGCGAGCGCGACCTCGAGGGCGAACAGCGCCGGCTGGGTGTACGCCGTCTGGTCGAGCAGCTCCGCGTCCTCGCCGTCGCCCCACATCACCTCGAGCAACGGCCTGGGCAGGTGCGCGTCGAGCGCGCGGGAGATCAGATCCATCTCGCGCCGGAACACCGGCCAGTCGGCGGCGAGCCCGAGGCCCATGCCGGCCCATTGCGAGCCCTGGCCGGTGAACAGCCACGCCAGCTTGTCGTCGCCGGTCCGCGCGGCCGCTCGCCGCGGTCGCGCCGCCGCCAGCGCTCGCGCGGCCTCGTCCTGCGACCGGGCGACCACCGCCAGGCGGTGCGGGTGATGCTCGCGACCGCGCGCCAGCGTCGCCGCGAGCGCGCCGAGCGGGACGTCGCCGTGCGAGCGCAGGTAGGCGCCGAGCTCGCTCGCCGCCTGCGCGAGCGCCGCGTCGCTGCGGGCGGAGACCACCAGGAGCTCCGCGGCGCGCGGCGGTGCATGGGGTGGCGCCGGCTCGGGCGGAGCCTCTCGCAGGACGAGGTGCGCGTTGGTGCCGCTGATCCCGAAGCTGCTGATTCCCGCGACGCGCGGTCGCTCCGGCGTCCGTGGCCACGCGATCGCCTCGGCGGCCACGCGCACCGGCAGCTCCGACCACCGGATGTGCGGGCTCGGCTCGCGGAAGTGCAGGCTCGGCGGGATCACCTCGTGCTCGAGCGCGAGCAGCGTCTTGATGACGCCACCCACGCCGGCGGCCGCCTGCGCGTGCCCGATGTTGGACTTGAGCGACCCGATCACGACCGGGCGGGCCGGATCGCGCCCCTGCTGCAGCACCGCGCCGAGCGCCTGCACCTCGATCGGATCGCCGAGCCGGGTGCCGGTGCCGTGCGCCTCGACGTAATCGATGTCGGCGGGCGCGAGCTTCGCGCTCGCCAGCGCGCGCCGGATCACGTCCTGCTGGGCGAGGCCGTTCGGCGCGGTGAGCCCCTGGCTGCGCCCGTCCTGGTTGACCGCGCTCCCCGCGATCACGGCGAGGACGCGGTCGCCGTCGCGCTGTGCGTCGCGCAGGCGCTTGAGCACGAGGACGCCGCAGCCCTCGCTCCAGATCACCCCGTCGGCGGCGGCGTCGAAGCTCTTGCAGCGGCCGTCGCGCGACAGCCCGCGCAGGCGGCTGAACTCGACGAACAGCGACGGCGTCAGCACGACGGTCGCGCCGCCGGCCAGGGCGAGCTCGCACTCGCCTGCGCGCAGCGCCTGGCACGCCAGGTGCGTGGCGACCAGCGATGAAGAGCACGCCGTGTCGATCGTCATGCTCGGACCGCGCACCCCGAGCGTGTACGAGATCCGCCCGGATGCGACGCGAGCGCTTCAGGCGAGGGGTTGAGCTGGGAGTACTCGTTGTACATCACCCCCATGAACACGCCCGTGTCGCTGCCCCCGAGCGAACCCGGCACGATGTTGGCGTGCTCGAGCGCCTCCCAGCTCGTCTCGAGCAGCAGCCGCTGCTGCGGATCCATGTTCACCGCCTCGCGCGGGCTGATCTCGAAGAATCCGGGGTCGAACCGATCGATCCCGGCGAGGAACCCACCGTTGCGCGTGTACATCTTGCCGGGCGCGCCGGGATCGGGATCGTAGTAGGCGTCGATGTCCCAGCGCTCGCGCGGCACCTCGCGGATCGCGTCGACGCCGCCGGCGAGCAGACGCCAGAACGAGTCGGGATCGTTCGCGTCGCCGGGGAAGCGGCAGCCGAAGCCCACGATCGCGATCGGATCGTCGGGGCCCTGCGCGCCCTGGACCGCCGGCGCGGCGAATGCGGGCGCGGGCGCCGGCGCGATCGCGATCGCCTGCTCGACGAGATACCGTCCGAGGGTCGCCGCCGTCGGGTAGTCGAACGCGAGCGTCGTGGGCAGGTTCGCGCCGACCCGCCGGCCGAGCGCGCCGCGGAGCTCGAGCGCCATGAGCGAGTCGAGCCCCAGGGTGGCGAGCGGCCGATCGGCGGCGAGCGCGCCGGGTCCGTCGAGCGCGAGCAGGCGCGCCACCTCGGCGCGCACCAGCTCGATCGCGATGCCGACGCGCTGGGGCTCCGGAGTCGCCGCCAGCTCGTCGAGCCAGGTCGAGCGGGCCGGTGCCGAGGCGCGCTCGAGCGAGCGCCGCACCGGCGGGACCGCCGGCGCGGACGGCGGCGCCACCTGCGCAAGAGCGAGGGGCGCGAGCACGAGCTGCGCCTCGGGGCGATCGAGGGCTGCATCCAGCAGCGCCAGCGCGTGCGCGAGCGGCAGGGGCTTGATCCCGCGGGCCTCCCAGCGCTGCCGCTGGGCCGCATCGAGCGACGCGGCCATCCCCACGCCGTCCCACGGCCCCCACGCCAGGCTCACCGCCGGGAGCCCGCGCGCCCGACGGTGGCACGCCAGCGCGTCGAGGCCTGCGTTCGCGGCCGCGTACGACGCCTGTCCCGCCGACCCGAACGTCCCCGCCACCGACGAGAACATCACGAATGCGTCGAGGTCCAGGTCGCGCGAGAGCGCGTCGAGGTGCCA
>VBLP01000154.1:39248-41363 GCA_005887925.1 Deltaproteobacteria bacterium | reverse complement strand
TAACCGATCGGCATTGGAGCTAGTCCTGAACCTGCTCGTCGCGGACCAGGTGGTGCCGCGCATCGAGGCCGTACTTGTGCATCAGCTCGCGCAGGTGCTTGCGATCGATCTGCGCGTCGCGCGCCGCGGCCGACAGGTTCATCCGGTGGCGCGAGACGAGTGCCTCGATGTACTCGCGCTCGAATGCCTCGACGATCTGGTTCTTCGCCACCTTGAACGGCTGATCCGTGCGCACCGCGCCCGCAGCGTGGTCGTCGCCGTTGATCGCGCCCTCGAGGTTGATCGCGCCGTCGCGGGCGAGCAGGCACGCGCGCTCCATCACGTTGCGCAGCTCACGCACGTTCCCCGGCCAGCTGTGATTGACGAGCCGCTGCATGTCGTCGGGCCGGATCGCGATCCCCGGCGCGAACTGGTTCGCGAAGTGCGCGACCAGGCGCGGGATGTCGGCGCCGCGTTCGCGCAACGGCGGCACCGCGACGCGGATCACCGCGAGCCGGTAGTAGAGGTCTTCGCGGAACCGCTTGTTCGCGACCTCGGCGCGCAGATCGCGGTTGGTCGCAGCGACCAGGCGGGCGTCGAACTGCTCGTAGATCGTCGCGCCGACCTTACGAACCGCACGCTTGTCGAGTGCGCGGAGCAGCGCCGGCTGGAGATCGAGATCGAGCTCGCCGATCTCGTCGAGGAACACCGTACCGCCGTGTGCCTCGGCGAACACGCCGTTGCGATCGCTGATCGCGCCGGTGAACGCGCCCTTCAGGTGGCCGAACAAGACAGACGCGACGAGCTCGCGCGGTACCGAGCCGCAGTCGAGCACGATGAACGGCCCGTTGCGGCGCGCCGAGTGCCGGTGGATCTCCTCGGCGATCAGCTCCTTGCCGGTGCCGGTCTCGCCCTCGATCAAGACCGTCGCCGGGGTCGCAGCGACGTCCTCGAGCAGCGTGAACATCTGACGCATCCGCACGTCGGCGCCGACGATCGAGCCGAACGATGTCTGCAGCGATGCCTCGGGTTCGACGAATTCCTCGTCGGGCACGAACTTGAGCACGGTACGTCCGAGCTTGATCTCGGCGCCGAACCCGATCGCCGCGCGCTCGACGCGCAGCCCGGAGATCTTGACGCCGTTCGTCGACCCGCAGTCGCTGACGATGATCTCGTCGCCGACGCGCTGCACCTCGAAATGCTTGCGCGAGACCGTGCAGTCGTCCAGCACCAGGCTGCACGTCTCTCCCGATCCGAACGACAGCGGTTCGTCGCCAAGCGTGATCCGCGCCCCGCGATCGGGGCCCTTGATGACGAGGAACACACCACCTCGTATCTGCCGCGAATGCGCCGGCGCGTCGTCGAGCATGGCGGTGATCGCCGACCTCTCCCGGCTCATGGTCGACCCCGAGCGTAGCGTCGATTCCCCATCGCCGCAAAAGGAGATTCTCAACCCCTCGCGTGAGGCACCGGTGGGAGTAGTCCCCCCGGCGATGCGGCACAGCTCCGAGGTGGCGCCGGCTGATCCGCGCGGCGAGCTCGGCGAGCGCGCGGAGCCGGCGCCTGCTCGCGGCGCCGACTGGCGTGCAGTCGCCGATCGGATCCTGCGCAGCGTGAAGCGCTGACCTCGTAGCTGCGGCGGAGGTGTGAGGGCGGTGACGGGAGGGTCGCCTGCCGGTCTTTGCCGCGGGAGCCGTCGCGACCACCGTGCGTTTCGTGCATTCTGCCGGGATGAAGCAAGGCGTGATGTGGGTGGTCACCTGCACCCTGGGTGGGCTGGGCGGATGCGGAGACAGCTCGGCGCCCGAGACGTCGTCGCCGCCGCCGCCGCCCGCGCTGACACGCGTCGACCAGGAGCCGCGCGGGGAGCACTGCCCGCTCGGCGGCATCGCGATCCGCGCCGGGCTCGATCGCAACCGCAACGGTACGCTCGACGACACCGAGATCGATCACACCGAGTACGCCTGCACCGGAGCACTGGATATCTGGACCGGCGACGTCACCAGCGCGGACTGGATGGATCCCCGGAAGGTCTCCGCGCTACGCGACGTGCGGGTCGTCCTCGGCTCACTTGCCATCCCCGGGGATGTCCCGGTCTCGCTGCCGGCGCTGGAATACGTGAGTGGCAACCTGGAG
>VBLP01000154.1:0-39237 GCA_005887925.1 Deltaproteobacteria bacterium | reverse complement strand
TGCAAGCGCTCGGCGGTGACCTGCACGTGCGAGGCGCGCCCGCCGCGTTGCACCTCGACCGTCTCGGATCGATCTCGGGCGGGATCGCACTCGACCCAGGGGCCCCCTTCCGGCTCGCGCTGCCGTCGCTGGTGTCGATCGGAGGCGACATGGCATCGAGGCTCCGCGAAGTGACCGCCATCGATCTGCCGGCGCTCGAGCAGCTTCGCGGGACCATCACGCTGGACGGCATGTCGATGCTGGTCGACGTGTCGATGCCGCGCCTCGTGGAGATCCAGGGCGGTCTCTTGCTCGCCGGTATGCCCGCGCTGTCGACGCTGGACATCGCGAAGCTCGTCCGCGTGGGGGGGACCTTCTACCTCTCCGACACACTCGCTCTCCACGCGCTGGCACTGCCATCGCTGAATCAGGTCGCCGGGCTCGACTTCGTGATCCAGGTGACCGGCATCGCGCAGCTCGACTTCCCGGCGCTGCAGGACTCTCAGACCTGCCTGATCGTTGCGGCCAACCCGCAGCTGCGATCCGTGCGCTTTCCGGTCCTGACGCACATGACCTGCCTGTCGATCTACGATTCTCCGCCGCTGGCGAGCGTGGCTGCGCCGAAGATCGACGAGCTCGGTAGCCTGTTCATCAGCGGCGGGGGCCAGGCCCTCACGCTGGACTTCACGGCGCTCTCGCGCGTGCGCGCCTTCGTGGATGTGCGCAAGGCGGCGCTCGCCGATCTCTCGGGTCTGCGCGCTCTCACCGACACCGACGAATTGATCGTCGACCACGTCGATCGGCTGCCGGATCTCCGTGGCCTGTCGGCCCTGCGAAACCTGTCGTTCCTGCAGATCACCTCCAACCCGGCGATGACGTCGCTGGCCGGTCTCGAGAATGTGACACGGCTCGCGTCCGGACTCGAGATCATCGACAACGCCGCGCTACGCGGCCTCGGCGGACTGCAGAACGTCGCGAACATCGGAGCCGTCAGTTTCGACAGCGACCCCGCGCTCGCGGGGCTAGAGCTTCCGAGGCTGGTGTCGATCGACGGCTCCCTGCGGATCGTTCAGATGGCGTCGCTGGCCAGCCTGTCGGGTCTCGATCCGCTGCGGTCGGTGACCGGCGACATCGTGTTCACGGACGACCCGATGCTCCCCGAGCAAGATATCGCGGCGTTCCGCCGGCGGGTCGATCCGGGGCAGGTTCACTGACTGCAGCCGCAAGCCTCGTTGCACGCGCTGGTCGGACTGGGCGTCACGAGGTTGAGGTTGCACACGATGGCCTCATCCCAGTACAGCTGACATCCACCGCCACCACCGCCACCCGTCGGGAAGAACCCATCCGGACCATTGACGCTGCACTGCTGCGAGAAATTGAAGTCTGACACGTAGTAGCTCGTCGTGACGCTGATCGCTGCCAGGGCGTTGCTGCGTTGCTGCTGCAGGGCCTGGGGGCTGTCAAAGCTGGCCTCGCTCGAGACGGCGTTTCCGACGGATGTTTGCAGCTGGCTGATGCGCGTGGCTCTGGCGCTGTCGCAAGCGGCGGTCGGCTGCGTCATCCCGCCGCCGCAGAACACCTGACTGCAGTCACCGGCCCCCGCGCAGAACTGGGTGCAGCTCTGCGACGCACCGGTGATGCCGGTGTACTCGCTGCTCGCCGATGTCGAGAACCCGTTCTCCCATTTCGGGCACGCGTTGAAGTGCGTGCACGCGTTCAGGGACGCATTGACCGGGATGCACAGCGTACCCGCGGTCGTGTTGCCGGTGCATCCCCCGAAGTACTGGTTCGGGGCGTTCGCATACAGGCCGCATTGCGTCCAGTTGCAGTGGTTGCCCTCGGGGTCGGTGCCGGCCGCGCTGCACACGCGCATCGGCGTGCTGGCCCCGCAGTCCGTGCCGACCGACAGCGACACGAAGCACGACGACGAACCGGCCCCGGTGTACCTCAGGAGGTCGTTCGTCCAGTAGTCGTGGGTCGGGATCACGCTGCCCCGGTTGGACGTCCACTGGAGCGTCGTCGCCGGCTGGTACCCGGCCGCGCACAGCACACCGCGGTTGACGAACGTCGCCGCTCCGGCGCATCCGACCATGCCGTTGTTGAACACCTGCTCGTCGCTGCCATCCGCGCAGCCGCCCAGGACCAGCCCGTCGACAAGGTGCGGTGCGGCGAGCCGGGACGCCGCGTCGGGGTCGAGCGCGAGCTGGGCGTTGCCGTTGAAGCCCCAGCACAACACGCTGCTGGAGGTCGTCGCGCAGGCGTGCTGATACCCCGTGGCGATGGTCTGGACACCGCTGGCCAGGCCGGTGACCTGGACCGGGACGTTGCTGTCCGGGGGAAAGGCGGCGTTCGGATCGGTCGAGCCATTGCCGAGCTGGCCATTGCTGTTGGAGCCCCAGCACTTCGCCGCACCTCCGGTCACGATCGCGCAGCTATGGCTCTGCCCGGCGGCGATCGCGAGCACGCCGCTGGTCAGGCCGGTGACCTGGACCGGAGCACCGGCGTTCGTGCCGGTCACGCCGTTACCGAGCTGTCCGGTCGCGTTGGCGCCCCAGCATTTGACGGCGCCGTTGGCGAGCGCGCAGGTGTGGTTCTGGCCGGCGGCGATCGCCTGGACGCCGCTGGTCAGGCCGGTGACCTGGACCGGGAGATTGCTGTCTCCGGGCTGAGGATTTCCCGCCGTGGCGTTGCCGAGCTGGCCGGAGTTGTTGAGGCCCCAGCACATGGCGGCGCCGTTGACGATCGCGCAGCTGTGTGCCCCGCCCGCCGCGATCGCCTGGACACCGCTGGACAGGTTCATGACCGCCACCGGTGAGCGGTGAACCGGCGCCTGTGTGCCATCGCCGAGCTGGCCGAAGCTGTTGATGCCCCAGCACCTGGCGCCACCGTTGACCACCGCGCACGCGTGCGAGTCTCCCGCGGCGATCGCTTGCAGGCCGAGCGCCAGACCGGTGACGTCGACCGGCACGTGGCTGTCGGGAAGGACCGTGGTGTCGTTGCCGGGCTGGGCGTTGCCGAGCTGACCGGAGCTGTTGGCCCCCGTGCACCTGGCGGCACCGTTGACGATCGCGCAGGTGTGCTGGCCGCCCGCGGCGACCATGGTGGTGCCGAATGTGATCCCCGTGACCGGCACCGGCTGGATCCTCTGAGCGACCGTGGAGTTGTCGCCGAGCTGGCCCGTGGTGTTGGAGCCCCAGCACCGGATGCCGCTGCTGCCGGCGGCGCAGGTATGGCCGAGGCCGGCCGTCACGGTCAGGGTCGACGCGCTGATCGCGCTGACCGCGGTGCTCACGGCGGGCGAGGCACCTCCGGGATCGGAGCTCGGCGCACAACCGGCGACGGCGATCGTGGAACACCATAGTGTCGTGGCGATCAAATAGATATTGTTCATGACGATCGATCTCCTGGTGAAAGGTGAATATGGAGCGCGGCGCTGCCAGGAATCGACATCCCTCTCCGCGCAATCATCCACGGGACAATAAGAGCCTCAGGTCCAGGGGCGGTCAAGCGATCAAGCCGGCGCGACCCGCCCGTTCTGCAGTTTGCCGTTTCTCGACGAGATCGGCCCGTGTCTCAGGATGTCCCCGGTCATCGGAGACAGTGGCTCTGCGACGTCCCGCGGCCCCGGTACAGCCTGTTCTGCTGTACCGGCGGAGACAGTACACTGGAACTGCGACAGCCGCTTCTCGACATCTCGTACTGCGATCCGATGATCTGTGCAATCGATGCCGGACTTCTTCAATGCTGCTTGACAGCGTTGTGCATTCCGAGTATGCAACAATATATCATTGTGGTGGTAGTGAAGTGACGTAACGAGACGTCACCGCGAATCTTCGCCTCCGCCCCGGAGAGGTCCAGAGGTAACATGGTCATTGAGAAGTCACAGTTGAAGCCCGGTGCGATGGGCGAGTCCGTCAACCATCTTCACCAGCGACTCGCGTTGCTGGGGTTCGAAGTCCCAGCCGACGAGCTGCAGGGAGATCGCTACGGCAGCGGCACCGAGGCCGCGGTCCGGCAGTTCCAGGCAGCGAACGGGCTGCCGGCGGTGCACGGGCAAGTGGACGAGGACACGGCGCGCGGGCTCGGTCTCGGCGGGTACCCGACGTCGGTGGCAGGCGTCGTCTGCCAGCCCGACGGAACACCGCTGCCCAGCGTCGCCGTGCGGCTCTACCAGCACAGCGCGGGTGGCGAGAAGGTCGTGGCGGAGTCCCGGTCGGGTGCCGACGGCAAGTTCGCCTTGCCGTGGCCACAGGGCGTCAGCGGCGGCCTCGGCATTCGCGCCGAGGGTAGCGCCGAGAAGCCGCTGTCCTGGAGAGCGGCGCTGTCCGCCGGGGCGATCTGGGTCCGACTGAGTGTGGGCGGAGAGTACCGAGGCGCGACGCGATTCGCGGTGCTGACGCAGGCGCTCGCACCGGTGGTGGAGGCCGGCGCGTTCGCTGCGGTCGGTGGCTCGGGGCGAGCCGCCGAGCTGGCGGCGGTCGGCGAGGCCGCTCGCGTCCCGGGGCCGGACGTCTCCCGCTACATCCTCTCGCACAAGCTGGCGGCGAAGACCCGGCTCGATCCCCGCGTGTGCTTCGCGCTGCTCGCGTACAGCGTGACGCCCGAGACGCTGGCGTCGCTGGCCACCCCGGCGGGCGATGCGGAGGCGCTCGACGACGCCCACGTCGACCAGGTGCTGAATGCGGCGCTGGTGCAGCATCGCGATGAGCTGCGGGCCGGCCTCGCGGCAGCGGTCGCCAATAACCTCGTCTCCGACCTCGATGTCGACGCCGCGGCCGACCAGCTGCACGCGCTGCGCGTCGAGCACCTCGCGGACAGGCCGATCACGTGGAGCACACCGCTGGTCGGCTCCGACGAGCACGCGTGCTGCGCGGTCGCCCCGGCGCCGGTCGCGCTCGGCGCCGCGCGCAACGCCGCCGAGGACCTGATGGACCCGGCCCGGCCGTTGCTCGTCGACGGCGCGCCACTGCGCGACGTCATCGCGACCTCGGTTGCCGATCCGGCCGCTCAGCGCCAGGTGCTCGATGCGTTCGCCGGCCATGGCAACAACGCCAAGCTCGGCACCGTGGTCGGCAGCGTGGCCGGGCTGTCGCCGGACCAGCACAGCCACCTGCGCTTCACGCTCGAGGCCGCGGCGCTGCTCGGGAACCACCTCCCACTCGTGCGTCACGTCCAGGGCCTGCGCGCCGCCAAGGTGATCGCGAGCGTCCGCGATCTGGCGCGCTTCGACGAGGCGGACTGGGCGGATCTGTTGCACCAGACCGATCCGGGCGCCTCGAAGATCGCGCTTCCGGCGCACCCCGGCGCCGCGCCCGCCACCGCGGGCGACCATATCGCGCGGTTCGCACGCGCGCTGGCCAGGCGCCTCGAGGGCCGTTACCCGACCGCCGCGCTGGCCGGCCGTCTCGCCAAGGACAGCGCCGCGGTACCGCTGGCCCGGTCCGCCGGCGTGCAGCAGTTCCTCGCGCGCGCACCGTCGTTCTGCGTGCGGCACACCCATGTCGACCGCTTCGTCCACGACACGGGCAGCGATGCGCTGCCCGCCGGCGAGGATCACGCCGAGGTCATCGCCGACGTCAAGACGCTGCAGCGCGCCTACAAGCTGACCTCGCGCTTCGATCACGCCAAGGCGATGCTCGACGCCGGCCATCGCAGCGCGCACTCGATCCACGCGGTCGGCCCCGAGCAGTTCGCCGCGCAGATGACGGCGGCCGGCGCGACCACCGACGAGGCCAGCGCGATGTTTGCGCGGGCCGACCAGATGCACGCGACCACGCTCACGCTGATGGCCGACCTCAACAGCGCGTTCGCCGGCGCGACGCCGGCCGCGGTCGCCCCGCCGCGCGACCTCGCCGCGATCAGCACGGCGCTCGCGAGCTTCCCCACGGTCCAGTCGCTGTTCGGCTCGGCCGACTACTGCGCGTGCTCGGACTGCCGCTCGGTCCACGGGCCGGCGGCCTACTTCGTCGACATCCTGGAGTTCCTGAAGTCGCGCAAGGCACCGGACGGAACGACGAGCGCGCGCGACATCGTGTTCGGGCGCCGTCCCGACCTCAAGTTCATCCAGCTGTCGTGCAGCAACACCAACGGCGTCGTCCCGTACGTCGACCTGGTCTGCGAGATCCTCGAGGACGCGGTGGGCGCGGCGCCGATCGACAATGACCTCAAGGCGCGCCAGACCTCGGGGACCACCGAGGAGCTGCGGGCCAACCCGGCGTTCGTCCGGGACGCCGCATACACGACGCTGTCCACGGCCACATTTCCGATCACGGCGCCGTTCGATCTGTTCGGCGTCACGGTCCGGGCATTCCTCCGCCAGCTCGGTATCGCGCGCGACGACCTCATGGCGGTGTTCCAGAACTCATCGGGCCCGACCGATACCCAGATCGCGGCCGAGCGCTTCGGGCTCAACGCGACCGCGCTCAGCATCATCACCACCGCCGCCCCGTCGAACCCCTGGACGCTGTGGAACCTGCAGCAGACCGGCAACTCGATCCCCGATCCGCGCAAGCCCGACGACACGACCGCCATCCACACCGGCACCAACCTGCAGATCATGGCGTTCGTGCCGATCCTGCTCGACCGCGCGAAGCTGCTGCACCGCGAGCTGATCCAGCTCCTGGAGACCCGGTTCATCAACCCGAACAAGGCGCTCTCGATCGCGGAGACCGGCATCACGATCGGCAGCCAGACCAACGTCGCCTCGTGCGACAGCGGCCTGCAGAGCGTCACCGGCTGGACCGACGACCTCTTGACCCGGTTCAACCGCTTCATCCGGCTGTGGCGCCAGCTCGGCTGCACGATCTGGGACCTCGACAAGGTGCTGGCGGCGCCGCAGACCGGCAACGGCGTGCTCGACGCGACCGCGATCGCCCAGCTCGGCAAGCTCGACGCGATCGCGAAGCGTCTGCGCCTGCCGTGGGACCAGCTGTTGACGCTGTGGGGGCCGATCGACAGCGTCGATTACATCAACGTGCTCGACCCCGACGAGCCGGTCGTGCCGTCGGTGTACAAGCAGAAGTTTCGCAGCGCCACCATCGCGCAGGTGGCGACGGTGTTCACCGACGATCCGAACGCCCTGACCAGCAACCTCGATGATCCGAACGTGATCGCCGGGATCTCGGCTGCGCTCGCGATCTCGGGCGATGACATCAAGCGGATCCGCGGCGCCGCCGGCCTGGGTGGAAGCGCGCCCCCGCTCAACCTGACGAACCTCAGCACCATCACGCGCTATGTGACCCTCGCCAATGGGCTGGGCCTCTCGATCTACGATCTGCTGACGGCGATCACGGTCAGCGGGGTCAATCCGTTCCCGGGCACGCTCACGCCGAGCGCGACGCTCGCGTTCTTCACCGCGATCGATCAGATCCAGAGCTCGGGCTTCACGCTGGCCGAGCTGAACTATCTGCTGCGTCACGGCGCGGTGATCGACAGCAAGATCGGCCTGTCCGATACCACGATCACGACGTGGCTCGATGACGTGCGCCGGGCGCTGGTCCGGCTCGGCGGCGCAGATGCCGCGACCACCGCGGATGTCGTGGTCCGGCGGCTCAGCGCCCTGCTCCCGCTCGATCCGACGCTGACGCAGCAGGTCCTGCAGGCCACGCTGCCGGGCGCCTCGCAGACCATGGCGTCGCTGTTCACGGACCCGGCGCTCACCGCCCGTGGCTCGGATGGCTCGTTCACCACACCCACCACGCGCGGCAACTTCGGCGCGATCTACGACGCGTGCACCGCGATCGACAAGATGCGGATCGTGCTGGCGCGCTGGAGCGTCCGCGCGGCCGATGCCCTGTGGCTGTTGCAACATGCGCAGGCGGCCGGGTGGATGCAGCTCCACACGATGCCCGGCCACGCCGGCGCGACCACACCGGTGACGCTCGATACGTTCGATACGCTGCGCAAGAACGTGGTCGTGCAGCAGACGCTGGCGAGCCCGACCGGCGTGCGGCTGTTCGACTTCGTGCTCACCCCAGGCATCCAGACGCGGACATCAATGCGCTCGCGACCCGGTTCAACTGGACCACGCCCGGCCAGCTGGTCGCCGGCGCCACGGTGCCCCGGATCCGCGACCTCATGGCCTGGCCGCGCAAGCTCGGCAGCGACGTCACCACGACGCTCCTGTTCGCGGCGGCCACGGTCGGCACGAGCGAGGCGCGCAAGGTCCGCCAGCTGGCCAAGTCCCGGTTCAGCGATGACCAGTGGCTCAGCGTCGCGGCTGCGATCCAGGACCGCCTGCGCGAGCAGAAGCGCGCCGCGCTGGTGGCCTACCTGCTGGCAAATCCGCAGACCTCGCGCAACCAGAAGTGGGTCACGGTCGGGGATCTGTACGGCTTCTTCCTCATCGATCCGGAGATGTCGCCGGTCGCGGACACGGCGCGGATCAAGCAGGCGGTGGCCTCGCTCCAGCTGTTCGTCCAGCGCTGTTTCCTGCAGCTCGAGATCTTCAATGTCGACAGCGACAGCGTCTGGCAGCAGTGGGACTGGATGAAGCGGTTCCGGCTCTGGGAGGCCAATCGCAAGATCTTCCTCTATCCGGAGAACTGGTACGACCCGGCGCAGCGCCACGACATGTCGCCGTACTTCCAGACCCTGATCAACGACCTCCAGCAGACCGATCTGACCAACGACGTCGCCGAGAATGCGCTGCGCACGTACCTGCACAGGCTGGTCGACGTCGCCCACCTCGAGGTCAGCGGCCTGTGGGAGCAGCCGGTGCAGGGGACCGGGTCGATCCTGCACGTGGTCGCGCGCACGCGAAAGTCGCCGTACGTCTACTCGTACCGCCGGCGGGAATCCACCGGGGCGTGGTCGGCGTGGGAGCCGCTCGACGCCGGGTCCAACGCGAATCACGTCATGCCGGTGATCTGGAACAAGCGGCTGCTCATGCTGTGGACCGAGTTCACCGAGAAGGCGCTGCCGGCGGCGGATACGGACCGGGCCATCCCCAGCAGTACCGCGGGTACGCTCGTGCCGGCACCCAAGAAGTACTGGGAGATCGCGCTGTCGTGGATGGAGCGCCGCAATAACCTCTGGCTGCCGAAGAAGCAGAGTCAGCGCAAGCAGCTCATCAACGGGGTATTCAGCAACAACCAGCCGGTGTTCAAGTGGCAGGTCGCGTTCCGGGCCACCACGCCGCTGCGCAGCGGAACCGCGCTGTCCAACCTCGCGCTGTCGCTCTACGAGCCGACGGGGCCCGGCTCGCAAGCGCAGGCCCAGTGGATCCTCACGAGCCCCCAGGACGAGCCGCTGCTGCTGAACTTCGACAAGACCACGTTCGTAGGCGTGGAGGACAACAAGTACACCGCCGCGCTCCCGCCCGGCACGGCGCAGATCGGCTCGCGACCGAAGTTCGCGCAGGTCGACATGAACTACCACTTCAACGCCTTCGGCGGCGACACGCCCAATCTGAGCGGGCCGCTGGCGCTCCAGCGGCCGCTCGGCTCCATGACGCTCACCCAGCTCCTCGGCACCATGTCGATGGCCCGCGTGATCAGCCTGCGTTACGGCGACCTCGATCAGTTCTCCTCGCCGTTCTTCATCTCGGATCCGCAGCGCACGTTCTTCGGGACGTTCAGCTCCCCGACCTGGAAGCTGCAGACGTTCTACCACCCGTACGTCGACCTGTTCATCCAGCAGCTCAACCAGGGCGGCATCCCCGGGCTGTATGACCGGACCCTGCAGGTCAACCCCGACTCGCTGCGCGGCATCGTGCAGGGGTTCGACTTCAACGGAACGTACGCCCCGACCAGCGATACGACGATCCTGGCGACGCCGTATCCGGCGGAGACGGTCGACTACACGCAGGCAGGGCCCTATGCGATCTACAACTGGGAGCTGTTCCTCCACACGCCGCTGTTGATCGCGAAGCGGCTCGCCGACAACCAGCGGTTCGACGAGGCGCTGGACTGGTTCCACTACATCTTCAACCCCAACACGGTGAACGTCCCGCCGCCGGCCCCGCCCCCGCCGCCGGCGCCCCCGCCGACCGGCACGCCGCCGCCCCCGGCCCCGGGAACCGTGCCGCAGCGCTACTGGAATCCCAGGGTGTTCCGCGACCTCGTGGACGCCGACTACACCGCCCAGCGGATCGAGCAGCTGCTCGCGCTGGTCGACCAGGGCACCTCCGATCTGGTGCAGCGGGTCACCGACTGGCGCAACAATCCGTTCGATCCGAACCTGGTCGCGGCCGCGCGGCCGGTCGCCTACCAGAAGGCCGTCGTGATGGCGTACATCTCGACGCTGATCGCCTGGGGCGACCAGCTGTTCCGCGGCGACACCGTCGAGTCGATCAACGAGGCCACGCAGCTCTACCTCTTGGCCAACCAGCTGCTCGGGCCGCGGCCGCAGAGCCTGCGCGCGATCCTGCCCAAGCAGACCAGCAACTACCAGGACCTCGGCACCTCGATCGACGCGTTCGCGAACGTCATGGTCAACATCGAGAACATCGTGTCGGTGCCGCCGCCGGCGACCGGCGGGACCCCGCCCACGCCGACGATGCTCCACACGTTCTACTTCTGCATTCCGCCCAACGATCAGATGTTGAGCTACTGGGACACGGTGTCCGATCGGTTGTTCAAGATCCGCCACGGCATGAACCTCGAGGGCGTGACCCGGCCGCTCTCGCTGTTCGAGCCGCCGATCGATCCGGGACTGGTGACGCGCGCCGCGGCCGCGGGCATCGATATCGCGACCGCGCTCGCGGATGCCGCGGTCAGCGTCGGCTGCTACCGGTTCCAGACCCTGTGGCAGGCGGCCCACGACCTGTGCCAGGACGTGCGCAGCCTGGGAACTGCGATCCTGTCCGCGACCGAGCGGAAGGACGCCGAAGAGATGGCGCGCCTCAAGGCGACGCAGGAGGTCGCGGTGACCACCGCGATGCGCGAGGTCAAGCTCCGGCAGCTCGACGAGGCCAACGCCGCCAAGACGGCGCTGCAGAGCGCGCGCGCGATGGCGGTGATCCGGCAGCAGTACTACCAGGACCACAGCCTCAACTTCACCAACGAGGCCGAGCGCCAGGCGCTGGACCTCAACACCGATGCGCTGGATGACGAGACCAACGCCAGTACCTACGATACGTACTCGATCATCGCGGCGTTCATTCCCACCTTCAACGTCGGCATCGCCGGATTCGGCGGCACGCCGAACCTGTCCGCGAGCTTCGGGGGCGACAACCTGGGCCGCGCGGCCGGAGGGGAGGCAGGCAAGCTGCGCGGAAACGCCGCCATCAAGACCCGGAACGCCGGGCTGTCGACGACCTTCGCGACCTACCAGCGCCGCAGGGAGGAATGGACGTTCCAGTTCCAGCTCGCCAACGAGGAGATCCAGCAGATCGACAACCAGCTGATCGCCGCCGACCTCCGCATCGCGATCGCCCGGAACGAGCTCGCGATCCAGGACCGGCAGATCACCGACGCGCAGGACACCGCGGCGCTGCTCCACGCGAAGTTCACCAACCAGGAGCTCTACAGCTGGATGCTGTCGCAGCTGTCCTCGACGTACTTCCAGGCCTATCAGCTCGCCTACGATCTCGCCAAGCGCGCCAGCAAGACGTACTCGTTCGAGCTCGGCCTGCCCGATCCCGGCTTCATCCAGTTCGGCTACTGGGACAGCCTGCACAACGGCCTCGTCGCGGGCGACAAGCTGCTGCTCGATCTGCGCCGGCTACAGGCCGCGTACCTCAACAACCACACGCGCGAGCTCGAGCTGACCCGGCACGTGTCGCTGCTCCAGCTCGATCCGCAGCAGCTGGTCAGGCTCCGGGAGACCGGATCGTGCGACTTCATCCTGCCCGAGTCGCTGCTCGACCAGGATCAGCCCGGGCACTACTATCGCCGCCTCAAGTCGGTGAGCGCCACGCTGCCGTGCGTGACCGGTCCGTACACCAGCGTCAACGGATACCCCGCGACGGCCACCGACAACGGCCTGCCGTCCGAGGCGGCGCGCTTCGCGTACGTTCCGTCGGCCGGGCAGTCGATCGCGCTCAGCACCGGGCGCGACGACGGCGGCGTGTTCGAGCTCAACCTGCGCGACGACCGCTACCTGCCATTCGAGGGCACCGGGGCGATCAGCCGCTGGCACCTCGAGCTGCAGCAGCAGGACAACCGGTTCGATCTCGCGACGCTGAGCGACGTGGTCCTCCACGTGCGCTACACCGCGCGCTACGGCGGCGATCCGCTGCGCGACGCGGCGCGTACGGCCGTGAGCGCGATCCCACCCGTGCGAGCGGGAGTGCAGCTGCTCAGCGCGCGCACCGAGTTCCCCGACGCCTACGCGCGCCTGTTCGCACCGACCGGATCCGGGCAGCGCCTCGATCTCGCGCTCGGCAGCCAGCATTTCCCGTTCATCCCGGCCAATCAGCAGATCACCATCACCGGCGTGCTCGCGATCCTGGCGTTCACCAACAACAGCAACTACGCCGACTACACGGGCGTGGCGGCTGCCCAGCGGCTGACCGCGCGCATCGGGTTCACGCCGGGCGACGGATCAGTGCCCACGACGTCCAAGCCCTTCGCGCCCGAGACGGTGCACCTCGGCGGCGTGCCGGCCACCGCCGCGGCCGCGCTGTCGGGACCGATCGGCCCGGTGACGATCGCGTTCGTCGAGACCGAGCTCACCAGCGAGACGACGCTGCTCGTCCAGACCGAGACCCAGCCGGACAGCTCGGTCCTGCATCGCCTGATCCGCGACAAGATCGATGACCTCTTGATCGTGATCAACTACCAGGTGGGACTGAAGAGCTAGCGTCTCGCGCCCGGCGAAGGCCGCTGCACTGGCGGGGCGGCCCGGGCAAGCCGGCGACGGTGGAGGACCGCCGCGATTCGACGGTCGTCGGGCCGTCGCGTTCTTGAAGCATCGAGGTGTTGTGATGACCGAGAAGAAGGACCGATACGGCGGTGGTGCGGGCTCCAGGCCCGGCGGAAGCGAGGCCGGCACCCCCGGCGGAGCGGGCGCTCGCTCCGCGATGGACAGCTCCGAGGGCGCGAGGCCGACCTCCGGAGCAGGCTCGTCGGGGGCATCGCCGCCGTCGGGGACCGATCTGCTGCCGGCGGTGTCGCTGCCCAAGGGCGGCGGGGCGCTGCACGGGATCGGCGAGAAGTTCACGACCAACGCCGCGACCGGCACCGGCGCGCTCGCGGTGCCGATCGCCACGTCGCCCGGCCGCGGCGGCGTGGGGCCGGCGCTCCAGCTCGGCTACGACTCGGGTGCGGGCAACGGGCCGTTCGGGCTGGGCTGGCGCCTGTCGGTGCCGTCGATCACGCGCAAGACCGACAAGGGGCTGCCGCGCTACCACGACACCGAGGACTCCGACGTCTTCGTGCTGTCGGGCGCCGAGGACCTGGTCCCGGTCCGGGTTCCGGACGGTACGCGGCTCGACTTCGCGGACCGCGGCGACTACCGCGTGCAGCGGTTTCGGCCGCGCGTCGAGGGCCTGTTCGCGCGGATCGAGCGCTGGACCCACCATGCCACCGGCGACACGTACTGGCGCGCGATCACGCGCGACAATGTGCTCAGCGTCTACGGCCAGAGCGCCCAGGCGCGGGTCGCCGACCCCGATCACCCCGAGCGGGTGTTCACGTGGCTGCTCGAGGAGACCCGCGACGATCGCGGCAACATCATCCGCTACCGCTACAAGGCCGAGGACGCCGCCGGGGTCGACCCCGGCACCGCGAGCGAGGCGAACCGCTTCGTCCGGCAGTCGGACGGGTCGCGCCGGTTCACGGCGACCGCGCAGCGCTACTTGAAGCGCATCCAGTACGGCAACCGCACGCCCGTCGCGCGGGATCAGCCGGCGCCGGTCAACGATACCGACTGGTTGTTCGAGGTGGTGTTCGACTACGGCGAGCACGACGCGGCCGCGCCGACCCCCACCGAGGCCGTTCCGTGGCCGGTCCGGCCGGACCCGTTCTCGAGCTGCCGCGCGACCTTCGAGGTCCGGACATACCGGCTGTGCCGGCGCGCGCTGATGTTTCACCGCTTCGCCGAGCTCGGGGCCGCCCCCTGCCTGGTGCGCTCGACTGACTTCACCTACGCCGACGCCCGCGTCCGCACGCCGGACGGCGCGTTCGATCAGGGTCCGGTCGCCAGCTACCTCGCGTCGGTCACCCAGGCCGGCTACATCCGGACCGGGACCAGCTACGAGCGCGCAGCGCTGCCCCCGCTCGAGCTCGGCTACACGCAGCCGATCGTCCATGACGCGCTCCAGGTGCTGTCGCGCGACCGTGCGAGCGGTGTGCCCTACGGCCCCCGCGGCAGCGGCGCCCGATGGGTCGACCTCGACGGCGAGGGGATCCCCGGCGCGCTCACGGCCGGCGATCGCGCGTGGTACTACCGCGCGAACCTCGGCGGTGGCGAGCTCGCGCCGCCGGCGCTGCAGCACTCGCTGCCGGCCGCCGCCGAGCTCGGCGCGGATGCGCAACTCCTCGATCTCGACGGCGACGGCAACCTCGACCTGGTGAGCTACGCGCCGCCGCTCGCCGGCTACTTCGCGCGGACGCCCGATCACGACTGGGCACCGTTCGCGCCGCTCGGCCAGCTCCCGGCGATCGACTGGAGCGATCCGAACCTCCGTTTCCTCGATCTCGACGGCGACGGCTTCCCCGACGTGCTGATCACCGAGAACGACGCGTTCGTGTGGTACCGCTCGCGCGCCAGGGACGGCCTCGATCCCGCGGTGCGGGTGCGCCAGCCCCACCAGGAGCTCGACGGCCCGGCGCTCGTGTTCGCCGATCCCACCGAGGCGATCCAGCTCGCCGACATGACCGGAGACGGCCTGGTGGACCTGGTCCGCGTCCGCAACGGCGAGGTCTGCTACTGGCCCAACCTGGGCTACGGCCGGTTCGGTCGCAAGGTGACGCTGGATCACAGCCCGCGCTTCGACACCGCCGACCTGTTCACCGCGACCCGCATCCGGTTTGCGGACATCGACGGCTCGGGGACCAGCGATATCGTCTATCTCGGCACGGACGGCGCCTCGGTGTACTTCAACCGCTCCGGCAACGCATTCAGCACGGCGCTGCGCGTCCGGTCGCTGCCGCGGATCGACGCGCTGTCTCGCCTGACCGTCGTCGATCTGCTCGGCCAGGGTACGTCGTGCCTGGTGTGGAGCTCGACCGATCCGGGCGTTGCCACCCCGCTCGCCTACGTCGATCTCATGGCCGGCCAGAAGCCGCACCTGCTCGCCTCGGTGATCAACAACCTCGGCGGCGAGACCCGCATCGACTATGCACCGTCGACCAAGTTCTACCTGCAGGACAAGGCCGAGGGCCGGCCGTGGCTCACCCGGCTCGCGTTCCCGGTCCACGTCATCGAGCGGATCGAGCACCTCGACCATGTCGCGGGCACGAGCCTGGTCAGCCGGTTTGCCTACCACCACGGGTTCTTCGACGGCTACGAGCGCGAGTTCCACGGGTTTGCCCGCGTCGAGCAATGGGACGCCGAGTCGTTCACCGGCGGTCTCGATGTCCCGCCGGTGCGCACGGTCACGTGGTTTCACACGGGCGCGTGGCTCGAGCGCGAGCGGCTCGAGCAGGCCCTCGCCGACGAGTACTACCAGGGCGACCCGAACGCGCCGCTGCTACCGGATACGGTGCTCCCGCCCGGCCTCACGGTGCGCGAGGAGCGCGAGGCGGCGCGCGCGATGCGCGGGCAGATCCTGCGCCAGGAGATCTACGCCGAGGACGGCCTGCCCGAGAGCGTCCACCCCTACGCGGTGTCCGAGCGCAGCCACGAGATCCGGCTGCTGCAGCACGTCGCCGGGGTCCAGCACGCGGTGTTCTTCGTGCACCCGGCCGAGACGATCGATCTGCACTACGAGCGCCGGCCCGACGATCCACGCACGCAGCACCAGCTGGTGCTCGCCGTCGACGACTTCGGAAGCGTGACCCAGTCCGCGGCGATCGGCTATCCGCGCCGCGTCGCCGACGAGCCCGAGCAGGGCCGGATGTGGATCGCGGTGGCCGACGCCGTCGTCGCGAATCGCCCCGACGAGCTCGACTGGTACCGGATCGGCGCCCCGATCTCGTCACAGGTCGGCGAGCTGACCGGGCTCGCGGCGCCGACCAGCGGCCTGATCGCCGCCGGCGCGCTGCGCGATGCGATCGCCGCGGCCGCCGAGATCCCGTTCGAGGCCACCGCGAGCGGCACGGCACTGCAGCGCCGCACCGGCAAGCGCCAGCGCGCGCTGTACTACCGCGACGATCTGACCGGCCCGCTGGCGCTCGGCACGATCGAGTCCCGCGCGATTCCCTACGAGACCTACCAGCAAGCGTTCACGCCGGGCCTCGTCACGCAGGTCTACGCCGA
This sequence comes from Deltaproteobacteria bacterium, assembly GCA_005887925.1. GTDB lineage: Bacteria > Myxococcota_A > Polyangia > Haliangiales > Haliangiaceae > JABFXX01. Next base: position 22,953 of record VBLP01000154.1, on the reverse strand, counting down.
TCGCGTGACCAGCGGCGATCTCACCGGCAAGGGCGCCTATGTCCTGCAGGACGGCCTGTGGTGGGCGCCCTCCGGACGCACGATCCCCGATCCGTCGAAGTTCTACCTCCCTGTCGAGGCGATCGATCCCTTCGGCCAGCACACGGTGATGCGCTACGACGGGTACGCGCTGCTCCCGCAGGAGTTGCAGGATCCGCTCGGCAACCGCACGACGGTCGGCCTGCGCGACACCACCGGCGCGATCACCCAGGGCGGCAATGACTATCGCGTCCTGGCGCCGGTCCTCATCACCGATCCGAACCGCAACCGCAACGCGACCGCGCTCGACGCGCTGGGCATGGTGATCAAGACCGCGGCGATGGGCAAGGACGGGGCCGGCGAGGGCGACACGCTCGCCGATCCGACGACGCGGCTCGAGTACGACCTGTTCGCGTGGCGGAACACCGGCCACCCGGCATTCGTGCACACCCTCGCGCGCGAGCGGCACGGGGCCGGCAACCCACGCTGGCAGGAGAGCTACTGCTACAGCGACGGCTCCGGCCGCGAGGTGATGACCAAGGTCCAGGCCGAACCCGGCCCGGTCCCGGTGCTCGACGCCGATGGCCACCTCGTCCGCAACCCGGACGGCACGCCCCAGACCCAGTTCGCGGCCAGCCGCTGGGTCGGCACCGGTCGCACGGTGTTCGACAACAAGGCCAACCCGGTCAAGAAGTACGAGCCGTTCTTCTCCGGCACGTTCGCGTACGAGGACGAGCGCGAGCTCGTCGAGTGGGGCGTGACGGCGGTCCGGCGCTACGACCCGATCGGCCGCCTCGTCCGCACCGACTTTCCCGATGGCAGCAATGCCCGCGTCGTGTTCGACGCCTGGACCCAGGAGACCTGGGACCAGAACGATACCGTCGCCGGAACACCCTGGCTCGCCCGGATGCAGGCGGGCAGCGCGGCCGACCAGCGCGCCGCCACGCTCGCGCTCGCCCACGCCGGCACGCCGCCCGTCCGCAAGCTCGACGCGCTCGGTCGCATGTTCCTGACCATCGCCGACAATGGTGCCGCCGGGCTGTTGCAGACCCGCACCGCATTCGACCTCGAAGGCAACCCGCGGGCGGTCACCGATGCACGCGGCATCGTCACGGTGACGCAGGTCCCCGACATGCTCGGGCGCCCGCTGCGCATGGTCAGCGCGGACGCCGGCGAATCGCGCGAGCTCCCCGACGTCGCCAACAAGCCGGCGCTCGAGTGGACCGCGCGCGGCCATCGCCGGCGCCGCGTGTTCGACCCGCTCCAGCGCACGACGCACCTGTTCGTCCAGCAGGGCGCCGGGGGCGAGGTGCTGGTCGAGCGAACCGTGTACGGAGAGGCCCACCCCGATGCCGAGAACCGCAACCTGCGCGGCGTGGTGCACGAGAGCTACGACGGCGCCGGCGTCGCCGTCATGGCGCGCCGCGATCTCGACGGCAATGTGGTCGAGATCGCCCGGCGGCTCGCCGCCGACTACCACGCTGCCCCCGACTGGACCCCGCTCGCCAGCCTGACCGGCCTGGCGGAGATCGAGGCCGCCGCGGCGAGCCTGCTCGATCCCGAGACCTTCACGACCACGGCCAGCTACGACGCACTCGGCCGGGTCATCTCGCGCGTCACCCCCGACGGCAGCCAGACCCTGCCGACCTACAACGAGGCCAGCTTGCTCGAGCGCCTCGACGTCCACATCCGCGGCGTCGGCGCGACGACGACGTTCATCCAGAACATCGACTACAACGCGCGAGGCCAGCGCGGGCACATCGAGCACGGCAACGGCACGATCTGCGAGTACGAGTACGACCCGCAGACGTTCCGCCTGGTCCGCCAGCACACCACGCGCACCGGCGACGGCCAGCTGCTCCAGGATCTGCGCTACGAGTACGACCCGGTCGGCAACATCGTCCAGGTCAGCGACGCCGTCTCGTACGGCAACCCCGATGTCTCGGCCGACGGCCTGTACACCTACGATCCGATCTACCAGCTCGTGACGGCCCAGGGTCGCGAGCACCCGGGCCAGCAGCCCGGCGCCGACGACGCCGACCTGCTGGTACTCGATCACGCCAACGACCTGCAGACGCTGCGGCGCTACCAGGAGACCTACGCCTACGATGCAGGCGGCAATCTCCAGCAGATCTCCCATCAGCCGCTCGGCGCGGGCCCTCCCGGCTGGACGCGCAACTACCACTACGCGACCGACAGCAATCGCCTGCTCGGCACCAGCCTCCCGGGTGACCCCGCGGGCACGTTCTCGGCGGTCTACAGCCACGACGCCGCCGGCAACATGATCACCATGCCCCACCTGGCCCAGCTCGGGTGGGATCACGATCAGCGGTTCGTGTTCGCGGATCGCGGCGGCGGCGGCCAGGTCTACTTCGCGTACGACGCCACCGGCCGGCGCATCCGCAAGGCCTACGAGCACGGCGGTTTCGTCGAGGAGCGGATCTACCTGGACGGCTACGAGCTCTACCGCAATCGCAACCGCACCACCAGCGCGGTCGTGCTGGAGCGCCAGACGCTCCACGTCCGCGATGCCGGGCGCCCCGCGGTCCTCGTGGAGACCAAGACCATCGACACCAGCATCCCCGGGTTCACGCCGACCACGCGGCAGCGCTACCAGCTCGCCGACCACCTCGGCTCGACCGCCGCCGAGCTCGACCCCGGCGGCGGTGTGATCACGTACGAGGAGTACCTGCCCTACGGCGGCACGTCGTGGCAGGCGTCGTCGTCGACCACCGATGTCAGCCGCCGGCGCTACCGCTACACCGGCAAGGAGCGAGACGACGAGACCGGGCTGTACTACCACGGCGCCCGCTACTACGCGGCATGGCTCGGCCGCTGGACCAGCGCCGACCCCGGCGGCTTCGTCGATGGGATCAACCTCTATCGCTACGCGCGCAACAACCCCATCGGCTTCGTCGATCCCGACGGCCGCGAGACCAAGCAGCAAGCGTGGCTGCGAGAGTTCCGGCAGCGATGGCCGACATGGGAGAACGTCGGCAGGCTATTCGGCACTCACGATCAAGGGGTATTGACCGAGAACGGCGTCCGCGTCCCCCTGGTGAAGTGGGATTTCCTCACACCGCGGACGTTCTACGACAACAAGGATGCCGCGCTGGCCGCGTACGAGGGCTACATCCACTTCGCCGAGCTGCTGGAGGCGGGCCAGAACCGCGCCGCCAACATGATCGTGGCGGCGCTGGGACGAATACCGCGGGACGACGAGCTGAATCTGGACAAATACGCATCGTGGTCGACCAACGCCCGCGTCGCGCGCGACGGCGCCATGCTGGCGCTGGCCGCTGCGGGGACTGCAGAGACGTATCGCGGGCTCGCCGCAGCAAAGCCACCCGTGGAGCCGGCCCCGGAGCCCGCCCCGGCGACCCAGGAGAACACCGCTCCCGCTCCCAGCAATCGCACGCAGCAGTCCGGCCCTGCGCCCCGGACAGCCCCGCCGCAGCCGACGACCTGGCGGCAGCACGAGGCGGCCGTCACCTCGCGGCTGCGCACCATCAACCCGGGCACGACGGTGGGCGAGCAGGTAACGCTCGACGTCACGAACACGACCACGGGAGAGGTCGTCCGGATTCGAATCGATAACATCTACCGCAACCAGAGCGGCCAGTATCAGCTTGTCGATGCGAAGTTCAGCTCGGTCCAGGACCTCACGACCGCCAACCTCGACTCGACCGTGACCGCCAACCAGTCGACCGCGTACGGGTGGATCCGGAATGGCCAGCCAGTCCGCGTAGTTCCCGCCGGCGCGAATGCGACCGCCGCAGGACTCACGCCCGGCACGCCGATCCAGATCGCGCCCAGTGTACAAGTGCACGTCAACAGCCCGGCGGGAGTCGTCGTCCGGACCTATTGAAAGGCATGGCCATGAAGAAACAAGAAGTACGCGATGCCCTGTTCCACTACCTGCAGCCGCACCTCGACTACAACCCCGAGTTCCGGTTCTCGCTGACGTTCGCGGCCCGGATCGATCGCGCCGAGGACGTCGTCAACCGGTTCAATCAGGCGCCCGCCTCCGCCCACAAGACGACCGTGACGTCGATGACACAGCTCTCGTACTTCTTCCCCGGCGAGCCCGAGCCCAAGCAGTACTCGGTCAAGACCGACGATGACATTCGCAAGGCCGTCGACAAGGTCGGCGCAGTGCTCCGCGACAAGGCGCTGCCGTTCCTGGACGCGCATCGCGACCTCGCGGCACTCGATCGCGCCATGAACGGTGGGGACGCGCGTTTCGACACGTCGGATCCGACCAATCGTGCAGTGCGCGCGTTGACCGTCGCAAAGCTCGCAGGCAATCCGCGGTTCGAGCAGCTCGCCGCGTCGTACCAGGCGGAGATCCGGCACTTCCCCGAGATGTCGAGACAGCAGCTGGACCAGGTGATCGAGTACCTGCGCACGCTGCAGACATGATCCGCCATCGCCGCGTCGCCGCTTGATGATCAGCGGAGGCTGCGGCCGGTGAACAGGCGGCAGCCCGGCGAGTTCCACCAGCGACTCAGGATGTCGCCGATGCCCGGGCTTCCAGGGATCGCGTCAGATCCCGATGGTCCGATCGGGGGTTCCCTGCCGACCCAATCGCGTGGAATCTGCCCGGCCTCCGCGGCTCGACGCCGCGCGAGCCAGTCGACGCGCGACGCGTTGTTCGCCCACATCGCCTGGCGGAACGACTCCTGATAGATCTCGGTCTCGTTCGCGTAGATACGCATACATTCCGTGGCACCGAACAGCGCGACGTTCGCCCGCAGGGCGACCGAGCCGGCCGCGGGTGTGCAGCTCGTCGTCGCCGGCGGCACTCGTCCGAAGTAGCCGTTGTTGGGAATGCAATCGCGGTTGAAGTTCCTGCCGAAGAACTCGAAGGCGGCGCCGTTGCCGTTGCGCACCGCCCCGGTGCTGCACACGTAGCGCGTGGGCCGCAGCGCATCGCCCATGCCACCCGGGACGCGCAGCGCTCGCGCGCAGTCATCCATTGCCGTGTTCGAGAGACCGGGCAAGCCGCGATACAGGTACGAGCGACCGTCGCAGAGCCGGAGGTACGAGGCCATCGCGCGGCACCCGGTCGCCTCGTCGGTGACGACGGTCATGCAGTTGCCGTAGTTGAACGTGCCCGGTGTGAGCGGATTGTTGAGCGTGCGCGGAAAGCCGTTGAGGTTCAGACAGAATGGCCGGCCATCGCGCATCAAGAACGCCGGGTTGCCCTGCGTATCGAAGATGTCCCAGCAGCCGTGATAGAATGGCGTGATCGGGTCGTTGAGGAACGCGCCGCGCGCTCGACACACGAAGATGAACGCAGGTTCTTCTCCTGCTGCGCACGTGTTGAATGTCGCGCCGGGTGTCTGCAGCGGGCGCGGGACCACGACGTCATCCGCTGCGCGAGCGACGCCGCAGCTGGCTTGCAGCAGAACGAGGAATGCAGCCGCGAGGTGGTTCAGCCGCATGTGACAGCTCCATTCAGCGTCGGGACGCAGCTCGAGCCACTGCCACTGCCACTGCCACTGCCGCTGCCACTGCCGCTGCCACTGCCACTGCCGCTGCCGCTGCCGCTGCCGCTGCCGCTGCCACTGCCACTGCCGCTGCCGCTGCCGCTGCCGCTGCCGCTGCCACTGCCGCTGCCGCTGCCACTGCCGCTGCCGCTGCCGCACATTCCTCCGCACCCGTCGTCCGTTGCGCTGGCGGGACAGTACGGCGTGCACGGTTGTGGTGGCGGCATGGCCTGCGGGGCGAACGTGGTCGGAGCAGTGACGCAGGACGAGCCGTTCACCGACGACGACGCGACGGCCTGGTCGCTGGCCCGGTAGGCATAGGCGGCGGTCCGCTGGCTCGAGCCGCTGTTGTCGGTCACGCTCGTCGCGTTGCCGACGAGGTTGAGGCTGCGCGCGACGGTCTTCGTGTCGGGCATGGTCGTCGTGGTGACGCGACCCAGCGCGTCGCGCGTGTAGCCCGTGGTCTTGCTCGTGGGATCGGTCACCGACGACGTCAGGCCGAGCGCGGTGGCCGTACGCGACGTCGTGATCGGACCGGCCTGGGTCACCGACGTCAGGTTCCATTGCGCATTGTACGCGTAGCTCGTGGCGAGCCCGTACTTGTCCGTCTCGGTCGCGAGGAAGTTCTTCGCGTTGTACGTGTACGACGCGAGCGTCGTGCCCGCGTAGTCGACGACGCTGGTCAGATTGCCGTTGCTCGCGTTGCGGTTGTACGTCGTCGTGTGGCCCAGCGCGTCGCGCCATGTCGCGACCTGGTTGAACTGGTTATAGGTGTACGTCTCGGTCTTGCCCGTCCATGGCGTCGACGTGAGCATGTTGTGATTGGCGTCGTAGGTCATCGTCGTCGTCAGGTTCATCGGGTTCGTGTACGAGGTCGTGTTGTCGTTCGCGTCGTACGCGAACAGCTCCGTGCGGCCGTACGGATCCACCGAGCGCGTCGTCCGCTGCCTCGCGTCCCGCGTGTACTGCCACTGCTGCCCGCTGGGCTCGGTCATGGCGACCAGCGCGCCGCCCGTGTAGTTGAACGATGTCGTGTTGCCGACGCCATCGGTGATCTTCGTCTGGCCGGCAAAGTAATCGACGCGCTGCGTGCGACTGTCGGCCGTCGTCGCCGAGTCCCACGTGCGGTCGGCGTTGTAGTTGATGTTCGACGAGGCGCCGGCCGGATCGGTCGTGCCGACGATGAGGTGGCGGCCGCCGGAGTCGTAGGCGAACTGATCGCTCGGCGTGCCGGCCGCGACGGCCGGGTGCTGCACCGTTCGCAGCTCGTTCGAGACGTAGGTCAGCGCGTGAACGCGCCCGTCGGGATCGGTCAGCGACGAGAGATGGCCGCCCGTCCAGCCGAACGTCGTCGTCAGCCCGCGTTGATCGACAAGCGTGGTCGGCTGGTTGCTCGCGTTGAACGTGATCGTGTCCGCGTTGCCGAGGCGATCGGCGTGCCGGGTGAGCACGTAACCGGTCGCGTTGGGGTTCGCGTAGGTGAACTGCTCGCCGCCGAGCCGCTTGAGCACGTAGCTCGATCCCGAGGTCGCGATCGTGCTCGTGTCCTGCGGATCGCTCGGTGCGTAGTTGCCGCCGCCGGTCGGAACGTAGGTCTTCTGGGTTCCGTCGCCGAGCGTGACGATCAGGTTGCTGCCGTTCGCGGCGATCGTGGAGAAGAAGCTCGCTGTCCATCCGTAACCGAATCCCACGTCGGCCGTGGTCAAGCTGTTCCATACCAGGACGTGGTCGAGCGGATCGAAGCTGACCGTCAGCTGGAGATTGCCGGTGCACGGGTTGAACGACGCGTCGCCGCCTTGCCACGGCTGCGGCGCGCCCGCGTTCGCCGCCGTCGCCGGACAGGCATGGCTCGGCGTGTTCGTGTTCACGCCACCGATGGTGCTCGTCGTCGTCGTCGTCACCGCGGGCTCGGGGGGCTCGCGATCCATGCAGCCGGTGCACCCCGAGAGCTCATGTACCAGGGCAAACGATATCAACCACTGCCACTCTCGTTGCAACATGCATTCCTCCTCTTCGATGTTTGTCTGTGCGTCGATTCGATCGATTCGCTCGTCGATCGAACTCGCTGACTGCGCCGTCGGCGCAGCGCGCTCACAATGGCACGCGGACGCTCGTCGTGCCGCACGACGTGTGTTATTCGCTCGAGGGTGGAGGCGCCAAGCTCCAGCGACACCCGCCGCGTAAGCGGGAGTACGCAACTCCAGCCTCGCGTCGCAGCCACTCGATCGGCGAGCGCCTGCCGGGCTTCGCGAGCGCTACGATACGCGGGATGTCGAATCGGCGCTGCTGATGGGTTCGGCGCGGTCCCTCGCGTCCGAGTGGTCCATGAACAGAAGCGAGGGTGCCTGGAATCGATCCAGATAAAGGATCAGCCCCATCGGCATGAGAGCGAGAGCGGCTGTCAAGGCCAGCATATAGAGGCGAGCGATGCTCTCGGTTCGCCGCAAGGACATTGGAATTGCTGTCATCGACGCGGCTTCGCGCGGTCACGGTGCCGTCAGCAGCAGGACCCAGTCGGTGTCGCCGCCGGCGTTGTTGCCGGGCGTGGTGAATGCGCGGCTGCCGGTCAGGCCGCTGCCGGCCGGCGTGGTCCGGTTCGTCGTCGGGTCCAGCCAGGTCGCGGTGACCGGGGTGACCAGCCGGGCGAGATCGACCGTGATCGCTGGCGCGGCGCCGGGCGGGATGTAGAGGACCGCCTGCTTGTGATCGGCGGTCCGGGTCGCGGCGATCTCGGCGTCGCCGGTGCCCTGACCGAGGGCGATCAGCGCGTCGTCGGGCGCGAGGGTCTGCCAGGCGATCTGCTGCGCGATCGCGGCGAGCCGGGCCTGACCGAGCGAGCCCGGCGAGCCGAGCTCCTGCGGCCAGCCGCTGCCGAACTTCCAGATCGGATTGTTGCCGGAGATCTCGCCGGCGCCGCAGCCGAGGAGTGCCCACCACTGGCGGCGACGGACCTCGGTCGCCGTGCCGGCGCAGCTGCGGATCGTCTCGTGCTCGTAGCAGGTCTCGATCAGATAGGTTGGCATGCGGGTGCCGGTCGTGCGCGCGGCCCGGCATGCCGGCAGGACATCGAGGTAGGTGTAGACGCCGACCAGGCGGATCGCGCCGGCGAACGCGATCTCCTCGCGCGACGTCGACTCCTCATGCACAGCTCGACCGGCGAGCCGGTCGCCGGCGTGTAGTCGCCGCCCCAGATCCAGACGATGTTGTGGCGGCTCGCGTAGCGCCGGCCGAGGAAGTCGCCGTAGCTGCGGCACTTGGCGACCGGCAGCGTCATCATCTCGTGGTACCAGCCCTCCTGCGTACCGTCGAAGCCGAGGTACGCAGGCACCAGCAACACGATCATGCCCTGGCTGGCGGCGAGATCGACGACCAGGTCGGCGTGGGCGAAGTAGGTCTCGCCGGGCGTCGAGAAGTCGCCCTGCGTGGTGAACGGCGTGTCGCCCGCCGCATTCCGCGGCGCGTTGTCGGCGTACTGGTGCTCGATCAGGTTGACCAGCACCGCGGTGACGCCGCGGGCGTGGCGGTCGGCGAGGTAGCGCATCGCATCGCCGGTGGACAGCTGCGCGATCAGCGACCACGCGGCCTCGCCGTGCAGGAGGAACGGCCGGCCGTCGGCGCTGACCAGCGAGCCGCCGTCGTCGGAGACTCCGAGGGGAAATGTGCCGGCCGGCGGCAGCGCATCGAAGCCCGGCAGCGTGCCGCCATCTCCGCCGTCATCCCCGGCGGGCACCGCGTGCCCCGAGCACGCCGCCAGTGCGAGCGCCGCGCCAAACCAGCGCACGGGGCTGCATCGCGATCGCGGCATCCTGGTAGCGTAGTCGGTGCCCCATGGGAGCACAACGAACGGTTGTTGCACGCCGCACCGGGCGGCGGCGCGCGGCATTGGATCGCCGTCGTGGCTCCAGGTACAGTGTCGCGATGACGCGCGGAAGTAACGGCTCATGAAGGTCGTGCTGTTCTGCGGCGGCATGGGCATGCGGCTCCGCGACTATTCCGATCAGCTGCCCAAGCCGCTGGTGCCGATCGGGCCCCGACCCATCGTGTGGCACCTGATGAGCTACTACGCCCGGTACGGTCACAAGGACTTCATCCTGTGCCTGGGCTACCGCGGCACGGCGATCAAGGAGTACTTCCTCAAGTACGACGAGACCGTGTCCAACGACTTCGTCATGTCCGAGGGCGGCCAGCAGATCGAGCTGCTCCGCCGCGACATCGCCGACTGGCGGATCACGTTCGTCGACACCGGCCAGCGCGCCAGCATCGGCGAGCGCTTGCGCGCGGTGCGTTCGCACCTCGCCGGCGAGGACATGTTCCTGGCCAACTACAGCGACGGCCTGTCCGACCTCGACCTCGACGCGTTCCTCGACTACGTCCGGCGCCGCAACAAGATCGCGACATTCATGTCGGTCGCGGCGCCGCACACCTTCCACATCGTCAAGGCCGACGCCGAGGACCACGTCGAGAAGCTCGAGGCAGTCGGCCGCTCGGTCGTGCGGATCAACGGCGGGTTCTTTGCGTTCAAGCAGGAGATCTTCGACTACCTCCGCGACGGCGAGGACCTCGTGCTCGAGCCGTTCGATCGCCTGATCGCCAAGCGCGAGCTGCTCGCGAGGAGCTATGGAGCCAGGGCCGGCCGCCCTGGACCCGCCGGGGCGGCGCCTGACCTGCGGACGATGTCTGCACGCCGCGGCGCCACCGCGACCTGCGCTCCCTGCTGCGCCGGCGCGGCGGTCACCGATCACGGTCGCCTCGGTGGCGGCGGTGGCGGCGGTGGTGGCGGTGGTGGCGGTGGTGGCGGTGGCGATGCGGAGTCGGGCTCGTTGGAGTAGATGAAGGTGACCGCCGTGCACACCATCGTCAGCTTTCCGTCGATCAGGAACGGCCGATACCGCCATTCGTTGCGAATGGTCGTCTGGATCTTCTCATCGTAGGCCGGGAAGCCGGTGGGCTTGAGCGTCGTCACCGAGCTGACCTTGCCCGCGACCGTGATGCACATCTTGTAAGAGCCGATCAGCCGGGTCTTCCCCGAGGCCATGATCGCCGCGCGCGTGTCTGGATCGGGAAGAATGTTCTTGTCACCGGCGATCCGGTTCGCATCGACCACGTTCGGCGGGACCACCGCCGGCGGCGGGGGCGGCGGTGGCGGCGGGGGTGGCGGCGGTGCGTTCCCGACCACGCCACCGACGACACCTCCCTCGACGCCTCCCTCGACACCGTTGGGGTCACCGTCCGAGATCGGAGGCGGCTCCTCCTGCCGCTCGATCTTGACCGGCTGCACGAGCTCGCGCGGCCGGCGCGGCGAGCTCGCCTGGCCGGGCTCGGCGGATGCCGACGGCGGGCTCGCTGGCGTCGTCGGCGACGGTCCTGCAGGCGCTCCGCATGCGGCCACGACGAGCACGAGCGATCGGATTACCCTTGCGAGCTTCATGATGCCTCCAGCGACGCCGACCGATCCGGCGCCGCGAGCTCTAACACGCGTCCCGGACCCATGCTCCGGCAATCCCTGCCAGAGGTCTGCGGCAGACACGTCATGGCTCGCCACCCGATGTCGAGGGCTTCGAGAGCCGAAGCATGCGCTCGGCGATCTCGCGCTCCCGCGTCAGCTCGACCTGGAGCTCGCTCTCGCTGGGGAGATGCAGGCGATAGCTCGCCGCGAGGATCTGGTCGTTGTCTTCCGGAAGCGTGATCTTGACCATCGCGTCGTTCTTCTCGGAGCACAGGATGATCCCGACCGTCCTGGCCTCATGCGGTGTCCGCTGCGTGCGATCGTAATAGTTCACGTACATCTGCATCTGACCGAGGTCCTGGTGCGTGAGCTTGCCGAGCTTGAGATCGACCAGCACGAAGCAGCGCAGCAGGCGATTGTAGAGCACCAGGTCGACGTAGAAGTGATCGCCTTCGATGGTCAGCCGGGTCTGCCGACCGACGAAGCAGAAGCCCTTCCCGATCTCGAGCAGGAACGTCTCGAGTCGATCGATGATAGCCTGCTCGAGGTCTCTCTCGAGCAAGTTCACGCGGTCCTCGAGATCGAGGAACTCGAGCACGAATGGGTCCTTGAACACGTCCCTCGGTGTCGCCACCTCCTGTCCGTCTCGCGCGAGCGCAAGGACCTGCTCGCGGTCGCGATGCTTCGCGAGACGATCGAATACGAGCGCGCTGATCTGCCGCTCGAGCTACCGCACCGACCAGTGCTCGCGGGCCGCTTCGAGCTCGTAGAATGCACGCGCCTCTGGATTCGCAACCCGAATCAAGGTGACGTAGTGCGTCCAGCTCAGGGCAGGCGGGAACGTCGGGCGATGCTTCACGGAGCGCTCGGTCCCCGATTCGCCAGGCAGCGACTGGCGAATCTCCGGAAGCATGGAACCGCTCGGAAAGGCTAAGAAAAATTGCCGCATCGAGCGGAGGTTTTGCACGCTGAACCCCTTGGCGAACGCCCTCTGCAACCTCTCCGAAAGACGCTGGAGAACCTCGTCTCCATACCCCGCGCGGCGCTCCCCGGCCTGCTCGACCTCGACGATCTCGCGGCCGATCAACCAGTACGCCTGCACCATCGCCGTGTTGACAGTGCGCGCGACCTGGCTCCGCGCCTGCTCGAGGATCTGCGCGACGCGCTCGTACAGCTGATCGTCATGCGTCTGCGGTGCTTCCATCCCGGGGCCGATGGGCTTCCTGTATCTGTTTGGTCGGGCCATACATCCAGCCCACGTGTGAGCCACGCCCGTACCACGCGCGTCTGACAGTCGGCGGTGGCGGTGCGCAATCTTTGCCGGCCGGCAACAATTGCCCGGGGCGGGAGGTGGGTGTACAGACCACGTTTTGCGGCTCCGAAAATGATGGACACCGGGGTTCCCTTCGTGTCCGCTCGATCGAGGCGCGAAGGAAGAAGGAGGGGACATGACAGATACCGTTGTGAAGGTGGTGGCAGGGCAGTCTGTCACGGTGAAGATGTCGTTCCAGGGCATCGCGAACCACTACCAGGCATATCTCTACGCCCCGGCCCCGAGCTTCGAGGCGCCGGCCCAGGGCAGTCTGCATCTGCTCTTCTTTCAATCAGCGATGACGACGGTGACCGTGCCGGCGAACGTCGAGGCGCGCGCCAAGGTCTATCAGCAGGGCGAGCTCCGCGGCGAGGCCTCGGTCTCCGGGCCGGTCACGACGTTGGTCAACGTCGTCCTCCGCATCCAGCTGGTGGCGTCGTGAGGTGGCCGCTGCTCGCAGCGGTCGTCGGCCTGGTGACCTTCGACCCGCGAGGCGCATGGTCGGATGACGCGACGGCCCCGTCGCTTCCCAGGGAGCTCACGCGCCTCGACCTCTCGGTCCCGGACCTGCCCGCGCTCGTGGATCTCAACCTGTCCACCGACAAGGTCACGCGGCCCAGCACGCCGCTGGACTTCGCGACCTCGCTGGCCAATGGCTTCTCGGCCGACGGCTCGTTCCACAATGGTGTCGCCATCGAGGTCTCGCCCTTCGGGCTGGCCAAGGTGACGTCGAGCGCCGCGACGGCACTCCGCGTGTCGCTCGCGACCACGGCGATCACCAAGGACGGCAAGACCGATGGCAAGGCCGCGGTCGGCCTGCGCTGGAGCATCGGCGCCTACGATCCGGCCGCCGACAAGGCGCTGCGGAGCTGCCTGGCCGAACACCTGCCCTGGATGCTGCCCGTGCCCGAGCAAGGATCGCTCCCCGAAGCAGGACGGACCGAGCCCACGAACGACGCTGCCAGGCGAGAGGTCGATCAGCGGCTGCAGACCTGTCGCGACCGCGCGCGCGGAGCGCACCTCGCGCAGTCCGCGCTCGAGATCTCGTGGGTCATCGACGGTACCTCGGCCAACAGCTTCATACAGCACGTCGGCGACCGAGGCCCCGAAAAGTCCGGTCGGCATCCAGCCCACCGTGATGGCGAGGATCGATCTCACGGACACGATGATGGGAACCCGGAGAGATGTATTCGCCGGCGTGCGCCTGCCATTCGAGTGGGACAGCTTCGGCATGTTCGGAGAAGCAGGCATCACGATGGGCGATCTGTCACACGTCCAGTCGCCGACCACGTTGAAGACGGCCCGGCTCGGCGGAGGATTCGACTACCGGATCTCCGACGGCAGCTGGCTGGGCGTCTATGTCGGAGAGGACTTCGGCGACGGCACCAGCGGCTTCAGCTTCCTGTCCAACGTGAAGTTCAAGTTCGGAGAGAAGCGCCAGTACGGCCTGCGCTGATCCGGCTATCCGACCCAGCGCAGGTCGTTGTCGAGCTCGCCGCGCTCGAGCCGGCCGCGGATGACCTTGAGGCGGTAGTAGCGCGGGCCGAGGAACTCGGCCTCGGTCATGCCGTGGCGGCGGTACGCTTCGTGGAGCTCCTCGATGCCGGCGCGCAAGGTCCAGTGCGGCGTGAAGCCGGGGAGCGCCGTCTCGGCCTTGGTGAAGTCGACGCGGTAGTTGCGGGCGTCGGCCGAGGCGCCGGGCGCGAAGCTGACCTCGCAGCCGGGGACGACCTCGGCGACCATCTCGGCGACCTGGCGGATCCGGAAGTTCTCCTGGGTGCGGCCGATGTTGAACGCCTGGTTGCGGACGGCGTCGGCGGGCGCGGTGAGGGCGGCGATGATGCCGCGCGAGATGTCGCCGATGTGGACGAGCGGCCGCCACGGCGTGCCGTCGCTCATCATCATGACCTTGCCGGTGGTGAGCGCGTAGCCGACGAGGTTGTTGACGACGATGTCGGCGCGCAGCCGGCGCGACACGCCGTAGGCGGTGGCGTTGCGGAGGTAGACCGGGACGAAGTGCTCGTCGGCGAGCGGGCCGACCTGCTGCTCGGTCTTGACCTTGGACTCGCCGTACGGCGTGACCGGGTTGAACGCGGCCTGCTCGGTCAGGTGGCCGTCGGCGCCGGCGCCGTAGAGGCTGCACGACGACGCGAACACGTAGCGGCCGACGCCGGCGGCCTTGGCGGCGCGGGCGAGGTTGACCGAGGCATGGAGGTTGATGTCGTAGGTCAGGCCCGGGTTGAGATCGCCGAGCGGATCGTTGGACAGCGCGCCGAGGTGGACGACCGCGCCGAAGCCGCGCAGGTGCTCGGTGGTGACGTCCCGCAGATCGAGGTCGAGCGCGGGGACCTCGTCGGGCGGCGCGCGGAAGTCGCTGTCGTCGAAGAAGCCGGTGTCGAGGCCGACCACGTCGAAGCCTTCGCGGCGCAAGACGGAGACGAGCTCGACGCCGATGTATCCTCTGTGGCCGGTGACCAGGACGCGCATGGAGCACGACTACAGCAGAATCTTGCGCCCGTGAAAAGCCTCCGCCCAGCCGGACGGCGCGTTGCACTCGATGCCGCGCAGCCGCATCACGGCCTCGAAGGTCTCGGCGCGGAACCAGCCCTTGCCGGCCTGGCTCGCGTAGTGGCGCAGGATGAGATCGATCTTGCGGCGGGCGACGGCGTCGTCGAGCGCGACGTAGACGTTGGGTGCGCCGAGGTCGCCCTCGTACTTGGGGATCTCGTACTCGAGGATCAGGTGATCGCGGAATGCCGTCCAGGTCAGCTGCGCGATCAGCGCGTGGTCCTGGTGGAGATCGCCGCGGTGATGGGTGAACACGACGTCGGGCTCGAAGCTGCGCAGCGCGGCGAGGGTCTCCTTGAGGCGGACCGGCTGATCCCACGGGAAGAAGCTGTCGCGGAAGTCGTGGACGTCGACGGTGAGGCGCGCGGCGGCGGCGAGCTCGGCCGCGGCGGCGCGGGCCTCGTCGGCGCGCGGCGGCGAGGCCGAGAACACGACGTAGCGCACGTCGGCGCCGGGGTGCTCGGCGAGCAGGCGGAGCACGGCGCCGCCACAGCCGATCTCGATGTCGTCGGCGTGGGCGCCCAGGAGCAGGACGCGCAGCGCGCCGGACCGCGGAGCGAGGCGGATCATATGACCTGCGGCTCGGGGATCGGGATGATGAACCTCGCGCCCCACGCGCGGGCGTGGGCGAGCTGCTTCATGATCTCGTCCTTGAGGTTCCACGGCAGGATGAAGATGTAGTCGGGCGTCTCGGCGTCGATCCTGTCGGGCGCGAAGCACGGGATGTGCGTGCCGGGCAGGAACCGGCCGTGCTTGTAGGGGTTGCGGTCGACGGTGAAGTCGAGGAAGTCGGTGCGGATGCCGCAGTAGTTGAGCAGCGTGTTGCCCTTGCCGGGCGCGCCGTAGCCGGCGATCCGCTTGCCGGCGCGCTTGGCGGCGATCAGGAGCTCGAGGATGCGCCGCTTGGTCTCGCGGACCCGCTCCTCGAAGGCGGCGTAGGTCGCCATGTCGCGGAAGCCGAGCGCCTCCTCGCGGGCGCGGAGCTCGTGGACCCGCGGGCCGACCGGGCGGCTTCCGTCGGCGGTGGGCCGGGCGTAGACCCGGATCGAGCCGCCGTGGGTCCACAGCTCCTCGACGTCGAACACGGTCAGGCCGTGCGCAGCGAAGATGGTCTCGACGGCGAGCAGCGAGAAGTACGAGAAGTGCTCGTGGTAGATCGTGTCGAACTGGTTGCCCTCGATCAGGCGCTGGAGGTGCGGGAACTCGAGCGTGGCGGTGCCGGTCGGCATCAGCACGTGGGCGATGCCGGCGACGAACGAGTTGAGGTCGGGGACCTGGGCGAGCACGTTGTTGCCGATCACGAGGTCCGCGCGCTTGCCGGCCTGGGCGAGCTCGGCGCCGAGCTCCGTGCCGAAGAACCGGACCAGGGTCTCGACCCCGCGCTTGCGCGCCGCCTCGGCGACGTTGGCCGCCGGCTCGATGCCGAGCGCAGGGATGCCGCGCTCGACGAAGTACTGCAGGAGATAGCCGTCGTTGGACGCGAGCTCGATCACCTGGCTCTGCGGGCCCAGGCCCAGCCGATCGGTGATCATCGCGACGTAGCTCCGCGCGTGCTCGAGCCACGCGGTCGAGAACGCCGAGAAGTAGGCGTACTCGGTGAAGATGTGCTCGGCCGAGACGTACTGCTCGAGCTGGACCAGCAGGCACTGGCGGCACACCCAGACCCGGAGCGGATAGAACGGCTCCATCTGGTTGGTCTGATCGGCGGCGAGGATGCTCTCGCACAGCGGCGACATCCCGAGGTCGCACAGCGTGTGCGCCAGGGGCGCGTTGCAGAACCGACAGGTCGGCGCGGACATTGGTAGAACGCTATCAGGGCAGCCCGGCGCGGGGGAGGCCCGTGGCGCACTCGCGCAGCGCCGCGGGGTAAGCTGGGGCGGTGAAGTTCATCGCGCAGCGCCTGCCCGGCGTGTTCCTGATCGAGCTCGAGCGCCACGGCGACGACCGCGGGTTCTTCGCACGGAGCTTCTGCGCCGACGAGCTGGCCCGGGCCGGCCTGCACACCGACTTCCCGCAGGGCAACGTGTCGTTCAACCGCCGGCGCCATACGCTGCGCGGCATGCACTACCAGGCGGCGCCGCACGGCGAGGTCAAGATCGTCGGCTGCACGGCGGGGGCGATCCTCGACGTCGTGGTCGACCTGCGCGCGGGCTCGCCGACCCGGCTGGGCTGGTGCGCCGTCGAGCTCACGCCGGCGACGGGCGCGCAGCTGTACATCCCGGCCGGCTTCGCCCACGGCTTTCTGACCCTGGCCGACGACACCGTGGTCCACTACCGCATGGGGGCGCGCTACGTGCCCGATGCGGCGCGCGGCGTGCGCTGGGACGATCCGCGCCTGGAGATCGCCTGGCCGGGGCGGCCGGCCGTGATCTCCGAGCGCGACGCGAGCTACCCCGATCTCGATCCGGAGCGGCTCGATGCCTGAGGCGAAGCCGGACACCGGCGCCGGCGCGCGGATGTACGCGCTGATCGAGGAGCTGTATCCGATCTGCCGCAGCATCACGGGCGACGGGCTGCGCGACACCCTCGCGCGCATCGAGCGCCAGCTGCCCGCGCCGATGATCCGGACCGAGGTCCCGACCGGCACGGCCGTGCTCGACTGGACGGTGCCCCGGGAATGGAACATCCGCGACGCCTGGATCGCCGACGCCAGCGGCGCGCGCGTAGTCGACTTCCGCGCGTCGAACCTGCACGTGGTCAACTACAGCGCGCCGGTGCGGGCGCGGATGTCGCTCGCCGAGCTCCGGCCACACCTCCACGCGCTGCCCGATCACCCCGACTGGATCCCGTACCGCACCACGTACTACGCCGAGACCTGGGGGTTCTGCCTGCGCCAGCGCCAGCTCGACGCCCTGCCCGACGGCGACTACGACGTCTGCATCGACGCCACGCTGGAACCGGGGCACCTGAGCTACGGCGAGCTGGTGCTGCCCGGCGATTCGCCCGACGAGGTGCTGCTGTCGACCCACGTCTGCCATCCGTCCTTGTGCAACGACAACCTGTCGGCGATCGCGGTGGCGACCGCGCTGGCCCGCGAGCTGGCGGCGCGGCCGCGGCGGCGCTGGACCTATCGCTTCGTCTTCGCGCCGGGCACGATCGGCGCGATCGCCTGGCTCGCGCAGCACCGCGACGTCGTGCCGCGGGTGCACGCCGGGATGACGCTGGTGTGCCTGGGCAGCGCGCACCCCTTCACCTACAAGCGCACGCTGGTCGGCGACGCCGAGATCGATCGCGCGGTGGCCTTGGTGCTGCACGACCGCGCCGCCGGCGATCAGCTGATCGACTTCTTTCCGTACGGCTACGACGAGCGCCAGTACAACTCGCCCGGCTTCCGCCTGCCGGTCGGGTCGCTGATGCGCGGCCGCCACGGCATGTTCCCCGAGTACCACACCTCGGCCGACGACCTCGGCTTCGTGTCGGCCGAGCGGCTGGCCGAGTCGCTCGCCGTCGTGACGGGCATCGTCGACGTGCTCGAGGCCAACCGGCGCTATCGCAACCTCGCCCCCGACGGCGAGCCGCAGCTCGGCAAGCGCGGCCTGTACCGCGCGACCGGCGGCACCAGCATCCCCGATCTCAACCTCGCGATGCTGTGGGTGCTCACCCTGTCCGACGGCCGCTCGAGCCTGCTCGACATCGCCGAGCGCAGCAAGCTGCCGTTCGCGACGATCCACGTCGCCGCGGACCGGTTGCGCGACGCCGCGCTGCTCGGCGAGTGAGCTACCGCCGGCTGTACACGACGCGCGATGGCGGACCGACGAGCAGGCCATCGACCTTGCCGGCGGCCATGGCCCGGGCGTACACGGCGCACGCGCCGTCGATGGCGTCGATCGTGCGATCGATGTCGTCGTCCTGGTGCGAGTAGCTGACGACGAAGGACGGCCCGAGCACACCGCGCTGGATCAGCTCCTGGAGGAACAGCGATCGGAACGGCTGCGATGGCTTGCCGTCGGGGCCGCGGGTCGCGAAGTACACGTGGCACGGCCGGCCGAGCGGCAGGACGTGCGCCGACAGGCCGTGGCGCGCGCTGGCCTGGCGCATGCCCTCGGCGAGTCGCGCGCCGACGCGGTGCAGGTGCTCGACCACCGGCTCGGTGCGATAGATCTCCATCGTCGCGATCGCGGCGGCCAGCGCCGGGATCTCCGCACCGTGCGTGGTCGACAGCAGGAACACATCCTCGTCGAGGCGATCGCGGCCGCCCCAGTGCATCACCGCGCGCTTGCCGGCCAGCGCGGACTGCGAGAACCCGTTGGCCATGCCCTTGCCGAACACCGACAGGTCGGGGACCACGCCGTACAGGCCCTGGGCGCCGCGCAGGTGCCAGCGGAACCCGGTGATCGTCTCGTCGAACACCACGACCGCGCCCTCGGCGTGGCACAGCGCGACCAGCTCGGCGAGGAAGCCCGGCGCCGGTTCGTCGAGCCGCGCCGGCTCGAGGAACACCGCGGCGATCTTGCCGGGGTGCGCGGCGAACTGCGCGCGCAGCGACGCGAGATCGTTGTAGTGGAACTGCACGATCTGGTCGTGGAACACGCGCGGGATGCCGCCGTCGGCGGTGGTCGTGCAGAAGTACCAGTCGTCGTAGGAGATGAACGGATGGTCGGTGCAGACCGCGACCATGTCGCGGCCGGTCGCGCGGCGCGCCAGCCGGAGCGCCGCGGTGTTCGCCGTCGAGCCGTCCTTGGTGAACTTCACCATCTCGGCGCCCTGGATCAGCGACAGGAACGCCTCGGCGCAGGTCAGCTCCTGGGGGCTGGGCCGGGTGAAGTTGGTGCCGAGCTCGAGCGACGCGCGCACCGCCTCGACGACGCGCGGGTAGGCGTGGCCGAGCGTCACCGCGCGCAGCCCCATGCCGTACTCGATGAACTCGTTGCCGTCGACGTCCCACACGTGGCAGCCCTTGCCGCGCGCGATCACGGACGGTGCGAGCTCGGGGTACTGATCGTCGCCTTTGGCGTAGGTGTGGCAGCCGCCGGGCACGATCTGATGCAGGCGCGCGGCGAGCTGCTTTCCTCGGGTGAGCTCCACGGGTCCTCCTCCGCTTGCTATCATGCGCGGCCGCGGTCCGGAGATCGAGCCTTGGAAGACGTTCATACGCTGGTCGTGGGTGCCGGTGCAGTCGGCCTCGCCTGCGCCGCGGTGCTCGCGCGCCGCGGTGAGCCGATCGCCGTGCTCGAGCGCAACCGCCGGGTCGGCCAGGAGACCTCCGCCCGCAACAGCGGCGTGATCCACGCCGGGCTGTACTACCCGACCGGTAGCCTCAAGGCCCGGCTGTGCGTCGCGGGCCGCGACCGGCTCTACGCGCGCTGCGAGCGCCGCGGCGTGCCGCATCGCCGCTGCGGCAAGATCCTGGTCGCCACCGATGCCGCCGAGGTCGGAAAGCTCGAGGCCATCGCGCGCCAGGCGGCCGCGAACGGCGCCGAGGTGCAGCTGATCGACGCCGCCGACGTCGTGCGGCGCGTGCCGGCGGTCCGCGCGATCGCCGGCCTGTGGTCGCCGGCGACGGGCATCGTCGACGTCCACGCGCTGATCGACAGCTATCACCGCGAGGCCGAGGACGGCGGCGCGATGGTCGTGCTCGATCACGCGGTGACCGGCGTCGCCCGGCGCCCCGACGGCTGGCACGTCACCGCGCGCACCGCCGCGGGAGCCACCGCCGAGATCCGCGCGACCTGGCTGGTCAACGCCGCGGGCCTGGACGCCTCGCGGATCGCCGAGCTCGCCGGGCTCGACGTCGACGCGCTCGGCCTGCGCCAGAAGCCGTGCAAGGGCGACTACTTCACCCTGGCGCCCCGCCACACCGGCATCGCCGAGCACCTGGTCTACCCGGTGCCGGTCCACGCCGGCCTCGGCATCCACATCACGTTCGATCTCGCCGGCCGGGTCATGGCCGGCCCCGACACCGAGTACGTCGGTGAGCTGCGCTACGACGTCGACCCCGCCAAGGCCGCGGTGTTCGGCGCCGCGCTGCGCCGCTACCTGCCGGGAATCCGCGATGACGAGCTCAGCCCCGGTTACGCCGGCATCCGGCCCAAGCTGCAGGGCCCGGGCGAGCCGGTCCGCGACTTCGTCATCGAGGAAGCCAGCCGCCACGGTGTGCCGCGGCTCGTCAACCTGATCGGCATCGAGTCGCCCGGCATCACCGCCAGCGAGGCGATCGCCGAGCTCGTCGATCACCTCATCGCCAGCGCATGACCGATCGCGCCGGCCCGGTGCCGCCGGGTGGGATCGCACCACCTCACCGGGCTTCGGACACCCGGGTCGCGATCTACGCGCGGAGGCTGGAAGCAGTCGGGACCGTGGGAATCGCACCCACCGCGGCCACTTTGTAGGAGTGGTCTCGTGCATGACTGGCAAAGAGCGATCGGCGCTCGTGACGAGAATCGAACTCGCCTAGCGGTGATAGACAGTCACCTTACGTCTCCAGACGTTTCCACGAGCAAGCAGCGGTGGAGAAGACGGGTAACGCTCCCGCGACGCCGACTTTGCAAGAGTCAGCTCCGTCCTTACGGCTTCCCCGAAGCGAAGGGGAGGCTGGAATCGAACCAGCAACCTCGGAGGTCAGAGCTCCGTGTTCTACCAGTTGAACTACTCCCCCAGGGCCCCGACCGTGAAGTCGGGGTACTACAGGAACGGGCGGCTGGAGTCGCACCAGCATCGAGGCGTTCAAAGCGCCACGTCGTAACTGTTAGACCACGCCCGTACTCGAGTGATGACGATGTGACACGATGTGAAAATGTGCTCGATCGCCGGCCTACGAGGCGCCGCGGCCGGCGATTGCCGCCACCGGCCGCGGCGCCTCACACCACGCCGCTCCCTTCCTCGCTGTCGATCTCACCCGTCCAGTACACGTAGTCGCGCCACGCGTCCGGGACCGACCTCGTGCTGACCCGGATCTCCACCGACGGGATCCAGGTCGGCCGCGTCGGCGCCAACCGCAGCGTCATGCGCGCCTCGGCCGGCGTCCGGTTCGCCTTCCTGGCGTTGCACGTATAGCAGCACGACACGATGTTGTCCCACGTGGTGCGGCCGTTGCGCGACCGCGGGATCACGTGGTCGTAGGTCAGCTGATCGATCCCGCACTTGGTGCCGCAGTACTGGCAGCGGTGGCCATCGCGCGTGTAGATGTTCACGCGCGAGAACTTGACCAGCTTGGCGTGGCGGCGAAACGCCTTGCGCAGGCGGACGACGGCCGGGACCCGGACGACCATGGAGGTCGCGCGGACCTCGGCGTCGTACTCCTCGATCACCTCGACCTTGTCGAGGGTGACGAGCGTCATCGCGCGCTGCCAGGAAACGATCTTGATCGGCTCGTAGCCCTGGCTCAGCAGGAGCGTACGAGTGGTGTCCACGTGCATCACGGCACGTCTCCTTGTCTCTCCGGGACATCACGCGAGACGAGCGCCGGATCGCTCGCATCGCCGGCCCGCGACGCGCGGGCGAGGTGCCGCCGAGAGGACTCGAACCTCCACTTCATGGTTCTTGAAACCATCGACTCTTCCGTTGGTCTACGGCGGCGCGAACAGGAGGTTGCGGCGGCCGGAGTCGCACCGGCATGATCGGACATGTCATATCCGAATGGGACTGACCCTCACCGCAATGGTGCCGCCGAGAGGATTCGAACCTCCACTGAGTGGCTTCTGAGACCACCGACTCTTCCGTTGGTCTACGGCGACATGAACAATTGATGCTGGTTGCGGCGGCTGGAGTTGCACCAGCATGGTCGGGCGTATGAAGCCCGATCGAGACTCACTCTCACCGCACAGTGCCGCCGAGAGGATTCGAACCTCCACTACGTGGCTTCTCGAACCACTGACTCTGCCATTGGTCTACGGCGACATGGATGGGTATATCGTAGGAGCGCTGGGACTTGCACCCAGTTGTCCTGAAGGCGGCTGCTTTACAGGCATCCCCGGTCACTTTACCGTCAACGCTCCTGTGGGGTGATCGACGGGACTCGCACCCGTTTCCTCGAGGGTCACGACCTCGCGCCTCGGCTACTTCGGCTTCGACCACAGTCCGCCTGGAACGAATCGAACGTTCATCGCTCGCTTATCAGGCGAGCACACTGACCTTTGTGCTACAGGCGGAAAAAGTTTGCGGCGGTCGGACTCGAACCG
>VBLP01000653.1 GCA_005887925.1 Deltaproteobacteria bacterium | reverse complement strand
AGGAATCGGGCTCGGTGTGTCCTTGGCGCTGAACGTGCTATCGGCGCAGTTCTCCACCGTAACGGTCACGGTCGCCGTGGCGGTGGCGCCCTGGTTGTCGGTCGCGGTCGCAGTGAACACCCGGCTGCCGTTCGCCACCTTGGTGGTGTCGAACGTCGTCGAGTACGGCGTGGTCGTGTCGGTGACGCTGGTGCCGTCGGGCAGGTCGAACTTCACGCTCGCGATGGTGCCGTCGGGGTCCGACGCGTTCGCCGATACCGTGATCGTGCCGTTGACCGTCGAGCCATTGGCCGGCGACGTGATCGACACCGTCGGCAACAGGTTGTTGGCAACGGTGACCGTCACGGTCGCGGTGGCGGTGGCGCCCTGGTTGTCGGTCGCGGTCGCAGTGAACACCCGGCTGCCGTTCGCCACCTTGGTGGTGTCGAACGTCGTCGAGTACGGCGTGGTTGAGCATGAGCGCGCTTTTTGATGGGGTCGTGAGCACGATAATCGATGGATTTCCCGTTTCCCGTTCCTGCGCGCTGTACGGGCCGCGGTAAGCGGAAGCCGGAAAGGCTACGCGAGGCGGTAGCCGGCTTCGGACTTGACCACGCGGCCGGCGCGGACGAGATCGGCGAGCGCGTCGCACAGAGTCTGCGTGCGCATACGGCAGGTGCGGCGGAGATGGTCGAGCGTGACCGCGTCGCCAAGGTCGGCGAGCGCGGCCTCGATACGCAGCGCGGGTGTCTGGGCGGGCTCCGGCTGGGCGGACGCCGACGCGGCCGGCGCCTCCTCCGCGGTGAGCGCGAGTGCTGGGCCATCGGCGACGAGTTGCACCGGGATCGGGCCGTGCGACGGTTCGGCACGATGCTCGACGGTGAGGGTGAGCTCGTCGTCGGTGCGACGGAGGTAGATTGCCGAGTCGAGCCACGCGTGAAATTCGCTTGAGCCGCGTAGCGCCTGACCAGCGCGCACACGGCCCGCGCCCTTTCGGGCGTGATGCACCACGAGGATCGCGAGCGAGAAGCGGCGCTGGAGCTCACGCAGGTAAGCGAGTAGCGGGGCGACCTCCGAGCAAACGTTTTCGTCGATGCGGTGAAGTCTTACAAAGGGGTCGAGGATAAGCAGCGTCGGCCGGAGCGCGGCGATGGTGTCGGCGAGGCGCGCCTGGTCGTCGAGGTTGTCGATGCGCAAGGTCGGCGCCGTGATGACGTCGAGATCGAGCGCGGCGAGGTCGACGCCGGCGGCGGCGCAGATGCCGTCGAGGCGGCAACGCACGACGCCGAGCGCGTCCTCGGCGGCAAACAGCAGGACGCGGCCAGTGCGGGCGACGGTGAAGTGGCGCAAGCACGGCGCGCCCGAGGCGACGGCGACGGCCACGTCGAGCGCGAGGAAGGACTTGCAGCACTTCGGCTCACCGCCGACGATGCCGACCGCTTGGTCACCCCACAGGCCGTC
The DNA here is from genome assembly GCA_005887925.1 of Deltaproteobacteria bacterium. Classification (GTDB taxonomy): domain Bacteria; phylum Myxococcota_A; class Polyangia; order Haliangiales; family Haliangiaceae; genus JABFXX01. The sequence continues at coordinate 6,662 of VBLP01000653.1, read as the reverse complement.
GATGAGCCATCGCCGCTCGGGCGGGCGAGGATCGAGGTCGGCCGCGCGCGCGACGGGCAGTAGCGTCGCCGGCGGCGAGGTGAGCGCGGTCATCGCCGCGTCGACGACTTGGTGCGTGGCGGTGGAGCCGCGGGCTTGGGCCGCACGGGCCGGTGTTCGGCGCTGGTCATCTCGAGATAGAGTTCTTCGTCGAGCCGCTTGGCGTTCTTCGCGACGGCGAGCGCAAGCATCTCGTTGCCCAGGTTCATCAGCACGCGCCGGTTGCCGGCCGCATGCTCGCACAGCGTGCGTTGTAGCTCGTCGGTCATCAGTGCGGGATTGCCCGCCGTGGCGAGGAGGTGGCGCAGCATCGTGCCGAGGGTCTCGGGCGTCTCGGCTTCGAGCACGAGTCGCGCCCGGATGCGACTGTTGACCGGCGCGAGGTCGGGTGTGCGAAGGTTTTCCTCGATGCGGCGGTCGCCGCACAGGACCACGCTGATAATCGTGCACGTGTCGAGCTTGGTCGAGCCGAGCAAGCGCAGTTCGGCGAGCAAGGGCCCGGACATCTCTTGTGCCTCGTCGATGAGCAGGATCGGGCGAAACAGCGTCTGCTGGATGTGTTCTTGCCACTTGGTGCGTACCGCCTTGTGCGAGCCCCAGCGATTCGAGCTCGAGACCGGGAAGCCAAACAGGTGGCCGAGTTCGCGGTAGAAGTCGGTCACTCGACTGTGCGGCCGTTCGAGCTCGACGACGGCCACATCGCGCAGTGCCGAGAGCCGGTCGGCGAGCAGCCGCAGCACCGCCGACTTGCCGGCACCGACATCACCAGTGACGAGCGCGAAGCCGCCGTGCATCACCAGGTCCTCAATGCGCCATCCGAAGTGGTCAATGCGTGGCGTCTTGCACAGCGCCTCGACGGGAATGCCCTCGAGAAACGGATTCCACTTGAGCCCGTAGAGGGCCGAGAGCTTGCGCGCATCCATCAGTCGTTCTCCTTGTCGTCGACGGTCGGTTCGTCGTTCTTGGGCAGATAGGCGGGCGGCAGTCCCGCGCGGTCGTAGTCGTCGATGAGCCGGCGAAGCAGCGGCGCCATCTCAGTGCTCTTGACCTTTGCCGGCGGCGCTTCATCGACCGGCACACTGGCCACGGGGCCGAGCACACGGCGCACGCCGTCGGCGTTCTTCGCGCGGTCGAGTGGGTAGAGCGGCGTCAGCAGCGTGCCGGTGCGCGCGTCGACCAGGTGCACGCGCCCGAGGTCCCACGACGCGTACCGCACGCTCATCCGCTCGAGGTGCCGGTAGCGCGACGGGACCTCGAAGCGCACGCCATCGATGCTCACCGTCCCGTCGCTGCGTCGCTGCGTGCGCGTCTCCTCGATGCGAAACGCCAGTCGCAGTTCCTCGGCGCTCGGGCTCGGACGTCCGACGCTCGGACCGCGCAGGAAGCGCTCTGCCGGTGCCTCGCCGATCTCGGAGTGATGCCTGCGGTTGTATTCCATCTCGACCCACGCCTGCGTGGCGTGATTGAGCGCCTCGAGCGTCAGGTTCGGGACGTTCTCGAGCATCGCGAGCAGCCGACCTTCGACGGACCCCCACCACGCCTCCTGCTTCCCATTCTGTTCCGGACACGCGCGCAAGGTTGTGTCGTGCAAGATGCCCAGTCGAGCGAGTCCCTCACGCGTCTCGCCCGCGAGCATCTGGGACCCGTTGTCGCTGAGCAGCGCGCGAAATAGCCCGCGCTTCTGGATGCCCTGAATGACTGCGTGGATCAGGTTCTCCGCGCTCTCCTCGAAGTACCATTGCGCGTGGCAGCACAGCCGCGACCGGTCGTCGAGGATCCCCAGGATCTTCGGCGCGACCCACTCCCCGTTCGCGCGCAGGCTCCGAATGAAGTTCGCGGTGTGGTAGTCCAGATGCCACAGGCCGTGCACGTACTAGCACTCGAAGCTGCGGGTCTCGCGTGAATCGAAGATTGCGCGGCTCTTGTCGTCGCCCTCGCGTCCACTGTGCCGCCGCTTCTTCCGGCGAAACAGTCCGCGCTCCTTCATCAGCCGGCGCACGGTCGTGTACGACGGCACGTGGCCGAGCGCCGCATCGAGCTCGGCGGCCGCGACCAGGTTGTCGGCGTGGAGCTGGTAGCTCCAGCTCGGGTGGTCGCTGTGCTGCTTGACCACCGCCGCGACCAGCAACGCCGACACCGCGCGCCGCGTCCCGGCGTCCTTGCGGATGCGGCGTCGGAGGGCGGTGACGGTATCGGCGTGCCCGGCCCGGCGAGCGATGTACAGCCATCGTTCCAGTGTCGAGTACGCGAAGCTCACTCGCTCGCCGGTAATGGGGTGTTGCCACGTCTTGTCCGCGAGCGCCTCGATGGCGGCACGCAGCTCGCCCCGCCGTGGTGGTGCGGCGAGCAGCGCTCCGATGATCGAATGGCGCAGGTTCGCCCACCGCTCGTGACCGCTCCTTCCGGCGGCGTTGTGCTGCCAACCTCGACGACGACGTCTATTCGATTCTATTCGGCGTGGGAATTCACCATCCTCTGCGGGTAGCCGGTGCCCATCACGAAGCGCCTGCTTCGAGCCCGGGCGTCGTCGAGATCGGCTGGAGCAAGCGGAGCACCGCGAGCAGCCGACCGCTGCCGTCATCGCTCGGTACCCGCCCGAATGCCTCGAGCAACGCGAGCGGTAGCGACTGCTCGTCGACGGCCGGCATGAACCGGTTCCGCAGGCTGTGCCAGAACCGGCTCCCACAGAACGCCGCCGCCCACCACAACCGCCACCGCCCCAGCGTCCGCCGGCTCACGCCGAGCAACTTGCCGAGCTGGGACGCCCGCTGTTTCGTCGGGCCCTGCTGCATCGCCGTCGCGAGCACTACCACCGCGCCGAAGTACACCTTCCGCCCGAGGAACCGCACCGACGGCGGCATCCGTCGAGAGCGGCACCCGTCGACCGAGCAGCACAGGCTCAACCGGAGCTTGTACTTCTCGTCAAGGTCGCTCGGCCCGCCACGCGGCTTGCGTGCGTAGTGCCCGGCGTCGAGCCGACCTCCGCACGGGCACCCCGCCGCACGAACCTCAGCCTCGAGATCCTCGTCGAACTTCAGCAGCAGCGCGTAGAACCTGGCGTCGTGGAGAAGCTTGTGGCACAGGGGAGGCCTCCTTTCCTTTTCGGGGTTAAGGAGAGGCGCGCCTGCAGGAAGCGTCGCGCGCGATCAAGGCGGACCCGGCGGCCGCGGCCGATCCGAAGTACGCCTTCATCTTCTCCGCGGCACACATGCACGCCAGCAGCGGCGTCGAGAAAGTGGAGGCGCTTAAGGGCCGGACGCCGACGTTCAACGGCAACGGCCCCGAGGACAGCTGGGAAGTGGGCAGCGCCGGCGATTTCTCGGGCAAGCTCGCCGCCGCCAAGGCGCGTGGCGACACCGCCTCGGAGAAGACGTTCCAGCACCTCCAGGAGGCAGGGCAGCGCAAAAAAGCCGCGTATGCGCGCGCGATCGAGAAGCTGTCACCGCATGTCCTGAAGACGCCTGCGGGCGCGGCGGCGCCAGCGCAGACACCCGCATCGACGCCGACACCGGCGCCGTGAGCCAATCCGCCGATGAACAGCCTTTCCAAGGCTCACGTCCATGAGAGGCTCAGGCGTGAGGTAAACTTTGGGTGCCCCGTGCCGAAGTGCGGGTCCCCGTTTCTCACGTTTCACCATTTCGATCCGCCTCGGCGAGTGAGAGAGCACAGCGAGGAAGCTGGGATGATCGCTCTGTGCCAGAAACATCACGATCTTGCAGACGGTGGTCAATTTACGAAACAGCAGCTGCGGGACATGAAGGCGAACCCATACGTCACGGACCGCCTTCAATGCGAGTGGGTCTGGCAGCCCGAGTCAATACTCGTTTTGTTGGGAACGATGGCGTTTATCGGCCCGCGACCGGTCCTCTGGCTGGCTGGCGTTCAAGTCGTTGCGGTTCGTCGTGAGGAAGTGCCTGAGCTCAGCTCAGCGGTCATGCGCGTGGACTTCGATCTACGCGCGCCGAATGGGACAACTATTGCCACGATGAAGGACAACATTTTCGATGCGTCCGTCGAAGGCTTGATCATTGAGACACCACCTCAAGGGAGAAGGCTCGAACTGGTACACAGCTCCGAAACAGTGCTTGCATTGGAGCTTCGAGCCTACGAACTACAACTTCTGCGCGCCCTGCTGGAGAAAACGTTCAGCGACAATGGATCACTCGCGGATGTTGTCGTCGCGGAAGCTCTCGCCAATTGCACTGACTCTGATGGGAAGGTACCGGTGCTAAAGATCCATGGGACCTTTTTTCAGCTCGGCGCAACACTGAGGCTCACCGCGAAACGTAGTGAACTGACTATTCGGTGGGCTGGTGGAGAAGAGAAGGTGGACATCGGAGGCCGCCTCTTTCATGCAGGAAGCGGACTCAGCATTAGGAGCGACGGTATCGATCATTTGCGATTTGGGTCCTGACCACGGTGAACGCCGAAAGAAACTGCTGTTCGCCAGCGCTCCGGTGCGCGCCGCCTGTTCCGATCCTCGTCGCCTGATCCGGGCGCAGCGCCGTGAACACACCCCCGCCCACCGCATCGAGCGCGTGGTTGCGCAACCCTCCCGGGATCGCCGCGAGCTACTCCGGTGCATGACCGCTGCACCACCGACCAGGCGGCGCTCTTCGTGCCGACCGCCGGCCGCGCCAGCGCCGCGGCGCTGTGCGGTTCGAGCCGAGGTTGCCGGCACCCTCGGCGTTCACCCCGAGCTCCCACAGTTCCTGGGCGACGTCCAGCGCGAGCGCCGCGCCAGCGTTGCTGCATCCGAGATGGGTCGCTCACTTGCGTCGGACTTCCGATGGGTGATCATCGCGCGTCATGGCGGAGTCCACGACGGCGATCACTCTGCGACGGCCACCGCACAGGTACGCCAGTACGTCCGTTGCGCACACCCGGCGCAACAGCTCGGCCCACGCTACGCGGGCCGGCTGTCGCTGCTCGCCGAGCGGGTGCGCGGCGTAGCGATGCGCACCCGCGCGGGCGATCCGGACGTGGTCGCCCAGGCGGTGATCGATGCCGCGCGCGCGGTCCTCGATCCCGCGACGGGCCGCGCCGACGTGCTCGCGCTGATCCCGAGCGGCCGAGGCCGCCGTGCCGGACGCCGATCGCCGCGCGCGCGATCGCCCGCTCGACGACGTCGAGCGGCGGCGGCGGAGCGCGATGCGCCGCGAGCTCGAGGCGGTCGCCGCCGACCCCGACCGCGTCGCGGGCACCGCGATGGCGGCCCGGCTCGTCGCGCATCCGGCGCAGATCGACGAGGGCGACAGCCTCGACGAGTTCGTAGCGACATACCTGGCGCTGGTGCGGCGGGTGGCACGCGCGTAGCCGCATCAGCTCGGTCTCATGCCCGGCGATCCAGGACCACGGTGGCCTGGCGCGCGTGTCCCGCAGCACGTGGCCTCGTCGGGCCGATCGATGCGCCCCTGGTACGGCTGGCCGAACTCGAAAATGCAGGTACGCGAGATGACCGTGAACCATCCAACATGCCCTCGGCAAGACCGCGTGGGCAGCGAAACGGTATTCGTTGCCATCGAGATCTGATCGATATCGATGAAGTTGTAGAGTTCCCGTAATCGGAAGACACAATTGCGCGTTTCTATATGGCGCTTGACAAGAGCGAGGCAGTGATGTATTCTGTCACTGTTTCCAATTAACAGGGGGCGTGCCATGGGCGTGGGGATGGATCATTTCTTGAGTACGGACAACAGCCCGACCGGCGGCGCTCCGAAGGCTGGATATACCTACAACGGAGTATTCGCGTTTGTTTATCCCGTGCCCCCCGTGCCTACCGAGCCAGGGTTCGTGGTCGTGCCCCCGCTAGAGAGGCGCGGCCGGATCCTCGGCTTGTACAGCGACGGCTACGCCGATCACCTGATCGTGCCGGACTACGACGGCTACGACTACAGCTGGGCCATTTCCCTGGGATATTATGTCGAGGGCCCTTCCTTTTGCGTTCCGTGGCCCACGGGTGGCACAGCCGTGCTGCACGGTTTCTACAGCAAAGTCTACACCGATCACGCCTATCAGCTTAGCGCAGCGCCGCTGGCGGGCTACGACTACGATGGGCCGGTGTGTCCGGTGTTCGACCCCAACCAGTCACCACCCATAGGTGCTGTCCCGCTTTACCAGTGGGTCCTGGACGCATCACGCGTCTGCTACCGCGACCCTGAGAGCTCTGCACCGATCTGCTACTCGGAGACGGGGTATGCGACCGATGCGCTTTCGGCCGTGGCCACCGCCGTCAGCGTGAACCTCGGTGATCGCTTCCACACCGGCATGCGCTCCGCAGTCAATGGCGTGTACGTCTTTGACGGCTACCACCCCGATGGCGCCAAGACGCCGGCGCCGCAGCCCCACGAAACGGTGGTCATCCTCCGCTCCGGCGACAAGCTACCGAAGGTCGAATCGCACAACAAGCGCGCGTGGTGGAAGCTGCATCACGTCCGCTGAAGCGGCTCAGCCGCGCGAGTCGTAGCCAAGAGCGCAGACCAGGAGCGGCAGCACGGCGCCTTTGCCGCCGAGAACTCGAAGAACGCACTCGAGTTCTGGCTCGGCTGGGCGGCGAGCGGATACCACTCCGCCGCCCTCCGCGCTCGCCACTGGAACCCGGGCGACCGCGACGTGAAGGAGCT
>VBLP01000153.1:6710-9295 GCA_005887925.1 Deltaproteobacteria bacterium | reverse complement strand
GCGCATGACCATCTCGCCGGCGCGGCGGGCGGCGTCGTCCTTGGCCGGATCCTCGGCCGGGATCTCGTTCATCCCCGCCGGCGACAGGCCGAGCGCCTCCATCACCATGCTCATCGTGTTGGCCGTGAACTGGCCGCCGCACGCACCGGGCCCGGGGCACGACGCGTTCTCGACCTCGTACAGCTCGTCGAGACTGATCTTGCCGGCCCGGTAGGAGCCGATGGCCTCGTAGACGGTGACGACCGTCGCGTCGCGCGAGCCATTGCCGCCGACCGCGGCGGATCGGATCCCGGGGTAGATCGTCCCCGAATAGAGCGCGAGCCCCGGAATGTCGAGCCGGGCCATGGCCATGGCCGAGCCCGGCCCGGTCTTGTCGCAGCCGAAGATGCAGACGAGTCCGTCGAAGAGATGCCCGCGGGAGACGAGCTCGATTGAATCGGCGACGACCTCGCGACTGATCAGCGAAGCCTTCATTCCCTCGGTGCCCATCGAGACCCCGTCGCTGACCGAGATCGTCCCGAACTCCATCGGCGTGCCGCCCGCCGCGCGGATGCCGGCCTTCACGGCCTCGGCGAGGCGACGGTGGTTGTAGTTGCACGGCATCGTCTCGATCCAGTTCGTCCCGACCCCGACGATCGGCTTTGCGAGGTCCTCGTCCGTGAAGCCGATTGCCTTGAGCATGCTTCGCGCGCCGGCCCGATCGGGCCCGTTGGTCAGGGCCGCCGAGTGGCGCTTCGCTGGGTCGGATGGGCGGTCGTACGGGTTGGCTGGATCGGGCATCGAACGAGGTCTCCGGTAACGGGTGGGGGAGAGGCCGTCGGGGACGATCGGGCGTGGGCTCAGTGTAGGACTCCGCTCAGCGGGGAAGGTGTCGCGCTCTGGAAACGGCGCGCTATGCTGCCCTGACCGGAGGGGTTCGGCGCAGGTGGAGAGGGTGATGGCGACGCATACCAACGAGAAGCTCGAACTGCTCAGGCGGACCCCGCTCCTGTCCGACCTCGGCCGGCGCGAGCTCGAGGAAGTCGAGCGCCTCGTGGACGAGGTCGACGTCCCGGCAGGCCACGTGCTCATGCGCGAAGGCGACGCGGGTCGTGAATTCTTCGTGGTCGTCGACGGCACGGTCGCGATCGATCGCGGCGGGACGCGCGTGCGGACGATGGAGCCTGGCGACTTCTTCGGCGAGATCGCGCTCCTGGCCGAGGGGCCGCGAACCGCGACCGCGACGACCGATGGACCGGCGACGCTCCTCGTCCTCGGCCATCGCGAGTTCCATTCGCTCATGGATCGCTATCCGGCCATCCGGACGTGCGTCCTCGAGGCGCTCGCGAAGCGCATTCGCAATCTCGAGCCGGAGGCCGCCCACTGAGGGCGTGGCGGCCAACTCGGCGACCCGCGATGGACCGCGACTCGATCCGCAACCGAAGGGGCACGCAATCGCCACCGTCCGATCGCGGTGTGCTCTTGCATATTGAGAACGAGCGTTGCAGAATGGCGGCCACATGACCCGCAACGCGATCTTCGCGCGCCGCTCGATGTGTCCCTGTGCTGCCGCGCAGGGCAGGTGGTGTATGCAGGCGTGCTGCTGACGGGTTGCACGCCCCAGCTCCTCCGGACCCCTGCACATGGCAGGGGTCTTTTGATGACTCCCACCGGCCCAGCGCGAGGACCTCTCACATGACACTTCCATCGACCATCCGCCCAACCGTCTCGTCGACGGACGTCCGGACGATCGACACGGCCGACCTCCGTGATCGCCTCGGCGATCCGCGTCTGTCGGTCGTCGACGTGCGGCCACTGACCGCCTACAACGGCTGGCGGCTGGGCACCGAAAGCCGTGGCGGGCACGTCCCGGGTGCGGTCTCGTTTCCGGCGGCGTGGCTCACCAGCGTCGATGACCCGGAGATCGAGCGGCTGCTCGCGGGCAAGTCCATCGGACCCGATCGGGCGGTCATCGTCTACGACAATGGCGACGGATCCGACGACGCCGGCCGGGTCGTCGCCGCCCTCGGTGCGCTCGGCGTGAGCGATGTGGCGATCCTGCGCGGCGGCTTCCCGGCATGGGCTGCCGATCCGGACCGGCCAATCGATCGGCTGGCACGCCACGACCGGCTCGTCCACATCGAGTGGCTCGGCCAGCTCCTCTCGGGTGGCCGACCGGAGGCGGCGCCGAGCGGGAGGTTTCTCCTGTTCCATGTCAACTTCGGCGTCCCGGAGGAGTACGAGGAGGGACACATCCCCGGCGCCCTCTATCTGGACACCAACTGGCTCGAGAACCCGATCGACTGGAACCGTCGCACGCCCGCCGAGATCGACGCCGCGGTCCGCAGCCTCGGCATCACCCACGACACGACGGTCGTCGTCTACGGGCGGGACACGGTCGGCGAGGCGAACGAGAAGTGGCCCGGCCGGCGGGCGGGCCAGATCGCGGCGACGCGGGCGCTGATGATCCTGCGCTACGCGGGGGTGGACGACGTCCGACTCCTCGACGGTGGGTACGACTGGTGGGTTCGCGCCGGCTACCCGGTCGAGACGACGCTCCGTCAGCCGACGCCCGTGGCGGCGTTCGGGGTCGAGATCCCGCTCCG
>VBLP01000153.1:0-6653 GCA_005887925.1 Deltaproteobacteria bacterium | reverse complement strand
GTCAGCGGCTACAACTACATCGGCCCGGCCGGCCGGATCGCCGGCGACGTGTGGGGCAACTGCGGCTCGGACGCCTACCACATGCAGCACTACCGGAACGTGGACAACACGATGCGGGCCTATCCCGAGATCGCGGCGAACTGGCTCGAGGCCGGGATCACGGCCGACAAGTGGGTGGCGTTCTATTGCGGCACGGGATGGCGGGCCAGCGAGACCTGGTTCTACGCGTATCTCCAGGGCTGGGACCGGATCGCGGTCTACGACGGCGGCTGGTTCGAATGGAGCAGCGACCCGCTGAACAACCCGATCGAGATCGGCGACCCCGACGCGGTCTCGCCGCAGGACGTGTACGCGGCATAGGCCGCCCCGGTCGCGCGCGGCGTCGAGCCGCGCGCGGCGCCCAGCCGACCGGCGTCAGCCGCGCCCGATCCAGTCATTGATGGCGCCGCCCAGGGTGGACAGCCCGACCGCGCCCTGGCCGAGGACGACGTCATGGAATGTCCGGATGTCGAAGCTCGGCCCGAGGCCGGCGCGAGCGACGTCTCGGAGCCGCAGGATCTCGCGCTGGCCGAGCTTGTAGGCAAGAGCCTGTCCGGGCATCGCGAGGTATCGATCGACCTCGTTGGCGATGTTGTTCTCGGCGAGTGCGGTGTGCTCGACCATGAACCGGATCGCTCGGTCACGGCTCCAGCCGAGCGCATGGAGGCCCGTGTCGACGACGAGCCGACACGCGCGCCAGGCGTCGAACGAGGCCACCCCGAATCGGTCGAGCTCACCGGAGAGCAGCCCCATCTCGGCCGACAGCCGCTCGCTGTACAGCCCCCAGCCCTCGACATACGCGGTCGGGCCGCCGAGCCGCCGGAACGCCGGCAGCCCGTCGAGCTCCTGGGCGATCGCGATCTGGAGGTGGTGGCCCGGGACCGCCTCGTGGAACGCGAGGGTCTCGGCTTCGTAGCGCGGTCGCGTCTCCGGAGCCGAGGTGTTGATGTAGTAGCTGCCCGGCCGGCTGCCATCCGCAGCGGGTTGGCGGTAGTACGCGATCGTCGAGTGCTTCGCCTCGTGGGCGCCCATCTCGACGACCACGCACGGCGTCTTCGGCAGGCGCCCGAACCATCCGGGGATCGCCGCATTCGCCCGATCGAGCGATGCCTCGGCGACGTGGAACACCTCGCCTGGTGTCGCGAAATGGAGGGCGGGATCGGACCGCAGGCGCGCGAGGATCGTGGCCAGCTCGGTCGTCCCCAGCTGACGCCCGCCGAGCGCGCGGAACTCGGCGTCGATCCGCTCGGTCTCGTCCAGACCGATCCGATGGATCTCGTCCGCGCCGAGCTCGAGCGTGGTATGGGAACGAACGAGGCGACGGTAGGCGTCGGGGCCACCCGACACGTGTGACAACCCGGCTTCGTCGTCGCCGCGCGCCCGCGGTCCGAGCTCATCCGCAAGGAACGCTCGGTAACGGACGAAGGCCGGCCGAATCAGCTCGACGACCGCGTCGCGCACCGCGTCGGCGTGGGCTCGCCGCTGGTCGGCGGACCACTCGGGATGATCGGCTCGGGCGGGATCGATGAGGGGCCAGTCCTCGACGGGCCGTGCCAGCAGGTCGTTCAGCTCGGCGACCACGGTCCGCACCAGCGCATGGGGCGCCAGGATGCCTTTCGCGAGGTGATCGCGCGTGGTGCCGGTGAGGCGGTCGATCCACGGCCCGATCTCACGCCAGCGCGCGACCAGCGCCTCGCCTTCGGCGAACGTCCGTACCGGCTGGAACGAGGGCACGTTGAGATACGCGACCTGCGGCCCGTCGAGCGGGTCGACGGTCCAGGCGTCGAGGCCGGCTTCGACGAGGTCCAGCTCGAAACGGAGGAAATCGAGGAGCGCGGAATGGGTGACACGGTCGCTCGGTGGCAGCCCGGCGGGATCGATCGTCTCGGCCTGGCGCAGCCATCCGGCGAGCCGCGTCGCGTCGGCCGCGAGCGCGCCCGGGCCATTGTCACGGAGACGATCGTCGAACCGGCGATCGCCCAGCGACGTCGCATACAGCGGTTGTGCCGCCATCTGGCTGTCCCAGGCCGCGTCGGCGAGGGCAGTCAGCCGGGCGGTCGACGTCGTGCTCAATGGATGCACGCCCCCGTGTCCGCCGAGCTCGTCCGTCCGATGAACGGCTCGATCGCGGTCGCGACGGATGTCGGCGTCAATGCGTATCCGACGTTCTCGTCGGTGCGGGCCTCGGCGAACACGACTCCGCCGACGGTTCCGTCCTTGAGGATCAGCGGACCACCGCTGTCGCCCTGGTCGACGATCGCGCGCAGTTCGAGGATCGGGCGGCTGACCCGGCGCGCTCCGTAGATGTCGCGGCCCTGCGCGTCGTAGGCGCCGGAGACCGCGGCCGGCTCGATGACGAGTCCGCCGCCATGGGGAAAGCCGAGCGTCGCGCCGACCGCCCCGCGCGTCGGATCGCTCGCCGCGAGACGCAGCGGGGTCGCGTCGAAGCCGGGGGCCCAGAGCAGCGCGACGTCGAGCTCCGGATCGTCGAAGACGGCCGTCGCGTCGAGAAGCCCGCTGTCGGCCGATTGGATGCGAATCGTCGAGGCGCCGGCGATCACATGGGCGTTGGTCATGATGTAGCCGCGGCCGACCGCGAAGCCCGTGCCCGAGGACAGGAAGGTGCAGGTTCGCGCCGACACCCGAACCACGCTGTCCAGGGCGCGCGCCGCGATTGCTTTCGCCGCCGGATCGGTCGGGCGCACGACATCCGGCGCCGGCAGCGGATCGAGGCCGACGAAGAGATCCGGGATGCCCGTATCGCTGAGGAGCCGGGAGAGCTCGGTCGCGATCTCGGTCGGTGCCGGCAGCACGCCGGTCAGGCCGCGGACGACGAACGATGTCTGGGCCTGGAGCGCGAGCGAGCGCATGGGGCCCGCGGCGAGCAGCCCGCCGATCAGCCACGCGACGAGGAGCGCCTGGCCGGCCCCGACGAACCCGCCGAGGACCCGATCGACGCGGTCCAGGACACCGCCCCGGAGCCGGTTCGCCATCGCGCGCCCGATCGCCCCGCCGACCGCTTCCCCGAGCCCGACGATGAACAGGATCCCGGCGAGGACGACGATCGCCCGTGCCTCGGTCGGGGCGTCGGCCAGCGGCTTCTCGATGAGCGGCAGGCCGACGACCGCCAACGCCCCGCCGCCGAACGCCCCGATGAGGCCGCCGATCTGGGGAAGGGCCCCCGACCTGACGCCGATGAGAACCGCGACTACGATGAGGACGAGAACGACGACGTCGAAGAGATTCACCGCCCAGAAGTATGGCCGAGCGGCCTCCGAAGGTGCGCCGACGGCGCCTGGCCGCCGAGCCTCATCGATCCGATATCACTCGTCCGTGCTCTGGCTTGGCGGAGCGTCGCTGCCGGATGCCCGTTCAGGCGGCCCCGACGCGGGTGTCGACGCGTGACGCGTGCTTGGCCTCCCACGCCTCGATCGCGGGCAGCTTGCCAATCAAGTAGCCCATCTCGTCGGTGCCGGCGAGAAGCATCAGCCGCGCAAACGGATCGACCTCGAACGGGAGATCCTCGTCGCCCGGCAGATGGACGACCTGCGCCTCGAGATCGACCGTGAGCCGGGCGCCGGGATCAGTCGCGACCAGCTCGAACAGCTGGCGATGCTTCTCGGCCTCGACGACGATCGGGAGAAGCCCGTTCTTGAGGGCATTGTTCCGGAAGATGTCGGCGAACGAGGTGGACAGGATCGCCCGGATCCCCCAGGCGGTCAGGGCCCACGGCGCGTGCACGCGAGACGAGCCGGTCCCGAAGTTATCGCCCACGAGCAGGATCTGGCGATCGAGCATGGCGACGCGGTCCATCACGAACAACGGCTCCTTGAGCCCGCCGTCCTCGCCATAGCGCCAATCCCGGAACAGGGCCTCGCGGAGGCCCTCCTTGTCGGTCACCTTGAGGTAGCGGGCCGGGACGATCTGGTCCGTATCCACGTTCTCGGCCGGTAGCGGGATCACGGCGCTCGTGAAGGTCTGGAACTTCGCGGTCATCGTCAGCGCCCGCCGACCGCGGCCATCGACTCGATCCCGGGCAGCGTCCGCGGGTCGGTGACCTCGCCGCGGATCGCCGATGCCGCCGCCGTCAGGGGCGATGCAAGGAACGTCCGGCCGCCTTTGCCCTGGCGCCCTTCGAAGTTCCGGTTCGACGTGCTGATCGCGTATTGCCCGGGCGACAGCTGGTCGCCATTCATTGCGATGCACATCGAGCAGCCGGCCTCACGCCACTCGGCGCCGGCCGCGCGGAAGATCGTGTGCAGACCCTCGCGCTCGGCCTCGCGCATCACCTCGTCGGAGCCGGGCACGATCATCATCCGGACGCCGGCCGCAACGGCCCGGTCCTTGAGAACCTCCGCGGCGAGTCGCAGGTCGCTGATCCGGCCGTTCGTGCATGAGCCGACGAAGACGACGTCGACCTTCTGGCCGAGGATCGCCTGGCCGGGCGTGAGATCCATGTATTCGAGCGCGCGTTCGAGCGCGCGCCGGGCGGAGCCGTCGGCAAGATCGCCGGGAGATGGGACCAGGGATGTGATCGGGATCCCCATGCCGGGATTCGTGCCGTATGTGACCATCGGTTCGAGAGCCGACGCGTCGATCGTGATCGACTTGTCGTACGTCGCGCCGTCGTCGCTCGGGAGCGCCCGCCAGCTCTCGAGCGCCGCGTCCCACGCCGCGCCCTTCGGGGCGTGCGCCCGACCGGCGACGAACTCGAACGTCGTGTCGTCCGGCGCGATCAGGCCGGCCTTTGCGCCACCCTCGATCGACATGTTGCAGATCGTCATGCGCTGCTCCATGGTCAGCGCGCGGATCGCCTCGCCGTCGTATTCGAAGACATGGCCGGTGCCGCCGCCCACCCCAATGCGGGCGATCAGCGCTAGGCCTTCGGGCGACGCTGGAGCAGCGTCTGGGTCGCGAGCACCATCTCGACCTCGCTCGTCCCGATCCCGAAGGCCAGCGCCCCGAAGGCGCCATGGGTGGCGGTGTGCGAGTCGCCGCAGACGATCGTCATCCCTGGCTGGGTGAGCCCGAGCTGGGGCCCGATCACGTGGACGATCCCCTGGCCCGGATCGCCGATGCCGTGGAGCGGGATCCCGAACTCCGCGCAGTTGCGCGTCAGCTGGTCGACCTGCGCCGCCGCCATCGGATCCGCCATGGGCAGGCTCCGAGGATGGGTCGGGACCGAGTGGTCCGCGGTCGCGACCGTGCGCTCCGGGTGGCGGACCGTGAGGCCACGGGCGCGCAGGCCGGTGAAGGCCTGCGGCGATGTCACCTCGTGCACCAGGTGGAGGTCGATCGCGAGGATCGCCGGAGCGCCCTCATCCTGTTCGACGACGTGCTCGTCCCAGATCTTCTCGACGATCGTTCTCGGCTGCGCTGCGCTCATAACGTGACGGCTCGCTCGTGGGTCCGCTGATGGATCGCTGAGGGTATCAGGAGACCTCCAGCCGCGCGGGTGAGCGGGCCGGGCACGCCGCCGGGCCGCCGGTCCGTTCGGAAGCCATCGCTCCGGGGATCGATACTCACCGGGTGTTCATCCTGTAAGCGATCCCGATCGGGCTCCTCGCCGGTTGGCTCCTCGGTGGTCGGCTCGATGGGCTGGCGGAGATCCGCTTCCGTCTCGCGCCCCTCGCGATCGTCGCCCTGCTCGTCCAGGTCGCCCTCTTCTCGCCGCTCTCGGATGGCCTGACCGTCGAGGCCGGTCGGGCGATCTACGTTGCGTCGACGGCGATCGTGCTCGTCGTCGTGGTCGCCAACCTGCGCCTGACGGGCGTCTTCCTCGTCGTCGCCGGTGCCGCCTCGAACCTCGCTGCGATCGTCGCGAACGGCGGGGTCATGCCGGCCAGCCCGGAGGCACTGGCCACCGTCGGGGCGGCGATCGGCGCGCACACGAACAGTGCCGTCGTCGCACACCCCTCGGTCGAGCCGTTGACCGACATCTTCGCGACCCCGAGCTGGGTCCCGTTCGCGAACGTCTTCAGCGTCGGCGACCTCCTGATCGGGGTCGGTGTCGCGGTCGCGATCGCTTCCGCAATGCGCGGATCGACCCGCGTCGTCCGCCACAACTAGACCGGCGGCGCCGATCGTCAGGCAGCTCCCCGGACTTCCGACCCACGCCCGATTGGGCGGCGCGCCCGTACAACAGCCATACACGGAGCGCATTCCTGGAGGCAGCATGTCGGAGCCGGACCGTCGGCCGATGGTCCGAGTGGGGATCGATCACAACTTCCCGCCCGAGGTCGGCGACCACGGTCGTCGGACGCGACGTTTCGCTCTGCCGTCCGGCGCGCGGGTCTGGGGCTTCACGGTTGGCCTCGCGATCGTCGCGATCCTCCTCGAGATCGTCGTCGTGGCTCGCCATCCGTCCGGCGCGACCCCGTTCCAGATTCCGTGGCCCCTGATCGCCGCGGGCTTCTGTCTGGCCGAGTCGAAGGTCGTCGACGTCCACTTCCGGCGCGAGCAGCACTCGTTCTCGCTCAGCGAGTTTCCGGCCGTGATCGGGCTGTTCCTCCTGTCGCCGACCGACTACCTGCTGGCCGTCCTGGTCGGCTCCGCGGTCGCCCTGAGGTGGTCGCACCAGACGCCACTGAAATTCGTGTTCAACCTGGTCAACT
>VBLP01000652.1:7604-24342 GCA_005887925.1 Deltaproteobacteria bacterium | reverse complement strand
GCCAAGCAGCAGGCCCAGAAGGAAGTCGACAAGGCGCTGGCCGACGTCGGCATGACGATCGACGAGGTCCGCGGCTACCTGGCCAGGCACCCGGCGATGACGAGCCCGTTCCATCGCGCACCGCACAAGGCCGGCTGCACCGCGGCCGACCTGGTCTACGAGGTCGGCGCGCGCAAGAACCGCCTGAGCTTCCTCAAGGACCGCCTGCTGTCCCGGGTCACCGGCAAGGCCGAGAAGACCCACGCCGAGGCCCACGACAAGCTGCTCGCGATCGCGCGCCACGCGGCGGCCAAGACCCGCAAGAAGAACTCGATCGTGAGCGTGGCGCCCGAGGTCGAGGGCGCGGCGGCCGAGGACGCGGCGCGGCCGCCGGTGCCGGCGGGGCGCAAGAGCCTGCGCGTGGTGAACTGAGCGGCCTGAGCGAGCCGCGGAGGTCGTAGATGAGCACGCTCCGGGAACGACTCGACAAGCTCAGGGCCGAGGCGCACCGCGCGATCGACAAGCTGCCCGGCAAGGTCGGTGACGTCGCTCGCCGCGCCAACACCGCGCTCGGCCGGCCGCTCGCCGACGCCGCCGAGCTCGCGGACCGCCGCACCTTCGAGGCCCGCGGCGCAGCTCCCGCAGCTCCCGCGGCGGCCGCCGCGCGCGCACCCCGCGACCGCGAAGCGGCGCCGGTCATCATCTATCACATGGACAAGACCCGCCGCGACGTTGCGAAGCTGGCCGAGGTCCTCGAGGGTGCGGGCATCCCCTACAAGGTGATGAACATCCAGGACGACCTCGCCGCACAGACCGCGGTACGCCGCGACAGCAAGGGCTTCCGGCTGCCGGTGGTGTTCATCGCGGGCGAGGTGATCGGCGGACGCGCCGAGCTGACCAACCTGGCTACATCTGGAGATCTCAGAAAGAAGGTGTTCGGCTAGTGTCCCGCGATCGAGCACGCGCGGCTCCATGGTATTGTTGCAGCGGATGACGGTGGCCCAGCACAAGGTGCTGCTCATCGATGACAGCGAGATCAGCCTGCACTTCGTTGCAGGCGTGCTCCTGCGCGCCGGCTTCGAGGTCCGCACGGCCGATGACGTCGACAAGCTCGAGGGCGTCCTCGGCGACTGGCGGCCGGACATCATCCTGACCGACGTCAACATGCCCGGCGTGTCCGGCGTCGAGCTGTGCCGGATGCTCAAGTCCAACTACGACACCGCGCACGTCCCGGTCGTGCTGTTCTCGGCGGTGCCGCAGCACGAGCTCGAGGGCCTGGCGCGCGACTGCGAGGCCGACGGCTGCCTGTCGAAGAGCAACGGTCTGGACCGGCTGCCGAAGGAGCTGGAGCTGTTGATCGAGACCGCGCTGTTTTGAAGCAAGCCCGGACCGGCTGCATCGAGCACCGCGGGGGAATCTCTGGAACCTGGAAGACGACTCTGCCAGGCACGCGCAGAGCCAACAGGTGCAGGGCCGCGCGACGCGACGCGCGGAGGGGTGAATGTGCCGGCTTTGCCGGCACAGAGGGGGCGGGAAAGCCCCCTCTCGATCGAGACCGCGCTGTTCTGAGTCCGCGCGCTACTCGCCGCGGCCCCACATGACGCGGAACAGGCAGGCGTCGTCGTCGCGCGCCTCGCAGGCCTCGTGATCGACCGCGACGCTGCGGCCGCCGGACAGCACGACGAGCTGTTCGAGCAGGCCGGAGGTCCACATGCAGAGGTCGGGGTTGCGCGGGGTGCCGGTCATGCGGACCACCGTCTCGCTGGCGTGGATCGGCATGCTCGACACGGTCCCCCAGCTCTGGTAGCGGCTCCACACGTTGCGGATCGCCGACAGCGTGCGCTCGGGGACCAGGGTCGCGGAGCTCGCCGGGAAGAACCGGCGGAACGAGGCGCGCACGGTGGCGCGCGCGATGTCACGGGCGAGCCGGGAGCCGTCGCGGTGGACGTGCGGTGGTGCGACGGTGAGGAGCTGGATGAACAGATCGGTCGGCAGCCACGCCAGCGGCGCGGTGTCGGTCAGGGCGTGCGACAGATCGGCGTGCTCGCCGCCGAGCGCATCGCGCAACCGTTCGGCCTCGCGTACGCCGAGCGCGCGGGTCACCGAGCGAAACACCACGCCGCGGGTCTTGGGCACGGCGGTGCCGCGGCTCGGCATCACGGTGTTGGCGACCCAGCGCGCACCGTCGGGCTTGGGCAGCGGTGCGAGCGCGAGCAGCGCGCCGCGCAGCTCGCGGGCGAACGCGCCGGCGGTGGCCGGACGCTGCGACGGATCGCGGTTCAGCGCGCGCAGGAGGATGTGATCGGCGGGCTCGAGCTCGTCGTGGAACACCGACGGCGGCACGATGTCCTCGCCGGCGCACTGGCGCTGCAGCACGCCGTCGCCGTCGCCCCACGGCGGCGCCAGGGTGAGCAGCGTGTAGGTCGNGCGACGTAGCCCGGCGTGCCGGCCGACTCGGCGAACTGGCCGAACCGCCGGGCGATGCCGACGTCGACCAGCACGCTGCGGCTGCGGAACGGATCGCGGATCACGTTGGCCGGCTTGACGTCGCGGTGGATGATGCCGCGCTCGTGCAGAGCGTCGAGCGCCGAGGCGACCTGATCGATCGCGGCGACCAGCTCGGGCAGCGGCATCTGGGTGCCCTCGATGCGGTGGCGCTCCACTGCCTGCTGGAAGCCCTCGCCCTCGACGAGCTCCATCACGAAGTAGGAGTCGCCGCCGGACTGGCCGAAGTTGTAGATCTGGACGAGGTTGGGGTGCTCGAGCCGCGCGAGCATCGCGGCCTCGCCGCGCAGGTGCTCGACGAACTCGTGGTCCTCGGCGAGGTCGGGGCGCAGCATCTTGATCGCGACCGGGCGCTCGAGCGCGAGGTCCTCGGCGCGGTACACCACGCCCATGCCGCCGCGGCTGATCTCGTGGATCAGGCGGTAGGTGCCGCCGAGCGTGGCGCGCAGATCGTCGCCGTGATCGATCGGCTGGGTCGACAGCCGCGGCGCCGGGCCGGTCGACGCTCGGGCGATCGGCTGCTCGCCGTCGCGCGCCTTCTTGGCGGCGTGGACGGCGCGGCTGAGCAGCATCGCCGCCTCCTCGTTCTTCTGCAGCCCCGCCAGGCCGACGGTCGCCGGGATCTGCAGCGTGCCGCCGGCGGGCAGCTCCAGCGGACGGCCGGCGATCGCTGCGCGGAACCGCTCGGCGACGCGCTGCGCACCGTCGAGCGTGGTGCCCGGGAGGAGCACGGCGATCTTGTCGCCCGACCACCGGCCGACGGCGTCCTCGGTGCGGACGTTGGCGCGGACCGCGTCGGCGACCCGGCGCAGGACGCGATCGCCGACCCCGAGGCCGTGGCGGGTGTTGATCGCGCCGAGATCGAGGATGTCGATCAGCACGACGGTCAGCGGGAGCCCGGAGCGCGCGGACGCCGAGACGTGCATCGTCGCGAGCTGGCCGATCGCCGTGCGGTTCCAGATCCCGAGCAGCTGATCGAGGCCGGGGCCGTTGATCGCGCGATCGAGCTCGTCGGTGGTGCGCTGGTGCACCGCGCGCCAGCCGAGCTCGGCGCCGAGCCGCGACGCGAGCGCCTGGAGCACCGCGCGATGCTCGCGGCTGAAGATCCGCGGCCGCGACAGGATCAGGCCGAGAAAGCCGTAGCTGCCCAGCGGGGTCTCGAGCGGCACCGCCAGGTAGCTCTCGAAGCCACCGGCCATCGCCGGCGACGGGGCGATCACGCTGGCGCCGGTCGTCGTCGCGATCCGGCAGTAGTCGGCGGTCTGGTTCCAGGTCAGCGAGTCCCAGGTGTGAGAGCCGACCGCGGCGCCGCCGGTCGAGTCGCCGCGGACCGAGATCACGCAGCGATCGACCCCGAAGCCGACCGAGAGCTGGGCCGCCGCGGTCTCGAGCGCGTCGTCGAACGAGCCCGACAGCACCGAGATCGTCAGCAGCTGGTCGATCGCGAGCGGCCGGCGGTCGTGGACGGCCATCGTGCGATCGGCGAGCGCGAGGGCGTGGCGCAGCGCGGGCTCGACGACGATGACGTCGGCGCCGGGTCGCGGCTCCTGGGTGGTATCGCGGATCACCTGGAACACGGTGGTGTCGTCGCAGTCGCGCAGCTCGGCGAGCTCGGCGAGATCGATCAGCCGGATCAGCACGTCGTCGGCCTCGCCGTACTCGCGATCGATCACGACGGCGCGCGGCCGGCTCGCGGAGATCGTCGCGACCAGCTCGTCGGCGTCGCGCGCGACGAGATAGAGCTGTCCGGCGGCGGCGCCGGCATTGACCACCTCGCCGCGCACCAGCGGATCGCGGGACAGGACGACGAACCCGGTATTCATGAAGGTGGCGCGCGCTCCTGCGCCGACGCGCTCGTCGACGGGACCGCAACGAGTTCATCAGCATCGCCGCGCGGAATCAATGGTCTCGATCCGGGCGCGATGCTCTCGCACGCGCACGCACGATCGATCTGCAGTCGTCGCTCGGAGTACACGGCGGCGCCGCGGCGCGCCGCGCGCGGGGTGTGGAATTGGCAGATCGTAAGAACCGTTACAGACACCCCTACTGCGGGGGAAAGCCCGAGAACGAAGCCACAGCTGAACTACGGAGGTCGCGATTCTGGAGGCTCGTGCAGCGTTTTGCGGCAGCGATGATCCGCGCTCCCGTCGGAGCCACGCGCTACATTCGCAACACGTCGACGATGGCTGAAGCACGTTCGTTGCAGAATGTACTGGTGGTGGATGACGACGAGCGAATCCTCGGTTCGTGGAAGCGAGCTGCCCGTGAGCGCAATGTGTTCACGGCGATCGATGCTGCGACTGCGCGGCAGATCGCAAACACCGAGAAGCCCGACCTCGCCATCGTCGATCTCCGGTTAGGCAATACCTCGGGTATCGACCTGATTCGCGAGTTGAAACGCGATCTGCCCGACCTCATGGTGGTGCTGTGCAGCGGCTACCTCTCGGTGGCCGCCGCGGTCGCCGCGGTGCGGGCCGGCGCTGACATCGTGGTGTTCAAGCCGATCACGTTTCGCGAGATCCTGCAGCGGATCGAGCAGAACGCGGAGGAGCCGGACCTCGAGGACACGCCGACCCTGGCCCGCGCCGAGTGGGAGCACATCATGCGGGTGCTGGCGGACTGCAACGGCAATGTCTCGATGGCCGCCCGGCGCCTCGGGATCTATCGCAGCTCGCTGCAGCGTCGGCTCCGCAAGTACGCGCCGCGCTCCTAGCGGACCGCCGGGCGGTGAGGGATCGCAGACCGGCGCCGGCCAGGTCAGGAGGTCAGGCCAGTTACGACAGCCGAGGCGATGTCCTCGAGCGCTGTGTGGTTCTCGGTCCTACGGACTGCGATCGGCGTACATGTTGCTCGTGGATAGGACTTTGTGAATAGCGATTTTTCGATCCCATGCGACCGTGGCCGTGGGACTATGCCGCCGTCGATAGTCGACGGATACGGTGGCGGTCAATGGAACGAGGGCGGCACTTGCACGCCGCGACGAGAAGGTGAGCCATGGCGGCAGCCAACACGGACCGGTTCATAGTCCGCGCCGAGATCCGCGCGTCGGGTGATCCCGTGATCTCGTACGGGTTCGATCTCACGGCGAGCTCGATCTTCGTGGTGACCGAGTGGCATGCGCCGATCGGCACCGCCGTGTCGCTCCGGCTGTCGTTCCCCCGGATCCTCGAGCCGGTCGATCTCGTGGCCCGGATCAGCGATATCCGGGTCGCCGGCGAGCCGGGCGAGCCGGGGGGGATCCGCCTCACGTTCGATGACCCTGTCGTGGGCAAGAAGCTGATGTCGCAGCTCGAGCGGGTCGAGACGCCCGGCGAGCCGGTGCCCGACCGGCCGTACCGCGTGCTGCTCGTCGACGACAGCTGGCTGATCCGCGACATGTTCGCCTACGGCACCGCCAAGTTCTTCGAGCGGCCGGGCGCGCTCGCGATCGATCACGCCGAGGACGCCGAGGAGGCGTGGTCCAAGCTCGGCAAGTCGACCTACGATCTGGTGATCGTCGACTACTTCCTGCCCGAGGAGAACGGCGCGTCGCTGATCGCGCGGCTCAGGGCCGACGCCCGGCTGAGCCGCACACCGATCGTGGCGATCAGCGTCGGCGGCCGCGACGCCCGCGAGGCGACGATCTCGGCGGGCGCCGACGTGTTCGTCGACAAGCCCCTGGTGTTCCGCGACCTGTTCAACACGCTCCGGGTGCTCGCCGAGCGCCGCGAGCGCGCGCGGCCGCCGGCGGAGCGCAAGGCGATCCTGGTGTTCGACGACAGCCCGTTCGCGCTCGCGCTGACCCGCGCCGCGCTCGAGGCCGCCGGCTTCACGGTGGCGATCGCCGCCGACCTGTCGTCGTTCGAGCGCCAGCGCGTCGCGTTCGACCCCGACCTGATCCTCGTCGACGTCCAGATGCCGGAGGCGTTCGGCGACGACGTCGCGTCGATGCTGCGCGGCTGGCACGGCGTGCAGGTGCCGATCCTCCTGGTGTCGAGCCTCGAGCAGGGCGAGCTCGAGCGCCGCGCCCAGCGCGCCCAGGCGTCGGGCTACATCTGCAAGGGCGCCGGCATGTCCGAGCTGGTGCGCCGCTGCCGCGAATTGCTCGAGGCCCATCCCTGATGGACGATCTGCACGCCAGGTTCCTGCCGCAGTTCGTCAAGCTCGCCCGGGCGCGGATCGCGAAGGCGATCAAGGTGATCGCCGAGCGCGAGGCGGCGACGTTCGCCAGGCTCGCGACCGAGCTGCACACGCTCGCCGGTGAGGCCGGCCTCCTCGGACTGCACGATGTGGTCCCGCTCGCCCGGGACGGCGAGAGCAAGGCCAAGGCGTTCCAGGTCAGTCGCAGCGACGCCGACGCCGAGGTGCTGCTGGCGATGCTGCGTGAGCTCGATCACCGGATCGAGCAGATCGGGGTCGCCGCGCCGACGCCAGGAGATTCATAGTCACGTCGCGGTGTCTGCAGGCAGTCGGTTCGACTGCGGTCGAGTGAGGAGCGTCGGCATGACCACAGATCTCGGACAGAAGGTAGAGGAGCTGGCGCGCGAGAACCGCCAGCTGCGCGAGGAGCTCGAGATCAAGGCCGCGCTCGCGGCCCGCGCGGTGGCGAGCTTCCAGCAGCGCACGCTGCTGATGGAGATCACGCGGCAGCAGAACGAGGATCTGGATCGCCTGGCGGCCGAGCTCGCGCGGGCCAAGAAGGTCGAGGAGGAGCGCGCCCGCGAGATCGAGGCCGCGGCGCGGCTCAAGAGCGAGTTCCTCGCCAACTTCTCGCACGAGATCCGCACCCCGCTCAACGCGATCACCGGCTACTGCGATCTGCTGACCCGGGACGAGGGGTCGCGGCTCACGCCGCACGGCCGCCGCGACCTGTCGGTGATCAAGGCCAACGCGCGCACGCTGCTCGCGCTGATCAACGACATCCTCGATCTGTCCAAGATCGAGGCCGGCCGCGCCGAGATCGTCAAGGAGGCGATCGCGCTGCCCGAGCTGGCCGAGGAGTGCATGGCGAGCGTGCGCGAGCTGCTCAAGGGCAAGGAGGTCACGCTCCACGCCGAGATCACCGCCGGCCAGGTGTTCTCCGATCCGCTCAAGCTCAAGCAGGTGCTGCTCAACCTGCTGTCGAACGCGGCGAAGTTCACCGACGCCGGCGAGATCGTGCTGACCGCGGAGCCCCAGGGGGCGACGCTGGTGATCGCGGTCGAGGATACCGGCGCGGGGATCCCCGACGAGCAGCTGCCGTTCATCTTCGACAAGTTCCGCCAGGTCGACGGCTCGTCGCGCCGCAAGATCGGCGGCACCGGCCTGGGCCTGGCGATCGTCAAGGAGGTCGTCCACCTGCTCGGCGGCACGGTCAACGCGACCAGCGCCGTCGGGCGCGGCTCGAAGTTCACCGTCGCGCTGCCCGGCGCGATCGACCTGACCTCGGCGCCGCGCGCCCCGGGGCCGGGGCCGGCGACCACCGGCGATGGCGGCCCGTTCTCGGTGCTGATCATCGACGACGATCCGATGGTCCAGCACCTGGTGCGCGGCCAGCTCGAGTCCGAGCAGTTCCGCGTGGTCACCGCGAGCGACGGCATCGAGGGCCTGACCATGGCGCGCGAGGCGCGCCCGTCGGTGATCATCCTCGACATCCACCTGCCGCGGCTCGACGGCTGGGCGGTGCTCGCCGAGCTCAAGAGCGATCCCGTGCTGTCGCAGATCCCGGTGATCATGATGTCGGTCGAGGAGCAGCGCGCGCGGGGCTACTCGTTCGGCGCCTGCGAGTACCTGGTCAAGCCGGTCGAGCCCGATCAGCTGATCGCCGTGGTCCGCCGCGCGATCCTGCCGTCGGCCGGCGACGTGCTGATCGTCGACGACGACGAGCACACCCGCGAGGTCGTGTCGCGCCACCTGCGCCGCGCGGGGTACTCGACGATCGAGGCGCGCGACGGCGAGGAGGCGCTGCTGCGCGCCGGCGTCCTCGCGCCGGGCCTGATGATCCTCGACCTGCTGATGCCCCGGGTCGACGGCTTCGAGGTGCTGCGCACGATCCGCAACGAGGGTATCCGGATGCCGGTCGTGGTCCTGACCGGCAAGACGCTGACCTCCGACGAGGAGAGCATCCTGCGCGACGGGCTGGCGCGGATCGTCCACAAGAACGGGACGTCGCTCGATGACGTGGTCCGCGAGGCCAAGCAGCTCCTCGTCGCACGCCGCGTCGTCGAGCGCGGCCGGCTGCCGCGGATCCTCTACGTCGAGGACTCGCCGCAGAACCGCGACATCGTGCGGCGCTACCTCGCGACCGACTACGAGGTGATCGAGGCCGAGGACGGCGAGCACGGCATCGAACGCGCGCTGCGCGACGCGCCGGACCTGATCCTGATGGACCTGTCGCTGCCGCGGCTCGACGGCTGGGAGGCGACCCGGCGGATCAAGACCAACCCGACGATCAAGCACATCCCGGTGGTCGCGCTGACCGCGCACGCCGGGCGCGAGGACCAGACCCGCGCGGCGCAGGCGGGCTGCATCGACTACATCACCAAGCCGCTCGAGCGCGACGTGCTGCTCTCGACGATCAAGAAGCACCTGCCGCGGAGCAAGCCGGCGTGAGCTTGCCGCCGGACCGCCTGTTGATCATCGACGATGACCCGATGCAGCTCGAGCTGGTGCAGCGCGGGCTGGCGCGCGACGGCTTCGACGTCCGCGGCGTGACCACGGTCGCCGAGCTGGCGATCGTGGCCGCGGAGTTCGCCCCGGCGATCGTGCTGATCGACGTCAACCTGCCGGATGCGTCCGGGGCCAGGGCGATCGAGGTCGCCCGCGAGGCCGCGCCGGGCGCGCACGTCGTACTGTACTCGGCGTGGGAGGAGTCGCGGCTGCGCGTGCTCGCGGCCGACCTCGGCGCCGACGGCTATCTCTCGAAGAGCGAGTCGGTGGTCGCGATCGGCCGGCGGCTGCGCGAGCTCCAGCGCGGGTGGTGAGCGCGTCGCGCGGCGTCGCGCTGCGGATCACTCCAGGATTCTGCGGACCCGCGCGACCAGCTCGTCGAGCCCCGCGCTCTTGGGGATGTAGCCGTCGATCCCGGCGTCGCGGGCGAGCCCGGCGAGCTCGCTCTCGTCCAGGCTCGAGAACAGGTAGATCGGCGTGGTGACGCCGCGCTGGCCGCGCAGGGTGAACGCGACGTCGTCGCCGTAGAGCTCGGGCATCTGGACGTCCATCAGGATCAGATCGAAGCCGTCGATGCCGTGCTCGAGCAGCTCGTCGAACGCGGCGCGGACGGTGACCTGGAAGCCCGCGGTGTCGAGCGCCTGCGCCGCCGAGGCCCGGATCAGCGGGCTGTCGTCGACCAGGAGGATCCGCTTGGCGCCGCTCACCATAGGATCTCGTCGCACAGCGCGTTGAGCCGGTCGGGCAGCGAGTCGAGGCCGTCGACCTTGGAGACATACGCGTCGGCGCCGACCGCGCGCGCGACGACGGCGAGCTCCTGATCGGGCGCGCTCGAGCACAGCACGATCGGGATCCGCGCGGTCGCGACCTCGCGGCGCAGCCACTGGCAAAGCTCGGCACCGTTCATCTCCGGCATGTACAGGTCGGTGACGATCAGGTGTGGCCTCCAGCTTGCCAGCACGGTCTGGAACGTACGCAATGACCCTACCGCCCGGACCTCGAATCCGGCGTCCGTGAGCACGGACTCCGCATAGGCCAGCGCAATCTCGCTGTCATCGATCAGCAGGAGCCGGCGCGTATCGACACGATCCTCCACGCTCGACGCATGGTACCGCGATCATCGGCGTCGGATCTCGGGTCAATTCATCGTTCGTGGGGGTAAGCCACCTGACCTTGCCTGGCACACTCGTTCGTACACGCGGTGTGGTATGGACCGGCTATGTCCGAGACCGAGCGAGACGACAAGAACTGGAGGGCGCGGGCCACGGAGAGGCTGCTCACGGTGCTCAATCGCGCCGACGAGCTCGGTGGCGAGCTGCGCGATTATGTCCAGGACAAGATGGCCAGTGACCCGCGCTACGCGGCGGCGCGCAAGACCGTCGGCCGGCTGTTCGGCCGGCGCGAGGCGTCACCGGCTCCGGCGCCGCGGCCGGCGCCGCAGCGGCCGGCGACCGCCGACCCCGCCGCTGCCGCACCGCGACCCGAGCGCACCCCCACGGGCTTCGGCGACCCGGCGATCAAGGCGCAGATCTATGGCAAGCGCAGCTGCCCGTGGAGCGGCCGGGCGATCAGCTTGCTCGAGCGCCGCAAGGTCGACTTCGACTTCGTCGATCTCGAGGAGCCCGAGCACGAGGCCAAGCTCGCGCCGCTCACCGCCGAGACCAGGCAGAACACGGTGCCCTATGTCTACCTGCGCGGGCGGTTCGTCGGCGGGTTCAACGCGCTGTCGGAGATCGAGCGGCTCGGCCAGCTCGACGCCGCGCTGATGTCCCGGGACGAGCTCGCGGCGGCCCCGGCCCACGTGCGCGCGATCGAGATCGTGCCGCGGCCGAACACCGACGAGGTCGCACCGGCCGAGATCGGCGCCGCGCCGAGTGAGAAGCAGCCGGGGTAAGACCTTCGCGTACATCGACCAATGGCAAGTCGCGGTCGGGTTCGCTACCTTCCGGGCCATGCCGGAGGAGGATCTCGAGACCGCGGAGCTCAAGGAGCAGATCGACCAGCGGGTCGAGGACCACGAGGACCACGAGCACCACGGGCACGCCGGCCAGCCCCGGGCGATGCCGACCTGGCTGCGCTACCTGTCGCTGTCGACGGCGATGATCGCGGTGTTCGCGGCGGTCGCGTCGCTCGAGTCGGGCTCGAGCTCGAACGAGGCGATCCTCGAGAAGAGCGAGGCGATGCTCAACCAGTCGCGCGCGTCCGACCAGTGGGCGTACTTCCAGGCCAAGGGGCTCAAGGCGACCCTGTCCGAGGGCGAGGCCGCGATCATCGCCGAGGGCAAGCCCGAGCTCGCCGGCAAGCTCGCCGGCGAGGCCCGGCGCTACCGCGGCGAGACCGAAGAGATCCAGAAGCGCGCGAAGGACTACGAGGACAAGGTCAAGGACAACAACGAGCGCTCCGGGGCGCTGATGGAGCGCCACCATCGCTACGCGATCGCGGTGACCTTGCTCCAGATCGCGATCGCCCTGTCGGCGATCGCCGCGCTCACCCGGCGCAAGCCGCTGTGGTTCCTCGGCCTGGCGGTCAGCGCCGCGGGCCTGGGGATGTTCGTGCGCGGCCTGATGTCGTAGCTCAGTACTGGTCGTGGGCGACGACGGCGAGCGGCCCGGCGCCGGCGAGCTCGAGCGCCTCGCCGGCCTGCTCGGCCGTGGTGACCGCGACGGTGACGACGTCGTCGGGGCGGAGCTGGCGGCGGCAGGCGGCGCGCACGTCGGCGGCGGCGAGCGCGGCGAGCGCCTCGGGCAGCCGCGCGGTGAACCCGACGGGCAGGTCGAACACCGCGTCACGCACGGCGAGCTGCATGCGCTGGCGCGCGGTCGCGACGTGGAACGGCATCGCGCCGATCAGGTAGCTGCGCGCGAAGTCGACCTCGTCGTCGGTCGGGCCGCGGGCGGCGTAGTCGGCGAGCAGCTCGAGGGTCAGCGCGACCGCCGGCCCGGCGACGTCGATCGCGGCGGCCATCCAGATCTCGAACCAGTGCGGCAGCCGCGACCGCCGCAGCGCGCAGCCCGCGCCGTAGCTCCAGCCGCGCTTGACCCGGATCTCCTGCATCAGCCGCGAGCTGAACATGCCACCGAGCACGGCCTCGGCGACCGCGAGCTCGGCGGTGTCGGGGCCGCCGTAGCGCGCCGCCAGGTGGCCGAGCCGCAGCTGGGCCTGCGTGCGGTCCGGCTTGTCGACCAGGATCACGCGGCGGCCGGGTGGCGGGGCGACGGTGACCTCGCGCAGCACGTCGCGCGCGGCGGTCGCGGGCAGCCGCTCGGTGAGCCGGGTGACGATGCGTCCGGCGCTGGTCTCGTCGATGTCGCCGGCCAGGCCGATCACGAGGTTGTCGGCGACGACCTCGCGGCGCCAGCACGCGACCGCCGCGCCGCGCTCGATCCGGTCGAGCGACGCCTCGGTGCCGAGCGAGGTCCGGCCGTAGGCGTGGCCGGGGCAGCACAGCCAGTCGAACCAGCGGGTCGCCAGCGCGCTGTCGTCGTCGCGGATCTCGTCGAGCACCTGCGGCGTCTCGCGCAACAGCCGCGCGTGCTCGTCGGGCGAGAACGCCGGCGCGGCGAGCACGTCGACGGCGAGATCGATCACTGCGTCGAGGTGGCGGGCCAGCGCGAGCCCCGACAGCGCCACCGCGTCGCGCGACACCGCGACGTCGATCGACGCACCGAGGCCATCGAGCGTGCTGTCGAGCTCGCTGCGATCGCGGCCGCCCGCGCCGCGCCGGGCGAGCAGCGCCGCGTGGCGGTGCAGGCCCTCGATGCCGTGCGGATCGAGCGCCGCGCCGCCGCGGATCGCGATGTCGAACCACACCAGCGGCGTGTCCGGCGACGGCTCGACGATCACGGTGGGGCCGCGGTCAGTCATCATCGTCCTGGTCGTCGTCGCGGCGGCCCGACTCGGGCTCGGCGATCACCACGGTGCGGCGCTCGGTGCGCAGGTAGCTCCGCACGCAGCGCGCGACGTCGTCGTCGGTCACCGCGGCGAGTCGCTCGGCGATCGCGTTGACCTTGCGGAAGTCGCCGAGCGCGGTCTCGTAGTGGCCGATCGCCTCGGCCTTGCCGTCGACGTCGACCAGCGAGGTCCAGAAGTCGGTCTCGGCGATCGCCTTGGCCTTCTCGACCTCGGCGTGGTGCGGCGGCTCCGCGGCCATCGCGGCGAGCTCGCGATCGATCTCGGCGACGATCTCGTCGGCGGTGTGGCCGCGCGACGCGGTGACCGCCAGGCGGAGCAGCGACGGATCGCGGAACGGCGTGAGCTGGGCGTCGACCGACGACGCGGCCTCGCGCTCGATCACGAGCCGGCGGTACAGCCGCGCCGACGGGCAGCCGGCGAGCAGGGTCGCGATGATCTCGAGCGTCGCCCAGTCGGCGTCGTCCTGGCCCGGCGCCTTGTAGCCCGCGAGCAGGCGATCGGTCGCGATCGGCTTGGGGGCGCGCATCACGCGCTCGCGGCTCTGCTCCGGCTCGCGGATGCGCGGCACCTCGGGCAGCACGGCCGGCGCGATCGCGCCGTAGCTGCTGGCGACCAGGTCGAGCACCGCCGCCTCGTCGAACTCGCCGACGCACACCAGGGTCGCGTTGTTGGGCGCGTACCACGTGCGATAGAACGCGCGGATATCGGGCAGCGACAGCCCGCGGATGTCCTCCATCCAGCCGATCGTCGGCCAGCGGTAGGGGTGCTCGGTGAACGCGTGGGCCATCAGCTGCTCGTCGAGCCAGCCATCGACGTCGTCCTCGACGCGCTCGCGCCGCTCGTTGGTCACCACGTCGCGCTCGGCCTCGACCGGGGTCGGCTCGAGCACCAGGTGCTGCATCCGGCCGGACTCGAGCCGGATGCCGAGCGCGAGGTCGCGGGCCGGCAGCGACAGCCGGTAGTAGGTCCAGTCGACCCAGGTCGCGGCATTGGACTCGCCGCCGGTGCGCTCGACCAGGCGGTCGAACTCGCCCGGCGGCAGGCTGTCGGTCGAGCCGAACATCAGGTGCTCGAACAGGTGGGCCATGCCGGTCGCGCCGGGGCGCTCGTGGCGCGAGCCGACGCGGTACCAGGTCTGCAAGGCCACGATCGGCGCGCGGTGATCGACCGCGGTGATCAGGCCCAGGCCGTTGTCGAGCCGGAACCGTCGAGCCGTGACCCCACGACCGATCTGTGCCTCGGCATCGAGGCGCCACGACGTCGTCATCGGTGGTTGATACCACGGCGCCGCGCGCATCGGGCGGCCGAGTCACGGGGGCACAGCGTCAACCAAAACTCGGCTCGATCGTCAAGTCCGCAGCGCCTGCGATCGCACGCAGCGCCGGCTCCGCGCGCCAGAGCTCTCCCGGGGCGCACAGCCCGACCGGGCCGGCGCGGCGCTCGGCGAGGCAGCGCGCCGACCACGCGGCGACCACCGCGGTGGTGCGGTAGAGGTCGTGGCCGTGCACCACGATCTGCGCCGCCTGGAACCCGCGCCGGACCTGGGCGACCACGGCGAGCTGGGTCGCGCCGTAGTCGGCGTCGGGCGCGACGTAGGGCACGAGCGCGGCGCCGGCGCGGCGCGGCAGGAGCGACAGCGCGCGCGCCATCACGCGCAGCGCGGCGGCGGCGGTCGGGTGGCGCGTCACCGACACGTACGACGCGACGAGCTGCGCGGCGACGTGGCGCGGGATCGTGATCACGGCGCCGCCGGCGTAGCCCACCGCATCGCGCTCGCCGCCGAGCGCGGGGCCCGCGTTGATCCGGCGGTGGTCGCCGGCGCGGCCGGCCTCCCAGCGATCCCGCCGCCACACCAGGGCGCGCGCGCCGAGCTCGCCGAACAGCGAGCGCTGGCTGCCGGCGCTGAGCGCGAGATCGTCGAACGCGTAGCTCACCGCGATCTCGTCGAGCGGGTGGTCCTCGGCGAGCCGCGGTGCCGGCGCGCTGCGCACGGCCTCGCCCGCGTCGTCGGCGCCGACCAGGTGGGCCGCGGCCCACGCCGCCGCGAGGTCGCCGATCGCGGCGTCGAGCCCGGCGCCCGGCAGCGCGACCAGCCCGGCGCGGCGCACCGCGGACTCGTGCTCCTCGTACAGCGCGCGCAGCACCGCCTGCTCGCCGCCGACATCGACGTAGTGCGCGCCGGCGGCGATCGCGGCCGCGAGCACGGCCGCGGCGGTGTCGCGCAGCGGCCCGGCGGCGTTGACCACGACGCGCGCGCCGTCGAACGCGCGGGCCAGCGCGGCGGCATCGCCGCGGCCGACCCGGCGCACCACCGCGCCGCTCTCGGCGAGGAGCTCGCATACCCGGCGCCCCACCGTTCCCGCGGCGCCGAACACCGCGATCACCGGCGCGCTAGGGGAAGTCATAGCGCAGCCCGAGCCGCAGGGTGTGCTCGATGCGGTCGTAGGTGCCCGCCGCGGGCGCGATCGCGTAGCCGTTGCGCACCGCCGCGCAGGCGCGCGTCGAGTAGTCGTAGCCGCTGGCCGTGCACTCGACCCGCGACCGCGGATCGAACTCGCTGGCCCGGACGTTGACCGTCGGGAAGTACTGCAGGCCGTACGACAGCTGCGCGATCAGCCCGCCGGGGACGCGGAGCTGCGCGCCGAGGTCGAGGGTCAGCGACGCCGGCACCACGGTCAGCGGCGAGGTCCGCTCGGTCGACACCGCCGAGGTCTCGAACCCGGCGCGCGCGCCGAACAGGAGCAGCTGGTCGGTCTGACCGTGGTAGCGCTGCTCGACGCCGGCCCACCCCGCGAACGCGTCGTGCAAGCCGCGCGGCCGCTCGGTCCACTCGGGGATGCCGTAGCGCGGCAGCGTGCTGCCGTAGGTCCGGACGTCGTACGCCGCGAGCCGCGACAGGTCCTCCCAGCGGCCGCCGACGTGGAGCTCGAGGTCGTGCGGCAGCCCGGCGCGCAGCTCGGCGTCGACGCTGGCGGGCAGCTGGATCTCGACCACGGACTGCCCGACGATCTCGCCGGGATCGCCCATCGCCTGGTCGCGCTGCGAGCGCTCGATCGTGACGTGACCGCCGAGCTCGCTCTGCACCGCGAACCCCGATGGCGTGTGATACGCCACGCCCAGCCACACGTCGCGGTGGACCTGGTACATCACGCCGATGTTGACCTTGAGGTTGGAGATCGACAGCGTCGGCGAGCTCGCGTCGACGTCCCACGGCTCGGCGGCGTCGGGGTTGCCGAAGCCACAGGCGGTGGCGCCGCACGGCGCGCCCGGTCCCTGCGGATCGTCGAGCACGGTGTCGCGCACGTAGCGCAGCCGGAGGAACGTGTTCTGGTGCGACAGGCTCGCGCCGACGAACAGGTCGCCGGTGACCTTGTAGCTCGCCGCGACCGATGCCAGCAGGTCGTGCTCGCCGCCGCCGGAGACATGGTACTGCCACGCGCGCTGCCCCCGGAACGTCTCGGGCGAGGTCAGGCGCGCCTCGAACCCGAGCGTGAAGCTGTCGCCGGCGAGGTGATAGATGAAGGCGAGCATCGCGCCCGGTGCGAGCGCGACGTTGCCGACCCGCGGGCCGGCGACCGGCGCGCTGCCGTCGAACCGATCGACCGCGGCGTGGAGCTGATCGATCGCCCCGGTGATCGCGACGTAGAGCTGGTCGAACGGGATCTGGCCGAGCGCGGCCGGATCGAGGCCGATCGCGGTCGCGTGCGGCGTCGCC
>VBLP01000652.1:0-7490 GCA_005887925.1 Deltaproteobacteria bacterium | reverse complement strand
GTGGCGATTCTCACCGGCCTCGCCGCGGGCCCGGGCTGCGACAAGGTCGATCACGAGAACATCGACAAGTGGTCGCACACCGCCAAGGGCCCGGCCAAGCTGCTCAGGGCGGTCTCCGACGAGTCGATCGACGCCGATCTGTCGGCGCACGCGGCCGCGAATCTGATCAAGCGCGACGACGATCGCGAGGCCTACGCGGCGTTCGAGGCGATGCCGGCGGGGCGGCGCGCGGCGGTGGTCGCCCGGCTGGCGCCGCGGCTGTGGGAGACCGCGCGGATCGAGAGCGAGAAGGAGCTGCCCGGCAAGCCGCAGGTCGCCGCCAAGGACGCGCTGGTCCGCGTGCGCAGGTGGGCCGACGAGCCCGCGCGCGTGCAGATCGACGGCTACCTGGTCGACTGGTACTGCGTGGCGTCGTACGAGGACCGCGCCAAAGCCGGCGCCAATCCGGGCGCCGCGGTGATGCGCCTCGTCGGTCCGCCGGCCGGCAAGAAGCTGATCGGCGTGGCCAACGCGGTGATCGCCGCGCCGGGGCAGGCCAAGGTCAAGAACCGGATCGGCGACGAGCTGCTGCTCGGCCTGGCCGCGACCGGCACCCCCGACGCGGTCAAGTACGTCGTCGACATCGCGCGGATGGACCGCGGCGACGCCACGCTGCCGACCCGGGCGCTGTCGGCGCTGTTCAAGGCCTACGTCGAGCCCGACGGCTTCGCCCCCGCCGATCCCGAGGCGCTGGTGCCCAACCTGCCGGCGATCGTCGACATCGCCAAGGACGACGCGATCCCGAGCCAGGCCGCCAACGACGCGGTCGCGCTGATCCGCGCGGTCGGCCCGCCGCGCTGCCTGCCGCCGCTGCTCGGCATGATCGGCGCGCCGCACCGCAACCCGCGCTTCAAGTACGTCGCCGCCCACAACGGCCTCAAGTGCGGCGGCACCAAGGCGATCGTCGACGTCGTCCGGGCGCTGCCCGACGCGGGGACCTACGCGCGGGACGATCTCAACGGCGCGATCTCGGGCGAGATCACCCGGATGACCCCGCGGGACCAGGCCCAGGCCGCCGCCCGCGCGCTGCTCGGCGAAAAATCGACCATCGCCCGGTGGGTGGGGATCGAGGCCCTGGCGGCGATGAAGGCGAGCGAGGATGCCCCCCGGATCGCCGCGCTGTCGTCGAGCCGCGAGCGGTTGGCGGGCTACTGGGGGGAGCGCTCCGAAGGGCGGGAAGACCCCACCCTGGGACAGCGGGCCCGGGAGCTGGCTAACCAGCTGGGCGCCAAGTGACCGACGATAGTCGCGTCCGCTTCAGGGATGTAGTATCGTAGGGGACAGCCGGGAAGAAAGGGCGAAAGGCCCTTCGTTTCGTCAGTTCGGGGAGCAGCCAGCGAATGGATCAGAGCAAGAAGACAATGCGGCACTTCTACTGCCGCGATGTCCTGTGGGAGACGTTCGAGCAAATGGCGAACGACTTCGACTGCTCTATCGACTACCTCGTCAACGAGGCGATGCGGTACTACGCGCGCTCGAAGAACTATCAGTCGCCTGGACAGCCCGCCGTGACCGCGGCCGCACCCGCGGTCAACCCCAACAACACCAGCGGGCCGACGTCGTATCCCGGTGGTGCCAAGGCGGGCAACGGCATGCGCGGCCAGCCCGGAACGCAGCCGCCGCCGCAGCCGACCGGCGCCGCGCCCGGCCGCCGCGGGGCGCCGCCGACCCCCGGCTACCAGGGCCCCAACAACGTCAATGTGAGCAACCGTACAGCGGCCGCGACTGGTAACGGCCCGATGGGTGCGATGCAGCATTCAGCCGCACCGACGACCGGCCATTCGCCGGCGCCGATGCCGATGGGCGCGGGGCCGACGCTGTTCTTGATCTACAACGGCCAGCGCTATCCGGTCACCAAGGACCAGTTCATCATCGGCCGCGGCAGCAAGACGTCGGACCTGCCGATCAAGGACGGCAACATCTCGCGCAAGCACGCCGCCGTGATCCGCCGCAACGGCACGTTCTACATCAAGGACCTCGGCTCGACCAACGGCATCGACTACAAGGGGATGCGCATCGACAACAAGCGCATCGACGAGGGCGATGTCTTCCACCTCTGCGACTACGAGCTGCGGTTCACGTACCGGACCGACTGAGCGAGCGCTAACGACAGAGGCGGGTGCTAGCTTGGCGCCGTGGATGCCGAGCTGAAGCGTCGGGTCGAGGCGCTGCGACGGCCGCTCGAGCTGGCCGCCGCGGACGGCTTCACCGGCGTGCGCACCGTGCGCGGGCTCGGCCACGCGCTGCGCGCCGCGTGCGACGGCGTGCTCGCGCGCGCGGCCGACACCATCGCCGGGCTCGACGCCTGGCGGACGACGCTGGGCCGCTGGGAGCAGCTCGACGAGCAGCAGCAGGCGGTCGAGGTCGCGCGCGGGATGCGCCTGCTCGCGCGGCTGCCGCGGACCGCGCCCGCCGTGCGCGCCGCGCCGGAGCCGACGTTTGCGCTGCCGCCGCTGCCTTCCGGGTCGGAGTCGCGCGACGTGCAGCCCGTGGTGCACGGGGTCGCGAACGGCGCTGCGAGCGGAGGAGCAAGGCCGCGGTCGCGCGTCCGCGATGCCCACGTGGCCGCCGGCGACGCGCCCGCCGATCGCACCGATCCGCCGGAGCCGCCGGATCCGCTCGCGGCGCCGACGCACTCGCTGCCCGGGATCGGCCCGGCGTTCGCCGAGAAGCTGGCCGAGAAGGGGCTGATCACCGTCGAGGATCTGCTGTGGCTGGTGCCGCGCCGCTACGACGACGTGCGCGACGCGCGGCCGCTCGCCGAGGTCGCCGCGATGGCCGAGGGCCAGCGCGCCACGTTCATCGCCAGGGTCGCGAGCGCGCGGATGGTGTTCGCGCGCGGCCGGCGCTGGGCCGAGGTCCGGCTCGGCAGCGTCGATCGGCGAAAGCCGAGCGCGGGGGGTGGGGACCCCGACGGCTTTGCCGGCGGGGCGGGGGTCCTCCCCCGTGGGATCGATGTCACGGTCACGGCGACGGCGCTGGTGCGCTGGTTCAACGTGTTCGCCGGCATCGACAAGCGGATGCCGCCCGGCAGCCAGGTCGCGCTGTCGGGGATCGTCCGCAAGCGGGGCGGGCGACTCGAGCTGGCCAACCCCGACATCCTCGCGATCGAGCTGCCCGGCGAGCCTGCGGCCGACAGCGCGCCCGACGCGGCGAGGCCGCCGCCGGCGATCCTCGCGCGCTACCCCGACGTCGCGGGCGTTCCCCCCGGGCGGCTGCGGACGGCGTGCGCGACCGCATGCGTCCGGGTCGCGGCGCACGCCGAGGATGGCGTGCCGCCGGTGGTCGAGGCCGCCGCCGGGCTGCCGGGTGTCGCCGAGGCGCTCGCGCGCCTGCATGCGCCGCCGCCGGACAGCTCGCCCGACGACATCGCGGCGCTCAACCGCGGCGACAGCCGGTGGCATCGCCGGCTCGCGTTCGGCGAGCTGTTCGCGCTCGGTGTCGCGATCACGCTGCGCCGCCGCGAGCGGCGGGCCGACGCCGCCGTGCCGTGTCCGCGCCACCCCGGCCTCGCCGGCGCGCTGTCCGCCGCGCTGCCGTTCACGCTGACCGGCGCGCAGCGCCGCGCGATCGACGAGATCGCCGGGGACGTCGCGCGCGACGTGCCGATGAACCGCCTGCTCCAGGGCGATGTCGGCGCCGGCAAGACGGCGGTCGCGTTCGCCGCCGCGCTCCAGGCCGCGCGCGCCGGGCGCCAGACCGCGGTGATGGCGCCGACCGAGCTGCTCGCCGAGCAGCACGCCGAGACCTGGCGCGGCTGGGCGCGGGCCGTCGGGTTGCGGCTCGATCTGGTCACCGCGTCGACCCCCCGGGGCGTCCGTGCCTCGCTCCTGGCGCTGGCGGCGGCCGGCGAGCTCGACGTGCTCATCGGCACCCACGCGCTCCTCGCCGAGGCCGTCGGATTCGGCGCGCTCGGCCTGGTCGTGATCGACGAGCAGCATCGCTTCGGCGTCGCCCAGCGCGCCCGGCTGCGCGACAAGGGCGACGGGCAGGGCGCTCCGCACCTGCTGGTGATGACCGCGACCCCGATCCCGCGCACGCTCGCGCTCACCGCCTACGGCGACCTCGACGTCTCGGTGCTCGACGAGCTGCCGCCCGGCCGCACCCCGGTGGCGACCCGCGTGCTGTCCGGGGCGCGCGGCACCGCGGCCGCGTACCAGCTCATCGCCGATCGGATCGCCGCCGGCGAGCGCGCCTACCTCGTGTACCCCAAGGTCGCGCCCGACGACGACGGCGACGACGCCCGGACCTGGAAGGACGCCACCACCGGCGCGGCCGAGGTCGCCGCCGCGCTGCCTCGCGCCCGCGTCGGCCTGGTCCACGGCCGGCTCGACGGCGCCGAGCGCGATCGCGTGATGCGCGCGTTCAAGACCGGCGCGCTCGACGCGCTGGTCGCGACCACCGTGATCGAGGTCGGCGTCGACGTCCCGGCGGCGACCGTCATGGTCGTCCACGACGCCGATCGCTTCGGCCTGGCCCAGCTCCACCAGCTGCGCGGCCGGGTCGGCCGCGGCGGCGGCAAGGCGCACTGCCTCTTGCTCACGCAGGGCGGCGTCAGCGAGGACGCGCGGCGGCGGCTCGACGCGATGATCGCGACCCACGACGGCTTCCGCATCGC
Source organism: Deltaproteobacteria bacterium (assembly GCA_005887925.1). Classification (GTDB taxonomy): domain Bacteria; phylum Myxococcota_A; class Polyangia; order Haliangiales; family Haliangiaceae; genus JABFXX01. The sequence goes on along the minus strand of VBLP01000652.1, from coordinate 2,833 downwards.
CGAGGAGGACCTCGCGCAGCGCGGCCCCGGTGAGCTGCTCGGTCCCCGCCAGGCCGGCGTCCCGCGCCTCCGGTTCGGCGACCTGCAGCAGCACACCGAGCTTCTGCTCGAGGCGCGCCGGCACGCCGAGGCCGTCCTCGACGCGGATCCCGATCTCGCGCGGCCCGCGCACGCCGCCCTCCGCCGCGCGCTCGCCCGCCGCCAGGCCCGCTCGGTCTACGGCGCCGAGAGCGGCTGACGATCGCGCGCGCCGGTCACGTCTCGTCCGCTGCGGCGTCTCGCCGGGCGGCGATGGTCTGGACGTCATCGGCCGACGCGGTCGCGGCCCGCGCGACCTCGGCCTGCGCGACATCGGCCTGCGCGACCTCGGCCTGCGCGACCTCGGCCTGCGCGACATCGGCCTGCGCGGCATCGGCCTGCGCGGCATCGGCCTGCGCGGCATCGGCCTGCGCGGCATCGGCCTGCGCGGCATCGGCCTGCGCGGCATCGGCCTGCGCGGCATCGCCGTCTGCGACCGCCGGCTGTGCGGCCTCCTCCTCATCGACCTGACCGGCGAGCCACGCCAGGTAGGGCGGGTGGCCCTCCGCGAGCGGCAGCGCGACGATCTCCGGCACGTGGTACGGGTGCAGCTGCGCGATCCGCGCGGCCAGCGCCGGGTAGCGCTCCGCGGTCGTCTTGATCACCGCGAGCGACTCGGCGTCATCGTTGATCTCGCCCTGCCAGCGATAAATGGAACGCACGGTCGCGACCAGGTTCACGCAGGCGGCGAGGCGCTCTTCCACCAGCGTGCGGGCGATCCGCGCAGCGGTCTCGGCATCGGGAAACGTGGACAGGACCACGAAGGCAGCGACGTCGGGCACACAGCCGCTGTACCACGTGACAGGAATCGGTGCGACGCGACCGGCCCGCAGAGTCGGCGCGACGCAATGGAGCGCAGGACGATCGACGAGCACAGGGCCGCAGGGCCTACAGGTGCAGGGGCCGCGCGACGCGACGCGCGGTGGGGTGAATTTCGCGGCTTCGCCGCGAAAGAGGGGACGGGAACGTCCCCTATCGATCGACGCAATGGAGCGCAGGACGATCGACGAGCACAGGGCCTACAGGTACAGGGCCGCGCGACGCGACGCGCGGTGGGGTGAATTTCGCGGCTTCGCCGCGAAAGAGGGGACGGGAACGTCCCCTATCGATCGACGAGCACCGGGCCCACAGGTGCAGGGCCGCGCGACGCGACGCGCGGTGGGGTGAATTTCGCGGCTTCGCCGCGAAAGAGAAGGCGCCGCTCCGATGGCGTTGATCGTTCAGAAGTACGGTGGCACGTCGGTCGGCGACATCGACCGGATCAAGAACGTGGCCCGGCGCGCGCTGGCTACCCAGAAACGGGGTCACGATGTGGTGGTGGTGGTGTCGGCGATGTCCGGCGAGACCAACCGCCTGCTCAAGCTCGCCGGCGAGATCCACGAGGATACCAACGACCGCGAGGTCGACGTGATCGTGTCGACCGGCGAGCAGGTCTCGGTCGGCCTGGTCGCGCTCGCGATCCGGGCCGCCGGCGGCAAGGCGCGGTCGTTCCTGGGCCACCAGTGCAAGATCATCACCGACAGCGCGTTCTCGCGCGCCCGGATCGTGTCGATCGACAGCCAGCCGATCAAGGACGCGCTCGCCGCCGGCGAGATCGCCGTGATCGCCGGGTTCCAGGGCGTCGACGAGCAGCATCGCTTCGGCGTCGCCCAGCGCGCCCGGCTGCGCGACAAGGGCGACGGGCAGGGCGCTCCGCACCTGCTGGTGATGACCGCGACCCCGATCCCGCGCACGCTCGCGCTCACCGCCTACGGCGACCTCGACGTCTCGGTGCTCGACGAGCTGCCGCCCGGCCGCACCCCGGTGGCGACCCGCGTGCTGTCCGGGGCGCGCGGCACCGCGGCCGCGTACCAGCTCATCGCCGATCGGATCGCCGCCGGCGAGCGCGCCTACCTCGTGTACCCCAAGGTCGCGCCCGACGACGACGGCGACGACGCCCGGACCTGGAAGGACGCCACCACCGGCGCGGCCGAGGTCGCCGCCGCGCTGCCTCGCGCCCGCGTCGGCCTGGTCCACGGCCGGCTCGACGGCGCCGAGCGCGATCGCGTGATGCGCGCGTTCAAGACCGGCGCGCTCGACGCGCTGGTCGCGACCACCGTGATCGAGGTCGGCGTCGACGTCCCGGCGGCGACCGTCATGGTCGTCCACGACGCCGATCGCTTCGGCCTGGCCCAGCTCCACCAGCTGCGCGGCCGGGTCGGCCGCGGCGGCGGCAAGGCGCACTGCCTCTTGCTCACGCAGGGCGGCGTCAGCGAGGACGCGCGGCGGCGGCTCGGACACGACCGGCGTGGCGATCGCCGCCGCGCTCAGCGCCGACGTCTGCGAGATCTACACCGACGTCGACGGCGTCTACACGACCGATCCCAACCTGGTGCCGACCGCGCGCAAGATCGACCGGATCAGCTACGAGGAGATGCTCGAGCTCGCCTCGCTCGGCGCCAAGGTCCTCCAGATCCGCTCGGTCGAGCTCGGCATGAAGTACGGCGTGAAGATCCACGTCCGCTCGAGCCTCCACGACATTTCGCTGGACGTGCCTGGAACCTGGGTCGTCCCCGAGGAAGCAGCCATGGAGAAAGTCACCGTGTCCGGCGTCACCGTCGTCAAGGACGAGGCCAAGATCACCGTCGCCGACCTGCCCGACACCGCGGGCGTCGCGGCGCGGCTGTTCGCTCCGCTCGCCGACGCCAGCATCTCGGTCGACATGATCGTGCAGAACCAGGCGTTCGACGGCACGACGGACCTGACGTTCACGGTG
>VBLP01000165.1:12632-44283 GCA_005887925.1 Deltaproteobacteria bacterium | reverse complement strand
GCTGCCAGAACCGCAGCCGCGACCGGCTGTCGCGCTCGTCGTCGCGCCGGTCCTCCTTGCGATCCTCCTTGCGATCGTCGCGCCGCTCGTCCTGGCGCTTCAGCCGCACCGACGCCTTGACGTCCGGCTCGGCGCCGACGAACCGATCGCTGTTGGGGATGAACCGGATCTCGGTCTTGATCTCGAACGACAAGGTCGTGAGGATCTTGGCGATCTCCTCGCTGACGTTCAGGTTGGCGAGGAACTCGCGGGTCTCGCGCGCGATCACGTCGAACACCTTGTCCTTGGCGCCGTCCGCCGACGAGGCGATGTAGCCGGCGACCTCGGGCAGGCTCTCGCGCGCGAGCTTGCGCAACCCCTCCTCGGTCGAGAACACCGCCCCGAGCCCGGCCGCGAACGTCTTCTTGACCAGCTCGGGGACCAGGCGCTCGAGGCGATGCCGGATGGTCTCGGGCAGCTCGTCGTGCTCGCTGATGGCGGGCGCGGCGCGCTCGGTCACCCCCCCCGGCCGCTCGGGTCGCTGCGCCGGATCGTCGTCGCTCGCCATACTCACGGGTTACCCCCGATCCGCTCCGCGATCAACCTGGTATCCTGCGGACGAATGGCTGAGCCGGCCACGCAACGGGAGGCGTCTGCAGGCGACGCGAGTGGTCCCCCCACCGCGCCGGTGCCACCGGCGACCGGCCCCACCGGCCCCGGTGCCGCCCCCGAGCCGCGCGCGCCCGACGCCGCGCTGGTGACCCGCGAGTCGGCGCGCTACCGCCACCCCGAGAGCGCACGGCCGCCGCCGCTGCGGATCCGCAGCTGGCGCGCCTACTGGGTCACCTTCGTGGTGATCTTCAGCTACCTGTTCCTGCGGCTGCGCGCCCGGTTCCACTCCGATGCCTGGGTCGAGCACGCGCTGCGCGCCACCCACCTGCGCAACGCCCGCCGCATCGAGCGCGCGATCTGCGAGCTCCAGGGCCTGTTCATCAAGGTCGGCCAGCTGATCTCGATCATGACCAACTTCCTGCCCGAGGAGTTCCGCCGCGAGCTCGAGGGCCTGCAGGACGCCGTGCCGCCGCGGCCGTACGCCGACATCGAGGCCCGGATCCGCGAGGAGCTCCAGCGCTCGCCCGCCGAGCTGTTCGCGCGCTTCGACCAGCGCCCGATCGCCTCGGCGTCGATCGGCCAGGTCCACCTCGCGCGCCTGCTCGACGGCACCGAGGTCGCGGTCAAGGTCCAGTACCCCGACATCGAGGAGGTCGTCCGCCGCGACCTCGCCACGCTGCGCCGGATCTTCTGGATCATCGGCTGGTTCGTTCCGTATCAGGGCCTCGGCGACCTGTACCGCGAGATCCGCGCGATCATCATGGACGAGCTGGACTACCACGCCGAGGCCCACAACGCCGAGCGCATCGCCGCCAACTTCGTCGGCCGCAGCGACGTCGGCTTCCCGCACGTCGTCCACGAGCTGTCGACCGCGCGCGTCCTGGTCACCCACTTCGAGGCCGGCTGCAAGATCACCGACCGCCTCGGCGTCAAGCAGCTCGGCCTCGATCGCGGCGAGCTCGCGCGCCAGGTCGTCGAGATCTACTGCCAGCAGATCTTCACCGACGGCGTCTACCACGCCGACCCGCACCCCGGGAACCTGCTCGTGCGCCCCGGCCTCGACGGTCAGCCGCCCACGATCGTGTTCCTCGACTTCGGCGCCGTCGCCGAGATCCCCGGCAACGTCCGCCAGGGCATCGTCGAGCTGCTCCAGGGCGCGCTGACCCGCGACACCCGCCGCATCGTCGGCGCGATGAAGCAGATGGGCTTCGTCGCGCGCGGCGCCGACGAGCAGATGTTCGAGCAGGTCATCGAGTACTTCCACGAGAAGTTCCAGGAGAACATCTCGCTCGACTCGCTCAACTTGAAGGACATCAAGTTCGATCCGCAGCGCGGCCTCGAGAGCGTCGCCGACCTGCGCAGGATGGACATCTCGCTGCGCGAGCTCAGCGTCAACTTCCACATCCCCAAGGAGATCATCGTCCTCGAGCGCACGCTGCTGCTCTTGATGGGCCTGTGCACCGAGCTCGACCCGACCCTCAATCCGATGACCGTGATCCGGCCGTACCTCGAGCGCTTCGTCCTCGGCGACGAGGGCGACTGGTCGCAGCTCCTGGTCGAGACCTCCAAGGATCTCGTCATGTCCGTCACGGCGCTCCCCGCCGAGATCCGCAAGTTCATGCGGCTCGCCCACGCCGGCGAGCTCCAGCTCAGGTTCAAGAACCTCGAGGCCCCGGTCCACCTCATGTACCGCCTCGGCCACCAGTTCATCTTCGCCATCGTCGGCATCGCCGGCGCCGCGATCGCCATTGTCCTCGAGGGCCGCGGCGACGATCCGCGCGCCGACTGGGGCTGGTGGACCGCCCGGATCGCCGGCGCTCTGCTCGTGTGGAGCTGGTGGACATCGCGCGCGCTCTTGCGCAAGCGGTGAGGCCTCCACCGGCGCCTCGCGTGCTACCGTTGGTGGCGTGAAGCGTGATGTGGCCGAGAGGGGCGTCGTCGCGGCGGCGGTGGAGGCATGCGCGCGAGCAGGCGCTCGCAGAGAGCAGGATGCGTACGCAGGATCGAGCGGCATCGGCGGCGGTGTGCTACGGCCCGACCGGCATCGCGGAATAGCTCGTGAAGCCGTAATCGCCTCGCGAGCCGTAGGGGCCGCCGCGCCAGAACCCCATGCCGTGATTGCCAGTCGGAAACGTCGTGTCGCTGGCGTGCGCGACCTCGACTCCGTTGACGTAGAGCGTGATGCGATCAGCGATGGCGCTCGCGCTCAGCGTGTCTCCGTCGTGAACACCGCCGGGGACCGACCCGCTGGCGAGGTACGTGAGTGATCGCGGGTACCGGCTGCACCACCGCAGCGTACCGCACGGCGCGCGGAGCGCGGCCAGGATCGCAGGGACGTCGTCGATCACGGTCGGTATGTGAACGCGTTATTGGTCTCCGCGTCCGGCCGCAACAGGAACTGACGCCACTCAAACGCCTCGCTCGGTCACCAAAAAGCTTGCCCTCAGTTGCCGTCCGGCGTAGGCCACGCCCCGTGGGTGCCAAACGCGTGATCTGGCATGTCGGCTCCGAGCGCAACCTCCGGCGCCGCGGCCCAACATCGTTCGAGGTGCGCTCCGAAGTGCCACTCTCCGAAGAGCCGTCCCGTCTCGATTACCTGCTGCTACGCAAGCTCACACCGGAAGGTGAGCCGGTGGACAACAGCGCACAGACGCTGCGACACCTCTGGCCGCTCTTGCCGCGCGTCTCGGTGGTCGAATACAAGAGCCCCGGCCATCCCTATCGGTCCGGTCAGCTCGATCGACTCTGGGGATATGTCCATACCTACTTCGCCAATCAGCGCGCCCTGCCTCGCCACCGCGCCGATGGCGCGCTGCTCACGCCGGCCGAGGGCGGCCCGGAGGTGCGCGAGCGCGAGGATCTCTGCGCGGTGCTGGTCGTCGCCGCGCGCGCACCCAGCCTCGACGCCGACGTCGAGGCAATGAGCCTCACATGGGAGGACCTGGGCAGCGGCTACCTGAGGGTGCACGACGGCCTGTTCACGCTGTACGTCGTCGAGCTCGACGTCGCCGGCCCCGCGGAGGGCGACGATCTGCTACACTCGTTCGGTCACGGGACGCTCCGCTCACCCGAAGCTCGCTGGTTCTGGATGGAGCTGGTAGGCTCAAAGGAAGCTGCGATGAACATGCAGGACATGGAAGGCTACAAGGAGCTGATGGCCCAGATGCTCGACACGCTGCCCGCCGAGCAGCGCCTCGCCGGCCTGTCCCCCGAGCAGCGCCTCGCCGGCCTGCCTCCCGAGCAGCGCCTCGCCGGCCTACCTCCCGAGCAGCGCCTCGCGGGCCTCGACCGCGATCACCAGGCGCTTGCCTTGCCCGTTGAGGTGCTGCGGCTGCTCCCGGAGGCGTACCTTCGCTCCCTCTCGCCCGAGGTGGAAGGGGAGATCCGCCGAAGGCTCCGCCAGAACGGTCGCTGACAGATCCGAGCCCATCTCCCGCTGCGCCGAACGAGCTTCGAATTGAGTGAGCTTGGCAGCGGCTCCACGGGCCAGAAGCTCTGGATCCGGTTCGCGGCCTGCTGCACGTCCTGGAGCAGGCGGTTCGTGAGGTAGAACCCACGCGTCCGTCGCGGTCGGTGCGGCAGGTTATCTGGTAACCGCGACCGGCGCGCCGTAGTGCAGGCGGAGCAGCGACGTGCCGCCATCGCGCGTCATGGTCACGATCCACATCCGATCGAAGATGATCGGCTCGTCGGCGGGCAGCGCCTGGCCGGTCAGGCCGCGGACCAGCTCGGGCACGGTGTTGGAGTGGCCGATCACCAGCGCGGTCGCGCCCCACGGCTCGGCGCGCAGCGCGGTCAGGATGGCGGGGACGGCGTCGATCACGGTCGGCTTCTCGCCGGCGTGGCGCGGCAGCGGCTCGGCGGTCTGCCGGCTGCGCTGGTAGTGGGTGATGAACACCGCATGCAGCTGGGTATCGGCGAGGGTGCGGCCGAGCTCGAAGGCGCGGGCTCGACCGTCGGCGGTGAGCGCCGGGTCGGCGCCGCTGGGCGCGACCTCGGCCTCCGCGTGACGGACGACGATGATGGTCTTGACTCCCGGTGACGGCGCCGCGGGCCGGGACTCGGCGGCGGCCGATCCGCACGACGAGACGGCGTACAGACAGACGATCGCGCGTGCGATGCGGAGCATGGCGGCAGCTTGCCCCACCGCGCGCCGGAGTGTCCACCGGGCGACGGAGCACGACCGCGGCCGGCGAGCGCGGCCGGAGATCGGGCGCGGCGCAGGCGGCGCACGAGTGACGCGCGCCGGCTCTCGCTGTAAGGTCGCGGCATGCAACCGGCCGGGCAGCCCGTCGGAGCGTGACGGCCGGCGATCACGCCCATGGAAGACACCATCCTCGTCCACCGAGACCAAGCGATCGCGACGGTCGTGCTGAACCGGCCCGACAAGCTGAACGCGCTGACGCGCCCGATGTGGGCGCGGCTGGGCCGGGTGTTCGAGGAGCTCGACGCCGACGATGCCCTGCGCTGCATCGTGATCCGCGGCGCCGGGACCCAGGCGTTCGCGCCGGGCAACGACATCTCCGAGTTCGCGACCGAGCGCTCCAACGTCGAGCAGGCGCGCGCGTACGGCGACGACATGCGTCGCACGATCGAGGCGATCGACCGATGCCGGCATCCGATCGTCGCCCAGATCCACGGGATCTGCGTTGGCGGCGGGCTCGAGATCGCCGGGCTCGCCGATCTGCGGATCTGCGGTGAGTCGAGCCGGTTCGGCGTGCCGATCGCAAAGCTCGGCCTGGTGATGGCCTATGCCGAGATCGGCGCGCTGATCGCGCTGGTCGGCGAGGCGACGGCGCTCGAGATCTTGCTCGAGGGCCGGATCTTCGACGCCCGCGAGGCCAGGGACAAGGGGCTGGTGACGCGGGTGGTGCCCGATGACCAGGTCGAGGCCGAAGCGAGGGCGACCGCGCAGCGCATCGCCGACGGTGCACCGCTGGTGGCGCGCTGGCACAAGAAGTTCGCGCGCCGGCTGCGCGATCCGGCGCCGCTCAGCCCGGCCGAGTACGACGAGGGCTTCGCGTGCTTCGGCACCGAGGACTTCGCCACCGGCTACCGCGCGTTCCTCGCCAAGCACAAGCCGGAGTTCAAGGGGCGGTGAGGCGCAACCGCATGCGAGGTGACCCATGACCGGAGCCCTGCACGGCATCAAGGTGGTCGAGCTCGCGCAGATCATGGCCGGCCCGACCTGCGGCCTCCTGCTCGCCGACCTGGGCGCCGACGTCATCAAGATCGAGAAGCTGCCCGGCGGCGACGACTCGCGGATCTACGCCGAGCCGGCGATCCACGGCGAGCCCGCGGCGTTCATGATCCTGAACCGCAACAAGCGCAGCCTCGCGGTGAACCTCAAGACGCCGGGCGGCGTCGCGGTCGTCAAGCGCCTCGTCGCGGGCGCGGACGTGGTGGTCGAGAACTACCGCCGCGACACGCTCGACAAGCTCGGCCTGGGCTACGAGGTGCTGCGCGAGATCAACCCGCGCCTGGTGTACTGCGCGGTGTCGGGCTACGGCCGCACCGGGCCGTACGCCGACAAGGGCGGCTTCGACCTGATCGCGCAGGGCTTCGCCGGGATCATGAGCGTCACCGGCGAGCCCGGCGGCCCGCCTGCCAAGGCCGGCACATCGGTCGCCGACATCAACGCGGGCATCCTCGCCGCACTCGGCATCGTGTCGGCGCTGCTGGCGCGCGCGACGACCGGCCGCGGCCAGCTGGTCGAGACCTCGCTCATGGAAGCGGCGGTCCAGCAGACCTACTGGCAGTCGGCGCTGTTCTTCGCGACCGGCCGCAACGCCGGGCCGACCGGGTCGGCGCACATCCTGACCGCGCCCTACCAGGCGTTCGCGACCGCCGACGGCTGGATCAACGTCGGCGGCGCGAACCAGGCCAACTGGGAGCGGATCGTCAAGGTGATCGGCCGCCCCGAGCTCGCCTCCGACGAGCGGTTCCGGATCAACCGCGACCGCATGCGCCACCTCGCCGAGCTGACGCCGCTGATCGCCGAGCGGCTGCGCGAGCGCACGTCGGCCGAATGGATCGCGGCGTTCGAGGCGGTCGGCGTGCCGGTCGGGCCGGTCAACAAGATCGGCGACATGCTCGCCGACCCGCAGGTCGCCGCGCGCGAGATGGTGATCGAGGTCGACCATCCGCGCGCCGGACGGACCCGGGCGCTCGGCATGCCGGTCAAGCTCTCCGAGACCCGCGCCGACCTGAGCCGGCCCGCGCCGCTGCTCGGCCAGCACAGCCGCGAGATCCTCGACGATCTGGGCTACTCGGCCGCCGAGATCGAGGCGCTGGAGCGCGGCGGCGCGGTCCTGATCGGCTGACCTCGGCAGACCGCACGGCAGGTGCGGCCAGGCGCACGGCCTCTCCCGTCGCGGCGCTCGTCTGGAGCCGCTCCGGCGAGTTCGATTGACGGCTCGCCGTCGCCGCTCGATCATCCAGCGGCGATGACTGCCGAGCGCACCGATCACGATCCTCGCATCGATCCCGTCGGGCCAGTCGGGCCAGTCGGGCCGGTCGGGCCGGTCGATCCGACCGATCCCGCGGACCCGGCCGAGCCGCTACAGGCCCGGCTGCCTTCCCTGCGACCAGGAGACCTCGAGCGCGGCCGGATCCCGTTCGAGCTCTATACCGACGAGGAGATCTATCGCCGCGAGCTCGAGCGACTGTTCTATCGCGGCCACTGGTGCTACGTCGGCCTCGAAGCCGAGGTCCCCGAGCCGGGCGACTTCAAGCGCACGCAGATCGGCGAGCGCTCCGTGATCCTCACCCGCGACCGCGACCGCACGCTCCACGTCGTCGAGAACGTGTGCGCACATCGCGGCGTCGCGTTCTGCCGCGAGCGCCACGGCAACCGCCGGACCCTGGTCTGCCCCTACCACCAGTGGACGTACAGCCTCGCCGGCGACCTGCAGGGCGTGCCGTTCCGCAAGGGCCTCAGGCGCGGCGGCGAGGTCCAGGGCGGCATGCCGGCCGACTTCCGCCTCGAGGACCACGGCCTGACCAAGCTCGCCGTCGCCACCCGCGGCGGCGCGGTGTTCGCGTCGTTCGATCCCGGCGTCGAGCCGTTCGAGCAGTACGTCGGCCCGACGGTCCTGCGCTACTTCGATCGCCTGTTCGACGGCCGGCCCTTGCGCCTGCTCGGCTACAACCGCCAGCGCATCCCGGGCAACTGGAAGCTGATGCAGGAGAACATCAAGTATCCCTATCACCCGGGCCTCTTGCACACGTGGTTCGTGACGTTCGGCCTGTGGCGCGCCGACAACAGCGCGCGGCTCGTGATGGACGCGCATCACCGCCACGCCGCGATGATCTCGACCCGCGGCAACGCCGGCACCGCGTCCGAGGCCTCGCAGGTCGCCAGCTTCAAGCCGGCGATGACCTTGCACGATCCGCGGTTCCTCGACATCGTCCACGAGCCGTGGTGGGGCGAGCCGACCGCCGTCATGATCACGCTGTTCCCCAGCGTCATCCTGCAGCAGCAGGTCAACAGCGTCTCGACCCGCCAGATCCTGCCGGCCGGCCCCGGCGTCTTCGACTTCGTGTGGACGCACTTCGCGTTCGCCGACGACGATGACGCGATGATCCAGCGCCGGCTCCGCCAGGCCAACCTGTTCGGCCCGGCCGGCTTCGTGTCCGCCGACGACGGCGAGGTCATCGAGCTGTCGCAGCGCAGCTTCGCCGCCGTCCCCGATCGCCGCACCGTCGTCGAGCTCGGCGGCCGCGACGCCGGCGACGCCGTCCACATGATCACCGAGGCGCTGATCCGCGGCATGTACGGCTACTGGCGCAAGGTCATGGAGCCCGGGGAGCCGTGATGGACATCGACTACGCCGAGCTGCTCCAGCTCCAGGCGACCTACGCCGCGGTCGTCGACGCCGGCGACTGGGACGCCTGGTGCGAGCTGTTCATCGACGACTGCTGCTACCGGCTCCAGCCGCGCGAGAACCACGACCGCGGCCTGCCGCTCGCGACGCTGTCGTTCGAGAGCAAGGGCATGCTCCGCGATCGCGCCTACGGCATTCGCGAGACCCTGTTTCACGATCCGTATTACCAGCGCCACATCATCGGCCCGCCGCTCGTCCGCGCCCGCGACGCCGGCCGGATCCGCACCGAGACCAACTACGCGGTGTTCCGCACCAAGCTGTCCGAGCCCACCACCGTGTTCAACGTCGGCCGCTACCTCGACGACATCGTCCGCACCCCGGACGGCCTGCGCTTCGCCACCCGCCTCGCCATCTACGACAGCGAGCTGATCCCCACGTCGATCATCTATCCGATCTGATCAGGGCAGCATCGCGCGTGACGCAAGCCCGAAGCTGCCTGGAACAGCGGGAGCCGAAGATCGATGAGCAATGCGCGATCGCCACCTCATCTCACGTGCTACAGCGATAGCCGTCATGACGATGCGTTCTCGACCGGCGCGCCATCGCTACTCGTACGACGAGTATCTGGCCTACGAGCGCGACAGCGGGAGGAAGCACGAGTACGACGGCGGCGATATCCTTGCAATCGTGGGTGGGTCGCCGCGGCACAACGCTCTGGCATTGCGGATCGGCACGGCGCTCGAGAATACTCGAAAGCCCGGTTGCGTCGCCTTCCAGTCGGATCAAGATCGAAGGCGACCCTGCCGACGCCACGGGCGACACGATCACGAACCCCACACTCATCATCGAGGTGCTGTCGCCAACCACCGAGCAGTACGACCGTGGCGAGAAGTGGGAACACTTTCAGCGCATTCCATCGCTGCAGGAGTACGTCCTGGTCAGCCAGTCGAAGCCACGCGTCGAGCGCTACCGACGCCTCGCGACCGGTGGCTGGGAATACGATGTAGCGACCGAAGGCACCGTGCAGCTGGTGTCCGGGGCCGTGATCGATCTGGCGAAGCTCTACGCGGACCTACCGGCTTGATGTCTCGCGCAATCGTCTCGAGGTGATCGAGGGAGCGTCAGTTGCACTCGGTGACGTCGGTCTGGACGCAGGAGAATGTGCCGCTGTCGACCGACAGCGACGGGCCGCCCGGGACGGTGGCGGTGACGTTCACGCCGGTCATCTGGATCGGACAGACGTCGAGGCAACTCTTGAACTTGAACGTGCTGTCGGGGCCGTAGGGAGTCGACGGCTGGTATCCGGACACCGCCGTATCGAGCTTGGCCAGCTCGGCATCGGTGACCAGGGTCGTCGAGTTGGTCGAGTAGGTGTCGGGGAAGCGCTGCATGTAGGCCGAGTCGAACCAGTTCCAGGTGTTGTCGGCGGTGATCACGAAGTCGTTCATGTGGACGTTGCGGATCGGCGCGGCCGGCGTGGCGGGTGCGCCGGCGACGTTGTTGTAGGGTAGCTGGAGCACGTTGGGCGGGACGCCCTCGATGTAGATCGCGGCGCCCTTTCCGACCTTGTTGAGCACGGCGGTGCCGACCACGGTTCCGGAGATGTGGTTGTAGAAGATGTCGCTCATGACGGGGATGCGCTGCCGGGTCTCGAGGGTGAAGTTGGGTGCCGTGACGGTGGGGGATGGGTAGTTGGTGGTGACCTCGAGCGCGAGGTTGTGCGCGGCGATCCGGATCGTGTCGTAGTGGATGTTGCGGATCTCGCCGCCGCGGCCGGGGAGCGTCTTGATCCGCAGCGCGGTGTCGCCGGTGAGGTCGCAGTCGAAGGCGAACACGTTGCGCACGCTGCCGGACATCTCGCTGCCGACGGTGACGCCGCCGTGGCCGTTGCCGGAGCGGATGCGGCGGATGATGATGTTCTCGCTCGGCAGGTTGACGCGCAGGCCGTCCTCGTTGAGGCCGGACTTGATGGCGACGACGTCGTCGCTGGTGTTGAAGAACGAGTCCTCGATCAGGACGTTCTTCGTGGAGTCGGGATCGCAGCCGTCGCCGTTCTGCGGCGTGACGGTGTGAGAGCCGCCGGCATCGCTGAACGTGATCGTGCCGCCGTCGGGCCAGCTGATCACGTCAACGTTTCGGACGATCACGTTCTCGGAGTACACGGGGTGGAGCATCCAGAACGGGCCGAACTGGACGGTCACGCCCTCGATCAGGACGTTCTTGCAGGTGTGGAACTCGACGAACGAGGGCCGGAGCAGGCCGGTCATGCCGGGCGGCATGCTCGACGGCACCGGGACCGCCGCGGGCTGGAGCTCGGTCGGCAGCGTGCTGGCGTCGAGGGCGGCGACGATGCGGAATGCGACCGGCACGTCGCCGGCGTCGGACCGCACGTACTTCTTGTAGACCGCGGTGGCATACGGCTTGGTGTAGTCCTTGGTCGCGCCGACGGGGAGGTTGTTCTTCCACAGCCACCACGCCCAGCCCTGCCCGGTGAGCGTACCCTCGCCGGTGAGCGCGACGTTGGTGCAGCCGCGGAAGTAGACCAGCGGCGAGTAGCTCATCACGTCCATGCCCTCCCAGCGCGTGGGCACGACGGGCAGGTAGTCGGCGAAGTCGGTGCTGAACAGGATCTCGGCGCCGGCCTCGACGTGGAGATCGATGCCGTCGCACGAGCCGCCGTCGCTGGTGATCTGGATCGGCCCGGTGAGCCACTTGCCGGCGGGGACGACGATCTGGCCGCCGTGCGCCTGCTTGGCCGCCGCGACGGCCCGGGCGAAGGCTGCGGTGTTCTTGGTCGTGCCGTCGCCGACCGCGCCGTAGTCGGCGACGTTGAACAGCCGGCGGTGAAAGCTCGGCCGCGCGAACACCGGCACGGGGAACGGCGCATTGCCGACCGGCTGGATCGGGATGTCGGCGTACGGCGTGTACAGGCCGGGGTCGTCGTCGCCGGGGTTGTCAGCACCGAGGGACAGGTTGTCGCCGCAGCCGGCGGCCAGCGCTGTGATGGCGGCGGCGCGGGCGCCGACGGCGATGATGATGGCAACGCCGCGCGGGATGAAGCCCTGCAAGTCCATGATCGTGCCTCCTGGCCGGGCGCGCGCCGCGGTGTCGGCCGCGCGGCGACCGAACGTCGTCGCGGCGGACTCTACGGCGCAGTGGCAAGGCTGTCAAGTGGCCAGCTGGCCTTACCAGTCGTGCGGCGCGATGGCCCCCGCGGCGGCGTCACACCGTCGGTCCGGGCTGCCACGGCGCGAACTCCTCGTCGCCGAAGCCGAGCAGCTCGCTCTTGGTCCGCTTCCCGGACGCGACGGCGAAGATCTCGTCGACGATCTGGCGGCCGACGTCCTCGATCGACGCGCCGTCGAGGATCGTGCCGCAGTCGAGGTCCATGTCCTCGGTCATGTGGCGGTACAGCGTCGAGCTGGTCGCCAGCTTGATCGACGGCGATGGCTTGCAGCCGAACACCGAGCCGCGGCCGGTCGTGAAGCAGACCAGGTTGGCGCCGCCCGCGACGAGGCCGGTGACCGAGACCGGGTCGAAGCCGGGCGTATCCATGAACACCAGGCCCTTCGCGGTGACGCGCTCCGCGTAGTCGATGACGTCGACCAGCTGCGTGGTCCCGCCCTTGGCGATGCCGCCGAGCGCCTTCTCGTAGACCGTCGTGATGCCGCCGGCGATGTTGCCCGGCGACGGGTTGTGGTCGGTCCGGGCGCCGTGGCGCGCGAGGTAGCTCTCCCACCACGCGATGCGATCGAGGAGCTTCTGCGCGACCGCGGCGTTGCGCGCGCGCCGGACGAGCAGCTGCTCGGCGCCGTGGATCTCGGGGGTCTCGGCGAGCAGCGCCGTGCCGCCGTAGCGCACGATCTCGTCCATCGCCCAGCCGAGCGCGGGGTTGGCGGTGATGCCGGAGTAGCCATCCGAGCCGCCGCAGTTGGTGGCGACGACGAGGTCGGAGGCGGGGCGGCGCGTGCGCCGGGCCGCATCGACGCGCGGCAGGACCTTCGCGATCTCGGCGACCGCGGCCTCGACGGCCTTGCGCGTGCCGCCCTCGCGCTGGATCGTGACGACCGGCAGCCGCTCGGAGGCGGCGGGCGACGGCGTCGCGGATCGCGCGAGCTGGAGCAGCTCGGGCTGGTTGATCTCGCAGCCGAGGCTGACCACCACGGTGGCGCCGACATTGGGGTGATCGGCGTAGCCGTTGATCACGCGCTGGAGGATCCGGTGATCGTCGCCCTGCGAGACGATGCCGCATCCGGTGCGGTGCGAGACCGCCACGACGCCGTCGATGTTGGGGTAGTCGCGGCTGACGTCGCGGAACCGCTCGCCGACCATGCGCACCACGGTCGCCGAGCAGTTGACGGTGGGCACGACCAGGACGTAGTTGCGCGTCCCGACCCGACCGTCGCCGCGGAGGTAGCCGTCGAACGTGCGCATCTCGGCGCCGCTGCGGATCCGCGTCGGCCCGCCCTCGACGGCGACCTCGAAGCGCTGGTGGAGCTCGCCGGCCTCGAGGTTGTGCTTGTGGACATGGTCGCCGGGCGCGATCGCCGCCGTGGCGAAGCCGACGACCTGGCCGTAGCGGCGGATCGGCTGCCCCGCGGCGCGAGGCCGGACCGCGATCTTGTGCCCGGCCGGGATGTCGGCGGCGAGCGTGACCGAACCGGCGCCGGTCTCGACTGTGGTGCCCGCGGCGAGCCGCAGCTTGGCGATCACGACGTCGTCGTCGGGGTGCAGGCGCAGGGTGCCCCACATCGCTAGGCCTGCCTCGCCTGCTGGACGGCCGCGACGTAGCGCCGCGCGTTCTCGGCCAGGCCCGCGTGGTCGCCCCTGCGCAGGCGCGCGATGTCGACCAGATCGGCGCCCGCGCCGACCGCGAACGCACCCGCCGCGATGAAATCTCCGACGGTCGCGACCGTGACACCGCCGGTCGGCACCAGCTCGATCTGCGGCAGCGGCGCGCGCAGCGCCTTGATGTAGCTCGCGCCGCCGACCGCGCCGCACGGGAACACCTTCACGAGATCGGCGCCGGCGCGCCAGGCGCGCACGACCTCGGTCGGCGTGAGCGCGCCGGGCACGACCGGGATGCCGTGGGTCCGGCACACCCGGATGGTCGGCCGGTCGACGATCGGGCTGACGACGAACGCGGCGCCCGCGAGGATGCAGGCGCGCGCGGTCTCGGCGTCGAGCACGGTGCCGGCGCCGGCGACGATGGTGTCGCCATAGCGCTCGACGACCTTCTCGATCACCCGGATCGGCGACGGCACGGTCATCGTGAGCTCGACGATGTCGATGCCGCCGGCGCGCATCGCCTCGACCGCGGCGAGCGCGTCGTCGGCCGATGGCGCGCGGACGACCGGGATGACGCCGGTCGCGCGGATCCGCCCCAGGAGCTCCGCCCGCGCCATCATCGCTCCACCCGCGCGGCCGCGCCGGCCATGACCTTCTCGACCTCGGCCAGCGTCGCCATCGTGGTGTCGCCCGGTGTGGTCATGGCGAGCGCGCCGTGCGCCGCGCCACACTCGACGGCCCACGCCGCGCCGCGGCCGGTGACAAGGCCGTAGATCAGGCCCGAGGCGAACGAATCGCCGCCGCCGATCCGGTCGTAGATCGCGAGATCGGTTCGCGTCCGCGCCTGCTCGAGACGGCCGTCGCAGTAGCACAGCGCGCCCCAGTCGTTGATGCTCGCCGAGCGCGCGACCCGCAGCGACGTCGCCACCACGGACAGGTCGGGGTACTCACGCATCACCGCCTCGATCATCGGCCGGTACGCGGCGGCGTCGAGCCGGGTGTACTCGTCGCCGACGCCCTCGATCGCGAAGCCGAGCGCGGTGGTGAAGTCCTCCTCGTTGCCCAGCATCACGTCGACCCGGCGCGCCAGCCCGCGATTGATCGCGCGCGCGCGCTCCTTGCCGCCGATGCCCTTCCACAGCGACTCGCGGTAATTGAGGTCGTACGACACGACCGCGCCGTGGCGCCTGGCCGCCGCCATCGCCTCCTCGGCGACCGCCGCGGTCGACTCCGACAGCGCCGCGAAGATCCCGCCGGTGTGAAACCAGCGCACGCCGTCGCCGAACAGGCGATCCCAGTCGATCGTCCCGGGCACGAGCTGGCTCACCGCGGTGTGGCCGCGATCCGAGCAGCCGACCGCGGCGCGCACGCCGAAGCCGCGCTCGACGAAGTTGAGGCCGTTGCGCGCCCTGCGGCCGACGCCGTCGTCGGCGACCCATCGCACGTACGATTGATCGACGCCGCCCTGGTAGATCAGGTCCTGGACCAGCCGGCCGACGGGGTTGTCGACCAGCGCGGTGACGATCGCGGTGTCCAGGCCGAAGCAGCGCTTGAGCCCGCGCGCGACGTTGTACTCGCCGCCGCCCTCCCAGACCCGGAACTGTCGCGTCGTCGAGATCCGCACGTCGCCGGGGTCGAGGCGCAGCATGACCTCGCCGAGCGCGACCAGGTCGAATCGGCAGCTCGCTTTGGGGCGGATCGCTAGAGACATTCGTTCCTCGCTCACCAGCTGTGGATGGTTCCGTCGAGCTTTCGCGTGATCGGCAGATACGCGCGCTGATACGGAAACTCGGCCGCCAGCGCCTCGTCGATATCTACCCCCAGGCCGGGCGCCTCGCCAGGGTCGAGCATGCCATCGGCGAACCGGTAGGCGTGCGGGAACACGCGATCGGTGTCGGCGGAATGACGCATGTACTCCTGGATTCCGAAATTGTGAACGCTGATATCGAAGTGCAGCGCGGCGGCCATGCACACCGGGCTGAGATCGGTCGCGCCGTGCGAGCCGGTGCGCACGTGGTAGAGCTCCGCCAGGTGCGCGATGCGGCGGAGGTGGGTGATGCCTCCGGCGTGGACCACCGTGGTGCGGATGTAATCGATCAGCTGCTCGGTGATCAGCGTCTGGCAATCGTGGATCGACGAGAACACCTCGCCGACCGCGAGCGGGGTGGTGGTGTGCTGGCGGATCAACCGGAAGCCGTCCTGGAGCTCGGCCGGCACAGGATCCTCGAGCCAGAACAGGTGATACGGCTCGAGCGCCTTGCCCAGTCGCGCCGCCTCGATCGGCGTCAGGCGATGGTGCGCGTCGTGGAGCAGATGGATGTCGGGGCCGAGCGCCTCGCGCAGGCGCGCGAACAGCCGGGGCACGCTGGTGAGGTACTTCTCGGTGCTCCAGCGCTCCTCGGGAGGCAGGCCGCGCTCGGCCGGCTCGTAGGAGAGATCGCCGCGCCCGACGCCGTAGCTGGCGGCCAGCCCCGGCACGCCGGCCTGCGCCCGGACCGCGTGGTAGCCGAGCGCGACGTAGCGCTCCGCCGCGCGCACGGCCTCGTCGACGTCGGCGCCGCTGGCGTGGCCGTAGACCAGCACGCCGTCGCGCGCCCGGCCGCCGAGCAGGCGGTGGACCGGCACGCCGAGCGCCTTGCCCGCGATGTCCCACAGCGCGGTGTCGACCGCCGCGATCGCCGTCATCGTCACCGGACCGCGCCGCCAGTACGCGCCCTTGTAGAGCGAGTGCCAGGTGTCCTCGACGCGCCGCGCGTCGCGCCCGATCACGAGCGGGACCACGTGGTCCTCGAGGTAGCTCGCCACCGCGAGCTCGCGACCGTTGAGCGTCGCGTCGCCGACGCCGGTGAGGCCGTCCTCGGTCGTGAGCTTCAAGGT
This sequence comes from Deltaproteobacteria bacterium, assembly GCA_005887925.1. Taxonomy (GTDB): domain Bacteria; phylum Myxococcota_A; class Polyangia; order Haliangiales; family Haliangiaceae; genus JABFXX01. The sequence continues at coordinate 28,201 of VBLP01000165.1, read as the reverse complement.
GACGAAGTTCCGCCCCGGACAGCACACGATGACCCTGGCGTCGACGATCTTCATGCTCGAAGGATGACGCAAGCCGCGGTCTAGAAGAAGAAGTACACCGAGAGCTCGAGCCGGTTGTTCTTGGTCTGCTGGTCGTCGCCGCGGGTCTGCGCGATGCGCTGCCAGGCGACGCCGGCGCGGACCGCCGGGGTGATGTCGCCGAGCGCGACGAGCTCGAAGAACTGGCTCTGCTTGAACACGCCGCCGAGCGCCCCGCCGGTCAGGCCGTCGGTGATGTTGTCGGAGTCGCCCTGCGTGTAGTTGGCGCCGATGGTGACCTGGCCATTGGGCGGCAGGTAGTACTGCAGGCCGACCATGAAGGTGCGCCAGTTCAGCGTGCGGAGGTTGCCCGTCGCGTCGTACTGGACGATGCCGGCGTCGATGTTGGCGGGGAAGGTCGGCGCCGCACCGCCGGGCATCGCCGGCGGCAGCAGCGGGAAGTTCGCACCGCCGGTCAGGCCGCCCATCAGATCGCCGATGCCGTGGCCGACGACGAACGATCCGGTGGCGGTCAGCGCGTTGCCCTTGTCCTTGGTCGACGGCGCGCCGAGGATCGGGATCATCCCGTCGAGCGAGATGCCCCAGCCGTTGATCGAGTTGGACGCGGCCGGCGACGCCGCGAACTCGTTGACCCGGAAATGGCGCAGCGAGCCCGACACCGCGACGGTCAGCGGATCGACGGCGGCGTAGCCCGATCCGATCGTGTGCGGCCCCTTCCACGAGTTCAGGCTGAGCTTGAGGCCGCCCTGGAAGTCGGGGATCTCGGAGTCGCGCTGCGGCGGGCGCTGTACCGCCACGCCGAGGTCGACGTTCACCGCCTCGGACTTGAAGACGTGCGACAGGCGGAACTGCTGGGTCCGGCCGAACGCCTGGTTCGGCATGCCGAAGAACCAGATCGACATCGGGAAGAAGAACGGGCCCTCGCCGAACAGGAAGTAGTACTGACCGGCGAGCAGGTCGACGTGCTCGGTCTCGAGCTTGGCGTAGGCGGCCCGGATGCGGAACGTTCCGTTGTTGACGAACGACGCCTCGGTGATCCCGGGCGGCTGGTTGCCCATGAAGTCCAGCTCGAGGTTGCCGCTCGCCCGCATGCCGCTGTACTCCGGAGCGGACAGCCGGACGCCCAGGCGCGAGTTGCGCGCGGTGGTCTGGGTCCGGCCGTTGTTGTAGGCGAGCCCGGTCGCGCGCAGGATCAGGCCGTTGCCCGGCGAGTCAGTGAAGCTCTCGGTCGTGTCGTGCATCAGGTCGACCTCGGCGAAGCCGTACAGCGTCGTCGTCCACTTCGCGGTGACCTGGCCGGGGCTCGGCGCGGCGCCGGGCTTGGCCGACTCCGGCGGTGGCGGCGGCGGCGCGGGCTGGCCGGTCCCCGGCGCGACGGGCGGCGGCGGCGGCACGGCGGGCTCGCTCGAGGGCTGCGCGGGTCCCGGGCCGGGCGGCTGCGCCGGGTCGGGCGCGGGGGCGGGCTGCGCGCCGGCGCGCGTCGCCAGGAACACGACAACAAGGGCCGGGCTCGCCAGGTACGACCGTTTCATGACTCCTCCTTCATTGATTGACGCCGCTGGCCAAGAACCCGCCGTCGACGACGAGCACTTCGCCGTTCACGAAGCTGGCGCTTTCGGACGCGAGGAACACCGCGGCGCCGGCGAGCTCGTCGAGCTGGCCGAACCGCCGCATCGGCGTGCGCGCCAGGAACTCGCGGCCGCGCGCCGTACCGTCGAGCAGCTGGCCGTTGAGCGCGGTGCGGAACACGCCGGGCATGATCGCGTTCACGCACACACCGCGCGCGCCCCACTCGACGGCGAGCTGGCGGGTGAGCGACGCGACGCCGGCCTTGCTCGCGGCGTAGGCCGCGACCTCGAACAGGCCGACGAACGAGCCCAGCGACGCGATGTTGATGATGCGGCCGTAGCCGCGCTCGAGCATCGGCCGGCCGAGCACCTGGCAGGCGCGCAGCGTGCCGGTCAGGTTGGTGTCGAGGATCGCGTTCCACTCGGCCTCGCCGACGTCGAGTGTCGGCGTGCGCTGGGTCCGACCGGCGCAGTTGACCAGGATGTCGACCCGGCCGAAACCGGCGAGCACGGCATCGCGCAGCGCCTCGAGCGACGCGCGATCGGTGACGTCGGAGCGGATCCGCAGCGTGCGCCGGCCGAGGGCCTCGATCTCGGCGGCCGCCGCCTCGAGGTTGGCCGCGCCGCGCGCCGAGGCGATCACGTCGGCCCCGGCCTGCGCGAGACCCAGGCCCATCGCGCGCCCGATCCCGGTCGTGCCGCCGACGACGACGGCGACGCGTCCGTCGAGGCTCAGCGGTCGATAGCTCACGGCGCCTCCGCGGCGCTGCGCACGGATCGGTCAAGTGGCCATACCACTTGACAGCCCTACCACACCCGAATACCTTGGTTCAAGCTGATTTCCGCTCGACGGAAAGCGCAGGCGCATCGATGACCGACATCGTGACACTGCACGACGACCGCCTGTTCCCGCCGTCCCCCAGCGAGCGCGCGATCGCCCGCCGGCTCTACGCCGAGGTCGCGGGCCTGCCGATCATCAGCCCGCACGGCCACACCGATCCGGCGTGGTTCGCGGACGACGAGCCGTTCCCCGATCCCGCGTCGCTGCTGATCATCCCCGACCACTACGTGTTCCGGATGCTGTACAGCCAGGGCGTCGCGCTCGAGGACCTCGGCGTCCCGGCGCGCGACGGCCGCCGCGTCGAGCGCGATCCGCGTGCGATCTTCCTGCGCTTCGCCGAGCGCTGGCACCTGTTCCGCGGCACGCCGACCCGGCTGTGGATCGAGCAGGCGCTGCACGACGTGTTCGGCGTCCGCGAGCGGCTGTCCGCGGCGAGCGCCCACCGGATCTACGATCAGATCGCCGAGCGGCTGCGCCGTCCCGAGCTCCGGCCGCGCGCGCTGTTCGAGCGCTTCGGGATCGAGGTCCTGTCGACGACCGAGTCGCCGCTCGATCCGCTGCGCCACCACGACGTGCTCCGCGCCTCGGGCTGGCGCGGCCGGATCGTGCCGACCTACCGGCCCGACCCCGTGGTCGATCCCGAGCTCCCCGAGTTCGCCGACAACGTCGCCCAGCTCGGCGCGCTCACCGGCGAGGACCCCGCGAGCTGGCCCGGCTACCTCCGCGCCCACGCCACGCGGCGCCGGTTCTTCGCCGAGCGGGGCGCGACCGCCACCGATCACGGCCACCCGTCGGCCGCGACGTTCGATCTGCCGCCGGCCGAGTGCCAGGCGCTGCTCACCGGGGCGCTCGCCGGCCGGCTGACCGCCGCCGAGGCCGAGCGGTTCCGCGGCCAGATGCTGGTCGAGATGGCGCGCATGAGCCTGTCCGACGGCCTGGTCATGCAGCTCCATCCCGGCTCGTTCCGCGACCACAACCCGGCGATCCACCGCGCGTTCGGCCGCGACAAGGGCGCGGACATCCCCGCCGCCACCGACTACGTCCACGCGCTCAAGCCGCTGCTCGATCGCTTCGGCATCGAGCGCCCCTGGCCGGGCACTATCCCATCCTCAAGCTGGGTCCGCCGTGGTGGTTCTACGACAGTCCGGAAGGCATGCTGCGCTTCCGCGAGCAGGCGACCGAGACCGCGGGGTTCTACAACACGGTCGGCTTCAACGACGATACGCGGGCGTTCCTGTCGATCCCGGGGCGCCACGACGTCGCGCGCCGGATGGACTGCGCGTTCCTCGCCCGGCTGGTCGCCGATCACCGGCTCGACGAGGACGAGGCGCGCGAGGTGGCCGTCGATCTCGCCTACCGGCTGGCGAAGCGCGCCTACCGGCTGGACCGGCAATGACGTCTCGAGGAGAACCACCATGGACACACGCGTCGTACGCAGGCAATCGAGGCTCGGCTCGCCCAGGCAACGCGGGCTAGGCGTGCTCGTCGGGCTCGTCGGGCTCGCCGTCGCCGCCGGCTGCGGCCATCCGAAGGACCAGGGCGCCGGCTCCAGCGCCGGCTCGGGCACGGCAAGCAGCGCCGGTCCGGCGAGCCGCGTCGCGGAGGCCACCGGCCCCGTCACCATCAACATCGTGGACGCCGCGGGCACGCTCCAGCTGGTCCAGGACGCACTCGAGCTCTACCGCACCAAGCACCCCGACAAGGTCGACAAGTTCAACACCACCAAGGCGCCTGCCCCCGAGCTGCCCAACAAGATCAAGGCGATGCAGGGCGCCGGCCGCATGGACATCGACCTGGTGTTCGGCGGCACCGACATCCTGGCCGCCGGCCTCGAGCAGGGCCTGTGGACGCGGATCCTCCCCGACCACGCCGACGCGTTCCCCCACGTGCTCGACAGCTACACCGACCAGGCGCGCGAGATGCAAAAGCTCGCGCAGGACCAAGCGCTCGCGGTCGTGTTCATGCCGGCCGGTCCGCTCCTCGAGTACAACCCCGACGCGGTGAAGTCGCCGCCGACGACGCCGGCCGAGCTCCTGGCGTGGTGCAAGGACCACAAGGATCGCTTCCTCTATGCGCGGCCGTCGAACTCCGGCCCCGGCCGCACGTTCCTGATGGGGCTGCCGTACCTGCTCGGCGACAAGGACCCGAGGGATCCGATCAACGGCTGGGACAAGACCTGGGCGTTCCTCAAGGAGCTCGACACCTGCATCGAGTACTACCCCGGCGGCACCACCGCGACGATGAAGGAGTTCGGTGAGGGCTCGCGCGACATGACGATGACTGTCACCGGCTGGGACATCAACCCGCGCGCGCTCGGCATCGTGCCGGAGCAGTACAAGGTCGCGGCGTTCAAGGAGATGACGTGGATCAATGACACGCAGTACATGATCGTTCCCCGGGGCCTGTCGCCCGCGAGGCTCGCCGTCGTGCTCGACGTGATGGCGTTCCTGCTCGAGCCGGCGCAGCAGGCGCTGACCTACGACAAGGGCTACTTCTATCCCGGGCCGGCGGTGAAGGGCGTGACGCTCGCGATGGCGCCGCAGGCGAGCCAGGACGTGATCAAGCAGTTCGGCCGCCCCGAGTACGACGACTGGCTCGCGAAGTTCCCGCACCAGCGGCCGCTCGACGCCAAGGCGATGGTCGCCGCCTTCCGGCGCTGGGACGACGAGGTAGGCGCCCGGAAGACCAGGAAGTGAACTATTTTCCCCAGGGCCGGATGCAAGGCGACTTCGCAAGCCTGCGGCTCGAACGCGTGACGCGCCGGTTCGGCGGTCCCGGCCGGCCCCCGGCGCTCGACGGCGTGTCGCTCACCGTCCAGCGCGGCGAGTTCGTCGCGCTGCTCGGGCCGTCCGGCTGCGGCAAGTCGACGGCGCTCAACTGCATCGCCGGCCTGATCGCGCTGTCGTCGGGCGCGATCTGGCTCGACGACGAGCGGCTCGACGCGCTGCCGCCCGAGCGGCGCGGCTTCGGCATGGTGTTCCAGAGCTACGCGCTGTTCCCGCACATGACGGTTCAGAACAACGTGCAGTTCGGCCTGGTGATGCGCGGCGTCCCGGCCGCCGAGCGGCAGCGCCGCACCGCGCGCGCCCTCGCCCTGGTCCAGCTCGAGGGCCACGAGGACAAGCTGCCGGGCCAGCTGTCGGGCGGCCAGCAGCAGCGCGTCGCGATCGCGCGCGCGATCGTCGTCGAGCCCCGGCTCGTGCTGATGGACGAGCCGCTGTCGAACCTCGACGCCAGGCTGCGGCTCGAGATGCGCGCCGAGATCCGGCGCATCCACCGCGAGCTCGGCCGCACGACGATCTACGTCACGCACGATCAGGACGAGGCGCTGTCGCTGGCCGACCGCATCGTCGTGATGCAGGACGGCACCGTGCAGCAGATCGGCTCGCCCGAGGAGGTCTACGCCCAGCCGGCCAACCTCCACGTGGCGCGCTTCATGGGCTTCCGCAACCTCCTCGAGCTCGACGTCGATGCGGTCGCCGGCGGCGAGGTGACGCTGCGCGGCGCATGGGGCGCGCTGCGCGGCACCGCCCGGCAGTCGATCGACGGGCCGCGCGCGATCGCGGCGATCCGCCCCGACGAGATCGCGATCGGCCCGGCGGGGGGCAACGCGATCGCCGGCGAGGTCGAGGGCGTGGAGTACTACGGCCGCGACTGCCTGGTCGAGATCCGCGCCGCCGGCGGTCTCCGCCTGTTCGCACGCGCCCCCGGCCGCCTCGAGCGCGGCGCGACCGTCCACGCCGCGGTGGCCCCCGAGCGCGTGCTCGTCTACCCGGCGAGCCGCCCGTGACCGCCGACCGCCGCGCCGACCGGGCCGCGCTGCTCGTCGCGCCCGCGGCCGCGGTGATGGTGCTCTTGTTCATCTATCCCTTCCTCCACGGCCTCGTGCTGTCGTTCCGGCCCGCCGCCGGCGGCGCGCTCGCCAGCTACGCGACGTTCTTCACCAACCGGAGCCTGTGGCCGACGATCTTCACGACGCTCCGCCTCGCGCTGCCGGCGACGATCGCCAACGTCGCGTTCGCCCTGCCGGTCGCCTATCACATGCGGCGGCGGTCTCGCTACCAGAAGGTCGTGATCACGATCCTCGTCATCCCGATGACGCTCGGCACCGTGCTCATCGCCGAGGGCATGCTGACCTATCTCGGCCCCAAGGGCTGGCTGTCGCAGACGCTGCAGCTCCTCCACCTCGCGAGCGGCCCGGTCCGGTTGACCCACAACTACACCGGCGTCCTGCTCTCGCTCATCGTCTCGGGCTTCCCGTTCGTGTTCCTGCTCATGCTGTCGTACGTGTCGGGGATCGATCCGGTGCTCGGGCAGGCGGCGGCCACGCTCGGCGCCACGCCGTGGCGGCAGTTCCGGTACATCTATCTGCCGCTGCTCCTGCCCGGGCTCGCGATGGCATTCTGCCTGGCGTTCGTGCAGGCGTTCTCGGTGTTCCCGTCGGCGGTCCTGCTCGGCGCGCCGGCCGGGCCGACCCGCGTGATCTCGATCGCTGCCTACGAGGCGGCGTTCGAGCAGTTCGACGACTCGCTGGCGTCGTGCGTGGCGATGATCATGGGCGCGGTGCAGCTGATCGTCGTATCGGCCGTGCTCGGCCTCCGGCGCGCGCTGTATCGCGGCCCGGTCACCGGGGGCAAGCGCTGATGCGCCGCGCCTTCCGCGCGCTGCTCGCCGGGCTCGCCACGTTCTTCGTGGTCAACGTCCTGTTCCTGGTCGGCGCCGTCGCCGTCAGCTCGGTGGCGACGCGCTGGCTCGGCACCTGGCTCCCCGACGGCGCGACCACGCGGTGGTACCGCGACGCGTGGCACGAGTTCCAGCTCGGCTCGGTCCTGACCGTCACCGCCGAGGTCGTGCTCGCGGTCGTGGCGCTGTCGATCGTCCTCGGCGTGCCCGCCGCCTACGCGCTCGCGCGCCGCGACTTCCGCGGCAAGCGGCTGGTCCTGCTCGTCTTCCTCCTGCCCCTCATGGTGCCGCCGATCACCTACGGTGTCCCGCTCGCCACCGTGATGTACAAGGTCGGGCTCGCCGGGACGCTCGGCGGCGTGATCCTCGCCAACCTGATCCCGGCCCTGCCGTTCGTGATCCTCGTGATGACGCCGTTCATCGAGCAGATCGATCCCAACCTCGAGGCCGCCGCGCGCGTGTTCGGCGCGGACACCCGGCGCGTGCTCCTGCACGTCGTGATCCCCCAGCTCGGGCCGGGCGTGCTCGCCGCATCGCTCCTCGTGCTGGTGCGCACGATCGCGATGTTCGAGCTGACGTTTCTCACCGCCGGCCCCGACTCGCAGACCCTCGTCGTCGCGCTGTACTACGCGGTGTTCGCCGCCGGCGTGCGCGCGCCGCAGTCGATCGACGCGATGGCGATGGTCTACATGGCCGTGACGCTGGTCTGGCTCCTGATCGCGCTCACCTTCGTCGACCCGACCCAGCTCGTGTCGCGGGTCCGCCGATAGCCGCGCTGGCTAGCGCCGCGACGGCTTGCGCGATGCGCGAGCGGGGGATGCCTCGCGGCTCTTGACGAGGTCCCAGCCCTTGGCGAACTCGCTGTCGACGCGCTTGATGTGAGCGCGCATCGCGTGGCGGGCCTCGCGCGGATCGTGCGCCGACAGGGCCTGGAAGATCGCTTGGTGATCGTTGACGGTCGCCGCCTGCAGGACCGGCGTGCGGAAGTGCTGCTCCATCAGCCGCCACATCGCGCCGCGGCCGCGGTCCCAGAGGTCCTCGACGACGGACGACAGGACGCCGTTGCGGGTCGACGCGGCGATCCGCAGGTGGAAGTCGCGATCGGAGGACGAGAAGTCCTGGTGCTTCTTCTCGGCACGCTCCATCTCGGTGAGCGCGGCGCGGATGCTGGCGAGATCGGCGGCGGTCGCCTCGCGGGCCGCCAGCGCGGCGATCTCACCCTCGATCAGCCAGCGCGCACGCAGCAGCTCGAACGGCCCCTCGCCCTCGGGCTGGACCGGCGTCGAGGGGTCGCGCCCCGACGCCGCCGCGGTGACCCAGATGCCGGCGCCGACGCGAACCTCGACGAGACCCTCGAGCTCGAGCGCGATCAGCGCCGAGAGCTGCGCCGCGATCTGACGGTAGAGACGACGATTTTCGACGGTGGCTATCGGCATGTCCCCGGCCGGCGCGCCAGCATACCGCACCTCCCGGCCGCGTCCTACCGCACGCCTGCCGGCCGGGCAGATCCCGTATCTGGGCCAGGATTCGCCGGCGCCGCGACCATGAGCGATGCGTGAGTCGCGGCGCGACCCGGTGCGCTCCGGACCGGCCGGCACGGTCGCTGGCTAACTGGCCTTACCACTTGACAGCCTTACCATCGCAGGTTAACCGATCCTGGCTCGGTCGTTCAGCCACCACCGCCAGCGAAACGGAGCGCCATGCCAGTCCAGAGGCCACTCCAGCGTCGGGCCGCGCCCGTCGGGCTGGGTCTGTTGATGATCGCCGGATGCGCCGGGACGGGCCGCGAGGACGTCCTCGTCCAGGCCGTCGATGCCAACCTGCCGGCCGAGCCCGTGATCCCGCCGCCGTGCATGGCGCTCGATGCGCCGCACGCGGTGCGCGCGACCGGCGACGCCGGGACCGACGGGCTGCCGATCTACGACCCGTCCGCGCTCGACAGTGGCGCGATCCAGGCCGCGATCGATGCGTGCGGCGCCAGCCTCGGCGCGGGCCAGAAGGGCTCGGTCCAGCTCCGGGTCAGCGCCGGCGATCCGACGCGGGTCGCGTTCGTGTCCGGCCCGCTGCAGCTGCGCGCGGGAGTCACGCTGTGGATCGATCGCGGCGTGACCCTGTTCGCGGCCCAGGATCCGCGGCTCTACGACAAGAGCCCCGCCACGAGCCCCGGCACGTGCGGTACCGATGCGATCAACAACAGCAACGGCTGCCTGTCGCTGATCAACGTCAACGGCGCCTCGGCGACCGCGCTGCTCGAGGACGCCGGCGTCATGGGCGATGGCGTGATCGACGGCCTCGGCGGCGAGCCGATGATCGGCGGGTTCAACGGCAACCCGAGCGGCACCTGGTGGGACGTGGCGCAGCACGCGCTGCCGACCGGCGCATCGCACAGCAACCCGCGTCTGATCGATGTCCTGCTGGCCGACCGCTTCACGCTGTACCGCGTGACCCTGCGCAACAGCCCCAAGTTCCACGTCGGGCTGGAGAGCGACAACTACCTGGTCTGGGGCATCACCATCCAGACCCCGTCGCGCGCCGTCAACAGCGTCGGCCGCAAGCTCACCCCGCGCTACGCGCGCAACACCGACGGCATCGATCCGTCCGATTCATGGAACGGCGTCATCGCCTACAGCCACATCAGCGTGGGCGACGACCAGATCGCCTTCAAGTGCGGCAAGTACCACATGAACACCGAGGCCAACGCCGACCAGCCGTCGTGCCGCAACCTCACCGTCGCGCACAACGCGTTCGGCACCGGCCACGGCATGTCGATCGGCAGCGAGACCAACGGCGGCCCCAAGGACGACACGCACCAGCGGATCGGCGTTCTGGGCGTGCGCGACGCCAGCCAGCATCTGCTCAGCTGGGGCATCCACGTCTACGATCTGTCGATCGACGGCAGCGTCGGCACCGGCGGCGCGCCCGACGTCGACATCAACGGCATCCGCATCAAGAGCGACGTCAGCCGCGGCGGCCTGGTCAAGGACGTGCTCTACGAGAACGTCTGTATCCGCAACCTGCCCAATCCGATCATCCTCAATCCGCACTATGACCCGAGCAAGACCGGCACGCTGTTTCCGACCTACCAGAACGTCGTGCTCAGGAACATCCACGTCGTGCGCTCGACGGGCGGCTCCGCGCCGCCGGCGGTCCCCGTGGTCACGCTGCTCGGCCTCGACCAGGCGCACCGCACCGGCGCGACGCTCGACAACGTGATCGTCGACGGCATCGACGGCACGACCGGCGTGCTCGGCCAGTACGCCGACCTCCGGATCGGCCCCGGACCGACCAACTTCCTGCCGCGCGACAACGTCTCGCCGCCCGGCACGCCGAGCACCGTCGCGATCACCTGGATCACCGCGATCACGCAGGGCCCCGGCCACATCCCGCCGCCGGTGTCGTGCAGCGATCGCTTCGGCGTCGCGTTCCCCGACTTCGGAAACGACGTCAGCCTCGACAACAATGCCAGCCTGCGCAGCCTGGCGCTCGCCGCAGACGGCGCCGGCATCGGCCTGAGCCCGGCGTTCGTGAGCCGCATCACCGCGTACGTTGCGACCGTGCCGTTTGCGACCCAGAGCGTGACGATCACGCCGGCGGTCAGCGCGTTTCGCACGCACGCACTCACCGTGGCGCAGGACGGCGGCGCGCCGATCAGCGTCGCGAGCGGGACCACGGTGCCGCTCGTCCTGCCCGCGCCCGGAGCGACCTCGCTCGTCACCGTGCGCGTCACCGCCGAGGATGCGACGACCGCCACGAGCTACACGGTGCTCTTGACCCGGGCGCCGCCGGCGACCGATGCCACGCTCGCCGCGCTGACCGACAGCGCCGCCGCGCTCGCGTTCGACCCCACGAGCAACCAGACCCACTACGCGTACTCCGTGCCGGCCGCGCTGGCGACGAATTACACGGTGACGCCGACCGCACACGATCTGCACGCGGCGATCCTGGTCAACGGCGTGCCCGTCGCCAGCGGCACCACATCGCCGCCGATCGACCTGAGCTCGGGGGCCGCCACCGCGCTCGTCACGGTGATCGCGGAAGACGGCATCACGTCGATCACCTACACGCTCGACATCACCGTCTCGCAGGTCACCATCCCCGTCACCGGCATTGCACTGTCGGCCAGCTCGCTCCGGCTCGACACCGCGACGACCTCCGTCGCCGCGCTCGTCGCCACCCTGTCGCCCGCCGGCGCGACCGACCGCGGCACCCTCTGGAGCAGCAGCGCTCCGAGCGTGGCGACCGTCGATGCGGCCGGCACGGTCCGCGCGGTAGCGACCGGCCAGACCGTCATCACCGCGACCTCGCACGACGGCGGATTCACCGCGAGCTGCACCGTGCACGTGTTCTCGCTGTTCTTCCGCGATGACTTCGAGACCGGCAGCGGGAACTGGGACCTCCTCCCGATCGCCGGCCCCAACGGCAGCTTCTCGATCGCGACCGACGGCACGAGCGTGCTCAAGTACACCGCCGCCACCGTCGGCGGCGTGCTGGCGCTGGTCAAGGACAGCGCGTGGACGGCAGTCCCCGGCGGCAACTACTACGTCGAGGCGCGCATCAAGCCGCAGACCAACAGCACCACCGGCAACAAGCTGCTCTATCTGATCGCGCGCTATCAGGACCCGAACAACTGGTATGCCGCCGGCCTCAACGTGCAGACGACCTCCAGCCCGAAGGTCGAGATCGCCAAGATGAGCAATGGCTCGCTGTCGCGGCCGGTGCAGATCAGCCGGCCGATCTCGATCGACAGCTGGTACACGGTGCGCTTCGAGCTCACCGGATCGGCGCTGACGGTCTACCTCGACGGCGAGCCGATCCGGACCCTCACCGATACCGCCTTCACCTCCGGCAAGATCGGCCTCTACACCGCCAACAAGTCGTTCGAGCTCGACGATGTCCGCGTCGGCGATCCGATCGATCGCCCCGTGCAGCTCACGATCAGCCCCAGCGCCGACTGGTCCGCCGAGGCCGGCGATGCGCCGCGCATGATCGCCGTCACCGCCCAGCGGCCCGACTACGATCACGGCGGCTTCGTTCCCGACAGCTTCACCGTCGCGTCGAGCGATCCGACGGTGGTGTCTGCGACCGTCACCGGCACGACCGTGACCCTCACACCGCTCAAGGCCGGCACCGCCGCGATCCGGTTCGCGAGCGGGGCCGATCCGTCGCTCACCCGATCGATCACCGCGACGGTCTCGCCCGGCTTCGTCCAGTCGACCACGATCTACGACCTCCCCAGCCGCACCACCCCCGTAGCGTCGGCCTCCACCGCCTACATCGACACGCGGCTCACCCTCACCTTAGACGCACCGCCCGTCCTCGGCACCACCGGCTCCGCGCGGATCTTCCGCCGGAGCGACGATACGCTCGTCGACGTCATCAAGCCGACCGCCGAGATCGACGCCCTCGGCTTCCCCGGCCAGGATCAGGTCCGCGTCGTCAACGTCGAGCGGCTGATCACCGTCTCCGGTAACACCGCCACGATCACGCCGCACCACGGCAAGCTCGCCTACGGCACCGAGTACTACGTCGCCATCGCCAACGGCGTCCTCGCCGGCACCTCGCTCGCCGGCACCCCGTTCGACGGGATCGGCAAGGTCGCCGGCTGGTCGTTCACCACCCGGTCCGCGCCATCCGCCGCGCTGACCAGCCTCGTTGTCGACGACGACGGCCCGGCAGACTTCCGCACCGTGCAGGGCGCCCTCGACCACGTCATGAAGAACGCCGGCCGCGACACCCCCGTTGCGATCAACGTCCGCAATGGCCTCTACCCCGAGCTCCTGTTCCTGCGCGGCAAGAACAACGTCACGATCACCGGCGAGAGCCGCGACGGCGTGATCCTCCAGTATCGCAACTACGACACCCTCAACAGCGGCTCCGGCGGCAGCCAGGTCGCCGGCTCCGGCGCACCCGGCGGCGGCCGCGCCGTGTTCCTGATCGAGACCTCCGACCTCGTCACGCTCGACACCCTGACCTTGCGCAACACCATGCTGCGCTCCAGCACCGCATTCAGCCAGGCCGAGACCGTCTACTTCAACAACGACACCGGCCGCCTCATCGGCAAGAACGCCACGTTCCTGAGCGAGCAGGACACCCTGCAGCTCAAGGGCTACGCCTGGTTCTACAACTCGCTGATCGCCGGCAATGTCGACTTCATCTGGGGCAACAACCGCGTCGCCCTGTTCGAGAGCTGCGAGATCCGCTCGGTCGGCGACACCACCAGCACCACCTCCGGCGGCTACGTCGTCCAGGCGCGCACCGTCTCGGCCGCCGACAAGGGCTTCGTGTTCCTGAGCAGCCGCCTCACCCACGGCCCCGGCCCCGGTCCCGCCGCCGGCGACGTCCCCACCGGCGCGAACGCTGCGACCTACCTCGCACGCAGCCCGGGCGGCACCGCCTCGTTCGACAACGTCGCATTCATCAACTGCCAGATGGACAATCACATCATCCCCATCGGCTGGGCCTACAACACCAACGGTCAGCCCCCCTCCAACCCCGCCTCCCCGACCGCCGCCAGCGGCTGGCGCGAGTACGGCACCACCGACCTCGCCGGCACACCGCTCGACCTCGCCACGCGCATCGGCGGCGACATCCTCAGCGACAGCGACTTCGCCAGCGGCTTCTCCAGCCGCGCCCAGATCTTCGCCGCGTTCGGCAGCGGCACCGGCTGGAATCCCCAGCCCTGACGATCAGCAATCAGGCACACGCCGGCCGGTTGTCGGGCGAGTGGCCGGTGGCCTTGAATTCACAGAAGCAGGATCCGATCCCAGTCGGGGGCGAGTGGCGTCGTGGCCGCGAGTAATGCCATCGCGATCCCCGCCGAGCCGCTGAGGAATCCCGGCACCGCGGCCCATCCCATCCGCCCATCGCTTGCCGGCTGCCACGCCATGAATCCACCGACGCCGCGATCCGCTGTCCTCGCGGCCAGCAGCAACGTGTACCAGCGGCGAGCGCCGTCCGCGAGCTCGTCATCGCCTGTGTCCTGATACAGGCGATTGAACAGGTGCGCGATGCCGGCGGCGCCGTGGCACAGCATCGCATCATGGATCAGGCTCGCGGACGGCGGCCGTCTCGCACATGCCTGCGCGAGCTCGCAGGCCGCGGCGGTCCACGCAGCCTCGCCGGCGGCGCGGCCCGCGACGAACAGCGCGCGCGCGATCCCGAGATCGCCGTAGCACCACGCGAGCCTGGCCGCGATGACCTCCGCATCCGCCGGCCGCGGCCGATCCGGTGGTATCACGGTGAGAAACCGCGGGACGGACGCCGGGGACCGTGCCTGCGCGAGCAGCCATGACACCGAGCTCGTCAAGAGGCGCCGCGACCGCGCGGGCTCGATGCCGGCCTCGAGCGTCTTTGCCAGGAACGCGATCACGCCCGCGACACCGTGTGCGATGCCGGTGTCGTAGAACCCGTTCGGATGAGCGACCTGCTGCGCCGGGGCGAGCAGCGGCGGCGGGCGAAACCACGTGGTGCCCTCGGCTGTCGTCTCGGCCCCGGCTTCGAGATGATCGAGAATGCGCGACAATGCCCGTGCCGCGGCCAGCCTCGGCAAGCGCTCCAGTGCGTAGACGCCGATTCCGATCAGGCCGCGGGTGAGATCATGATCACCGCGCCACGGTGCATCGAGGACCTCGAGGACACTCGCGTCGAGATCCTCGCTGGGATCCTCGTCCTCGGGATCGAACAGGCTGCTGCGCAGGTGCGCGAGCATCCAGCCCACACCGCACAGTCCGCCAAACAGTCCCAGGGGCAGCGGAATCTCGCCGGCCAGCTCGAGCGCGCGGTCGACGTGAAGGCTCGCGACCTGGTGAAGGCTCGCAACCTGCGCGAGCCCCTGACTCGAGCGCGCGCTCGCCAGCATCGCATGGAGCAGCGCGAACCCCGCCGCGCCGCTCGACAGTCCCGGACTCTCCACGGCCGAAGGCGCCGGCAAGTCCGCGATGATCGAATCGATCGCCCGTCGAGCCTGCTCGCGCAGCGCGCCGTCGAGCAGCGGGCTCCAGCTGCGGACCGGATCCGGACCGTCCGCGCGTGTGCACGGTGACCCGCTCATGGGGGGAGTCGCTTCTTCTCCTCGACCGAGCAGGTCACATCGTCTGCTTCACGACGATACACTTGCCGTCCATGCTGTCGTCGGTCCAGCCTGCGCACCCATAGTTGCAGTTGCTCCACGCGCGCGTCTCGGCGCCGCCCTGCACTTGCTGGACTTCGTTGGTGGTGAGCTCGCGGACGGTTTCACGGTGAAAACTCAGCTTGCGACCCTGTTTCTTCATTGCTCGAGTTGAAAAGCAACTCGTGATCCATCGCCCTAATGTGAGTCTCAGTTCAATTGCAGATCTCGCTTGTCACGACCATTACCGAAAATTTGGAGACAACGAACCCCACTGGAGACGATCGACCAGGGTGCATCTGGTCTCGCGCAGCGCGCGATGATCGTGCTG
>VBLP01000165.1:0-12616 GCA_005887925.1 Deltaproteobacteria bacterium | reverse complement strand
ACATCCGTTTGGCCGCGCGCCACTCGCCACCAGCGACGTCGTGACCACCTCGGTCGCGATCCCTCCGCTCGAGTGACCACGCGGGGCCGGCTCAGCGCCGCGCTCCGGGACCGCACGCGGACTGGATCGGCCGGTGCGTCGCGCCGCGATGCCGTGGCGGTGGTCAAGAGGGAGGCGTCACGATGATGATCGGGTCTCCCGTCGTGTTCGTTGCTCCCGTCGACGTGTTCTTGTAGTACACGCGGAAGCTATACTGCTGCTGCAGCTGCTGCGGCTGGCACGCGCAGATCTGCTGCGTGGGTGTGGACGGAGGCAGCGGTGATACGCAGCCGAACGCGAGGTCGCTGATGGCGTCGGTACAAAGCCCGATCGGCGTGTTGGGGTTGGGGCTGGTGCCTGCGACGAACGTGAAGGTGATCGTCGCCGGCTGCGCGTTCGGGGGGGTCGTCCACTGGATCGAGGAGTAGGTGGTGGCGCTCGAGGACTGCGAGAAGCTCGCGTTGCCGCTGGCGTCGACCTGCACGTTGACCGAGAACGGGCCTTGGCCCGACAGCGGCAACGAACTGTTGTTGAGTGGGGTCAGCAGCGCTCGATGGATCGTGGGCTTGATCGTGGTGGGTTGTACGAAGTCCGACATGTCATCTCCTTCTGATTGCTATCGGTGCGTCGATTCACTCGCACCGCAGGCGACTCTAGGGAGATCGGTCGAGCAACACCATGACAGCCAATTACGGCCAATCCCGATGACACCAATCAATCCCACACTGATCTGACTACAATGTCATCGCTGCGTGTGCGCGGTTGTGGCGAGCCATCGCACGATTTCCCGGACCCGCACAGTGGATTCACCGCCGAGGCTTCGGTAGGCCTCCAGCGCCACCTCGGCGAGGGCCCGGGCGCGCGCGAGGCCCCAGCGGATCTCGGCGGGCTCCTGCTGGTCGCCGGCAACCGCGGACTGCGTGCGCACGACAAGTGCGCGCTCGAGCAGCGGGAGCGCCTCGCCGGGCCGGCCGCGGGCGAGCTGGACCAGCCCCAGCCCTCCCCCGGCAAGAGCCGATGCCACCTGGCCGCCGTCCAGCGGCCCACGGCATTCTAGAGGTGCGTGACGAACTCCCGGTCAATCGTCATCGACGACATCTCATGGGATGCCATGCAATGAATCCAGCGAGATGTAGGTGCCCATTGCAAGCCAGTAGAAGAAGGACGGCACCAAACCATGCGTCTATCCCGCCTCACTCGTCACCACACGATGTACGTCATCGATAGCTCGTTGCGGCGGATCTGTCTGCGCAACCGCCGCAGCGCGACCAGGGTAACCAGCAATCCCACCACGAATTCCAGAAATGATCCCTTCACGAGATGTCTCCTCGACCGACCGGCTTGCATCCCGGATGCCTGACAATTGCGTAGGGACATCGAGCATCTGCGCAGCCGACACCCGGCACGGAAGGCGCTGGCACAGGTCTCGCCGTGGCACATGTGCCACCCAGTCGAGGCGGCGTTCGCAACCAGCACCGCAACGATCGTGGACCGGCGCGCCGCAGCGATCCTCGGAATCTGCGGGCGACACCAGCGCTGCCGCCCGATGCCGGGTTCCGGTCCTACTCGCGGGTCGCCGTGAATCTTTGCGGCACGCCGCCGGTCGCCACGTCATTCCGGCGGATGAACTCGATCGCACCGCCCTTCCGCGTACCGAGGTAGTGCTCCTTGTACGGCTGCTCGCCGCTGCCGATCGTGATCACGCCCTGGGTATAGAAGACGACCACGTCGCCCTTGACCTGGCCGCCTTCGATGCCGCGCATGACGTCGCCCTTGCCGATCGTTTCGCGCACGGTGCCGAACAAGGAATCACCCGATTGCTCGATCTCCAAATGCAGCATCGACGATGTTCTATGGTCATAAGGATTGATCAGCGCGCTGGTGACCCATGTGCCCGAGAGGTCGCGCGTCGCGGCGGGCTCCACCGATCGGGCAGGTGCGGCCGGTTTTCCGGCCAGCGAGTACGCCGCCCCTGTGGCCAGGGCGGTCGCCGCAAGCGCGGCCGCGACGCCCCATGCGACTGCCCTGCGTCGCCGCGGCCGCGCGGAAGGCGCGGCGGGCACCGCAACCGGTCCGCCGGCTGGCCGGCCGATCTGGTCGGCGAGGCGGCACATCGCCCGATCCCAGTCGTCGAACGCGTCGATCCATTGCCGCGTCGACAGCTCGTAAAGAAAGGCATCGGTCGGCAACACGTCCTCGACGCGCACCGGGATGACGGCGAGGTGGTAGTGGCTCGCGAGCGCGATCTCCTTCTTGATCTCGTCGGAATTGTTGGCGCTGCCGCTGAACACCAGCACCATCGCGCGCGCCGAGCCGATCGCCCTGACGATCGCCTCCTGAAAGTTCTCGCCGGGGCTGATGTCGCGCGAAGCCAGCCAGCAGTGCAGGCCGCGCTGCTCGAGGGCCTCGCACCCGGACGGCAACCCTGCGATCCTGCGACGAATGGCTGATGAACACGAGCGCGCTCATGCCGACCTCTCACGCGTACGACGCGATCCGCACCTCACCCGTCACCACGGGATGTACGTCATCGACAGCTCGTTACGGCGGATCTGCCGGCGCAGCCGGCGGCGCAACGCAAACAGAGTGACCAGCAACCCCACCACGAAACCCAGAAATGATGCGTTCACGACACGTCTCCTTGCCCGACCGTCTTGCATCCCGGATGCCCGGCGATTGCGGCCGGACTTCGAGCACCTGCGCGTCCGACCCGCAGCACGAGAGGCGCGCGGCACAGGTCCTGGACCAGGCACATGTGCCAGCCCGTCGATGGTGTCCGCCCAGGGACCGCGCAACATCATCGATGCCCTGCCTGATCGGCGGGGGATCCGGCGCCTACTCGCGGGTCGCCGTGAACTTTTCCGGCAGACCGCCTGTCGCGACGTCGTTCTGCCGGATGAACTCGATCGCGCCGCCCTTCAGCGTGCCGTGGTAGTGCTCCTTGTAGGGCTGCATGCCGTTACCGCTCGTCGTCACGCCCTGGGTATAGAAGACGACCGTGTCGCCCTTGATCTGGCCACCCTGGATGCCGCGCACGACGGCGCTGACATCGGTCTTCTCGCGCACGGTGCCGAACAAGGCGTCACCTGATTGCTCGAGCTCGAAATGCAGCGTCGAGGTGGTATTGCGGTCGTAGGGATTGATCAGTGGGCTGGTGACCCATTTGCCCGAGAGGTTGCGGGCCGCGGCGGGATCCGTCGGCGAGGCGGGCACCGCGGGCGCCGCAGCCGATCCGCGGGCCATCCCGCCGATCTGGTCGGCGAGGCGGGACATGGCCACATCCCAATCGTCGAACGCGTCGATCCATTGAATGGCTCGCGAGCGCGATCTCCTTCTTGATCTCGTCGGAATTGTTGGCGCTGCCGGTGAAGACCAGCACCATCGCGCGCACCGAGCTGATCGCCGTGACGATCGCCTCCTGAAAGTTATCGCCGGGGCTGATATCGCGCGACGCCAGCCAGCAGCCGACGCCGCGCCGCTCCAGGGCCTCGCACACGCTGACGGCAACCCCGTGATCCTGCGACGAATGACTGATGAAGACGAGCGCGCCCATGCCGGCCCTCCGCGCGCACGATTCTATCAGGACATGGCCGGCGACGACATCGGAAGGCCGCTATCGGTCGACGGTGATCGCGACCGGCTTGGTCCAGGCCTTGTCCTCGGCGGTGTAGTAGAGATACGCGGAGCTGGCCGGGGCCTCGTAGGTGCCGGGGACGGCGGCGAGGAGGTTGAGGTCGATGTCCTTCTTGGCCGACGGCGGCAGGGCGCGCCAGTAGAGGATCACCTCGCGCGGCCGGGTCTCGTAGAAGTCGATCTGGCCCTTGTCGCGCAGCTCCTTGAGCTGCCAGGTCTGGAAGACCAGGCCGCCGGGGATGCCGACGCGCGCGAGGGTCATGGGGATGCCGGCGGCGGTGGTGTTCTCGACGTGGGCGCGCAGCGTGATGCCCTCGCCCATCCGGGCCTGGGTCTTGACCAGCTGGGTCGAGATGGCGAGCTTGGTCTGTGGCGACGATGCCGGCTGCGCGGAGCGATAGTCGATCGAGATGGTGTAGGGCAGCTGGGCGGCGCTGTCGAGCCGGAGCTCGATGGTGTTCTTGCCGGGGGCGAGCTTGCCTGCGAGGTCGTTCCACACGAGCGCGTCGCGCCGGCCCTTGTCGAACTTGATCGCGCCGGCGTCCTTGCCGTTGATGATCAGGGTCGCGGTGCCGGGCGCGGCCATCTGGCGGGTGTTGCCCCACGCGCCGTAGCCGCCGCGCTTGGTGTTGAGCCAGTCGACGCCGGCGCGGATCTGGGCCTCGTACTCGCTGCCGGGGGACGCCTTGATCAGGGCGAGCACGGCGAGCGCGGTGGTCTCGATGGCGAGCGATTCGCCGCCGGACATGGTGATCGACTCCTTGGCGCCGGGGAAGCTGCCGTCCTTGGCCTGCATGCCGGCGAGGCGCTTGACCATCGCGGTGGTGTCGGCGGCCCTGGGCGCGGCGAGCAGGTTGGTGTTGGCGGCGAGCGCGAGGAGGTACGGATCGCGGGTCTCGTCGCCGAGCGCCTTCTGGCCGCCGAGCTCCTTGCCGAGCGCGCCGGTGCGCCTGGCCTCGGACAGCGCCCACATGATGTACGCGTTGGTCGTGGCGGGGCTGGCGCGACCGAACGAGTCGAGCGCCTGCTGGCTGCGCTGGAAGCCGCCCTGCCCGTCGCGCCGGCTCATCAGCCAGTCGGCGGTGCGCTCGACCATCTTCCTGTCGACGTCGTAGACCTTGGCCATGTCGGCGAACTCCATGAGGCCGTAGGCAGTGAGGGCCTCGTGGCCCGGCGTGTGGCCGAACCACTCGTAGCCCTTCTCGGGAGTCTCGTAGCCGGTGAGCAGCTTGTAGCCCTTGTCGAGCACGCCCTTGGTCTTCGCGACGAGCGCGGGATCCGCGCCGTCGCTCGTCGTGTCGAGGTAGCCGAGGATCATGATGTTCGGATAGTTCGTCGACGACGCCTGCTCGAAGCAGCCGCCGGGCTCGCGGATCATGCCGGCCATGCCCTGGGTCATCGCCGCGACGGGCGACGGGAACATCGTCACGCTGGCGTGGATGGTGCCGGGCAGCGCGCCGGCGAGATCGAAGATGTGGCGGGCGCCGTCGCCGCGGTGCGCGGTGCCGGAGGCGGCGAGCTCGATCGGGAAGCCGCGCGGCGCGACGCGGATCGTGCGCTTGATCTCGTCGGACAGGCCGCGGCCGGTCAGCTTGATCGACACATCGGCGCTGGCGTCGGTGGCGACGACGTCGAGCGGGAAGAACAGGCTCTGCTTGTCGTGCGCCTTGAGGTGGATCGCGCCGGGCGCGCTCGCGGTGAGCTTGAACGCGGAGCCGAACTGCGCGGCGAGCGTGGCGTCGATCGGCTCGTCGGTCTCGTTGGTCAGCGTGACCGGAAGCCGGACGGTGCCGCCCGAGGTGACCTCGACCGGCAGGTGGGCGTCGAGCGTCATCGGCAGCTTGGCCTGGAACGTGGTCTGGCCGCCGCCCGGCGCGCCGGCCGCGGAGAAGCCCTCGGCGGTGGCGCGGAACGCGGTGACGGCGTCGGACAGCACGAACGACACGTCGGCGTCGCCGCTCGCGGTGGTCTCGACCGACGGGTTCCAGTACACGGTCTCGCGGAAGTCGGTGCGCGGACCGTCGTAGGCCCGGGTGTACTGCGGCACGGGGAACACGCGGACCATGGCCCAGCCGTTGGCCTGCTGCATCACCTGGTCGTCGGCGTTGCGGCGGATCATCTGCTTGCGGCCGGCGGCGCGGCGATCGAAGGCCTCGTCCTTGTCGAGCTTGGCGATCTTGGCCTTGCCCGCGATCGCGTCGGCGGGCGGCGTCGCGGCAGCGGCGGGGGCCGGCCGGGCGTTGGCCTGCGCCGCGGGAGGCTTCACCGCGGCGGGGGCAACCGGCTTGGGGGCCGGGTTCTTGGCCATCGGGCGCATCGGCTGCGGAACCGCCACCGGCGGTGGTCCCGCCATCGGTGGCGGGGCCGGCTCGGCCGGCATCGGCATCGGCGCGCGATCCACGCCGTTCATGACGGCGCCGCCACGGCCGGCGTGCGCGCGATACATCCGCGTCCGCATCTGCGCCTGCTCCTTGCGCAGCTGCTCGATGTACTCCTTGGTCGTGACGCCGACCAGGATCGTCGCGATCGAGCCGCCCGTGACGGTGACGGCGAGCGAGCTGGTCGCGTAGGCCGCGCCGCTGGCGGTCAGGGTGCAGCTGCCCTCGGGCAGATCGGCGATCGCGAAGTGGCCGGCGCCGTCGACGCTTGCCGTCCGGTGGACCGCGCCGCAGGCGATCGCGACATGGATCGCGCCCCCCGGGACGATCTGGTTGGTCGGCTGATCGATGACGGTGCCCTCGATCGAGCCGGTGCCGGCGGCGATCGCGGCCGCGGGGTCGAGCGCTGCGGCGGCGACGAGCGCGCCGAGCGCGAGGATCGGGTAGCGGTTCATGGCTGGCTCCCTCCGGCGGGCAGGACCTGCCGCCATTCGAACTTGCGGTAGCCGCGCGTCGCGAGCAGCGCATCCATCGCCGCGGCGGCCTCGGGCTTGTCGGAGAAGTAGAAGTTGGGCTCCTCGATCGGATCGGCCGCGGTCGCGCCGAGCTCGGGCTCGAGGTAGGTGTGCGCGAGGATGCGCGCGGTCTTGTCGTCGGCGAACGACAGCACGGTGTCGTCGACCACGGCGAGCCCGACGCTGGCCTTGATGGGGTTGCCGCGCGCGTCGGTCGCGTGGACGTGCAGCTTGACCCGGTCACGCGGCGCGTACGACTTGCGATCGGCGGTGAGCGCGACCTTCAGGTTCGCGCCGGCGCCGTGATAGATCAGCCGCTCGGCGAGGGGCTCGCCGCGGGCCGAGAACAGCGTCACCCGCACCGCGCCCTGCGCCGTCCGCGCGATCGGCAGCTCGACGAGCGCCGGTATGCCGGCCTCGGCCTCGAAGGCGCCGCCGGCGAGCCGGGTCTCGCGCAGGGTGGCCTCGACCTGGAGCCGCTGCGCGGTCTTGCAGATCGCGGCCGCGCGCAGCGTGTCGCCGCGGGATCCGACGGTGCGCAGCACGCAGCCGTCGGGCCGCGCCGCCGGCACGCCGGCCCGCGTGACGATGCCGACCGGCCGGGTGATCTCGACGTGATAGCGCCGGCCGGCCGCGGGCACGATCTCGAACCGGCCCATGCCGTCGTGGATCGACCGCAGCTCGGTGACGACCTGGCCGCGGTCGTCGACCACGCTGCCCTCGATGTCCGCCGGCTTGCCGATCGGCGTCTTCGCCATGAAGTAGACGCGGCCGGGCACGCCCTCGACGAGGTCGCCGCCCTCGGGGTAGAGCCCGAGCTGCAAGGTCTTCATCACGATCGGGATCCGCTTCTGGATCGACTCGGTGACGCCGCCGTCCTCGACGAGGATCGTCAGCAGGCCGTCGCCGCGCGCGATCTGGGCCGGCAGCTGGAACCGCGCCAGCGCCTTGCCGTCCTTGTCGGTCCTGAGCGCGAGCCGCTGGACCTCGGCATCGTCGATCGTCACCACGCCGGTCAGCGCGCGGTCGGCGAACGGCTCACCCGTCGTGCGCTTGACCTCGATCGCGGCGGTGACCGGATCGCCCTCGCCGTACGCCTTGCGGAGCAGCTCGAGCGTCTTCATCAGCCGGGGCGCCTCGTAGGTGTTGACGATCACCTTCCTGGCATCGCTGCCGCCGGTGTCGGCGGTCAGCTGCAGCGTGTACTCGCCGCCCTCGATATCGGGGGGCAGCGCGAAGTCGTTGCGCGCGACGCCGCCCTGGACGAGCACGCGCTTGGTCGCGATCACCGCGCCGCGCGGCGACACCAGCTGCATCGTGATGCCGCCCGGCGGCCCGCCGACCAGTGTCTTGGTCGCCCGCACATCGGCGCGGAACCAGATCGTCTCGCCGGGCTGATACAGCGGCTTGTCGGTCTGGATGTAGGTCCGCTGCGTGCTGACCGAGCCGAAGTAGGTCGCGATCGCCTTGTCGAGCCGGGCGCTGCCCGCGAGCCGGGCGGGCGCCAAGGCCGCGATCTTCTTGTCGGTGGCGGTGCCCGGAGCGTCCTGGGCGGGGGCGGCCTCGCTCGCACTACAGCCTGCGAGCGCAACCGCCAGGAGCAAATATCGCTGGCTGGTCATGCGTTCGGGTCAGACGCGCGAGATCACCAAACGATCTCACGCGCTGACACCGAGCGCGCCGGCGCGGCGACCGGAGCCGCCGATGGCGCCCGTTGATCCGGACGATCCGTACGCGATCAGGTCATGACCTTGACGATCTTGCCCGTGGTCAGGTCGATCGTGAAGGTGTGCGTGCCGTCGAGCACCAGGGTGGCCGTGTGATCGGCGTTGAAGGTGATGTCGGCATGGACGTCGAACGACTTGTCGACGTCGTGGTTCTGCGAGCCGCTGCCCGTGCCGGTGACGGTGCGGTGCGCCTTGACCTCGAAGCTGGCCGAGCCGCCGGTGATCTGGTGGTCCGCCGTCGCGATCGTGATCGCCTTGTACGACGCGGTCGCGTCGAACATGAAGGTCGACGTCACGCCGGGATGGAACACCGAGTGCAGCGTGGTGTCGAGCGAGAAGCTGCTGTCGCCGTCGAACGTCGCGGTGGCGCTCTGCAGGCCGGTGATCGTGAAGTTGCCCTCGCGGTCGACCGACGCCATGAAGCTCGGCGTCTCCACGCTGCCGGTCTGCTTGAGCGTGATCGTCGCGCTGTCGGTCGTGCTGTTGCAGGCCTGCTGCGCGGCGCCCGCAGCGTCCTTGCACGTGATCGTGATGGCGTGGTCGACGCCCATCAGGTTGCCGTGGAAGTGGTGGTCGTCGATGCGAAGGAAGCCGAGCGGCAGATGGCCGCGCGCCAGGCTCAGCGCATCCGCGAACACGATGATGTCGCCGCCTCCGATCGCGCCACCGCTTCCGCCCATCACCGTCGACGACGCGATCGTCTGGGCGGCATCTTCATAGTCGGCGGTCGTCGCGGGCGATGTCTGCGACGACGACGAGGTGCATGCAGCGATCGAGAACCCGAGTGTGATCAAAGTTATGCGCTTCATAGGAGTACCTCGCGGTCGATCAAAGCAAGGACCAGACCTCTTCACGGTCACGGCGCCAAGCACGTGAATGCACAGCTGGGTGTTCGACACACAGCACCTGCATCGAGGTTGCCTGCCCCACGCTCGAGGTGCCCTGCCCCACCATCGAAGGCGGTTCGCGCAGATCATGTACAGGCCGGACGATACGGATCGTGTCGGTTTCGTACACCGACGGGCACGCGCGTCACGGTGGCTCCGCGGCCGGCGACAGAGCAAGCGGGTGCCGGGCGGAGATCGCGACCGTCATGAAGGACCTCGTTGAAGGGCGTCGGGCAGATCGCCGCACCGGCGCGGCAAGGCCGGTTCGGGACGCATCCGGCGCACGTCCCATATACGGTACAAGAGGCGCCGGGCAACGCATGGCGCCGGACTCCGTGTGATGCAGGACCTCGCGTGCGATGCGCAAGGCCACGGCTGTGAAGGGACGCAGGCATACGCGGACGCGAGATCTCTGGAGGTGGCGATCGCTGTCGGCGACCGGTTCCGCGTGGGCGCCGCGCTGCGTGTGCCGGATCCGGCTGCGCGTGAGCCATGCGTATGTGTGAAGCCCGGTGGCGCCGTACGGGGGATTCGCAGACCGCACCTGCCAGCGAGTGGGCTCGGGAGTCGCCGCCGGGCGTCGTGCAGCGGCACGCTCGCGGCTCGTGGCCACGCGCGTGGGAGCCCACGGCCGTGCATCGCCGCGGCCGCGTGGCGGGATCGGGGAATCGCCGAGCCCAGGTCGCCGGCGCTCGCGACGACGACGGTGCCTGAGGCTCCGTCGTGCGCTCGCACCGGTACCTCGCGCGGATGGCACCTCGCGTGCACCACCAGCCAGGGACTTCACGAGGAGATCCATAATGCGTAATTCCCTTTTGTGGTCGAGCTTCGCGCTCGGCCTGCTCGCGTGCTCGCACCACAAACCGCAGGTCGCGACCGCGGGTCCGCCCGTGACCGACACGGCGAGCACCAGCAAGTGCGGCGTCATGCAGACGCCCGGCACCAACGTGGTCACCGCCGACACCAACGACGGCGTCGCGATCGTGTTCACCACGACCGGCGACGTCTCGGATCTGCGCGCGCAGGTCCGCCAGATCGCCGACCACCACAACGAGATGGTGGGAACGCAGCCCGGCCAGGTCGCCAGCCCCGGCGGCCCGAGTGACACGCATGGCGCGACCGTCGGCGGCGACGTGCACGGCGGCGTCGGCAGCCACGAGGCCACCGCCGGCGCCGATGTCCACGGCGGCGTCAAGGACGACAGCAGCAACAAGACCGGCGCGACGGCCGGCGCCGATGTCCACGCAGGCGTGAAGGACAAGGGCGCGACGGTTGGCGCCGATGTCCATGGCGGCGTCGGTGGTCACACCGCGACGGCCGGCACCGATGTCCACGCGGGCGTGAAGGACAAGGACAAGACCTCCGGCGCGACGGCCGGCGCCGATGTCCATGGCGGCGTCGATGACCGCAGCGCGACGGCGGGCGCCGACGTCCACGGCGGCGTGAACGACCGCACCGCGACGGCGGGCGCCGACGTCCACGGCGGCGTGAACGGCCCGAACAATCCGCCCAGCCGCGACATGAACAACCCGAACAACCCGCCCGGTACCGGCGTCAACAGCCCGATCAACGACCCGAGCAACACCGGGAACCTGCAGTCCGGCATGGACCTCGCGATGGTGCCCGCGCGCGCGCGCGTCGAGGACGTCCCCGGCGGCGAGCGCCTGGTGCTCATCCCGCAGGATCCGTCGCAGCTGCCGGCCCTGCGCGAGCAGGCGCGCGAGCAGGTCTCGATGCTGGAGAAGGGCGAGTGCCCGCGGCTGATGACCGAGCCGCAGCTGCAGCCGACCGGCGACAACCCGAATCGCCATCCGACCGGCACCTGAAGCGGATGATCAGCGCAGCGGCTTGCCGTCGGCGTCGACGACCTTGAGCTCGCCGAGCTCGAGGCCGCGGACCGGCTTCTCGATCTTCTTGAGATCGCCGACGATGATCCAGGTCAGCGCGCCGGGCTGGACCGCGGCGATCGCCTTCTTGAGCTGATCGAGGGTGAGCGCGCCGATCCGGTTGGCGCGCTGCTGCGCGTAATCGTCGGGCCGGCCGTACAGCGTGATCTCGCTGAGCGTCTGGAGGACGGCGTTGCCGGTCTCGTAGCGGCCGGGGAGCGTGTGGGTCTGGAAGGCCTGGAGCTTGGCGAGCTCCTCGGGCTTGGCCGGGGCCTTGGCGGTGACGTAGTCGATGACCTCGCGCCGCATCTCCTTGATCGACTCGACGGTCTTGTCGATCTGCACCGGGGCGAAGGTGGCCCACACGCGCTGGCCGAGGGCGTCGCCGACGTTGGAGAACGCGCCGTACGACCAGTGCTTGTCCTCGCGCAGGTTCATGTTGATCCGCGAGCTGAACGTGCCGCCGAGCACGCCGTTGGCGATCTCGAAGTCGATCGCGCCGGGATCGGTGCTGGGCGCGACGACCTGCGCGACCAGGAGGTTGGCCTGCAGTGCGCCGGGCTGATCGACGAGCAGGACGCGCGGCTTGGTGCCGAGCTTGACGGTGGGCAGCGCGACTTGCGGCGGCGGCGAGGCCGGGGCCTTCCAGCCGGCGAACACCTTCTCGAGCTTGGGCGTCAGCTCGGCGAGGGTGGTGTCGCCGACGACCAGGAGCGTGGCGTTGTCGGGGCGGACCCACTCGCCGAGCCACTTCGTGAGGTCTTCGCGGTGCAGCCCGGAGATACCTTCCTCGGTGCCGGTGCCGCTGAGCGGGATCGCGTAGGGGTGGCCGGCGCCGAACAGCGCGGGGCCGAGCAGGCGGCGCGCGAGGCTGTTGGGCCGCGCCTTCTCCTGCTTGATCGACGCCAGCCACTTGCCGCGCACGCGCTCGATGTCCTTGTCCTCGAGCCGCGGCCGCATGATCACGTCGGCGAACAGCGCGAGCGAGTCGTCGAGCCGCGGCTTCATCGCCGACAGCCGCACGCTGGCGAGGTCGAGCGTGCCGGTGGCGTTGATCGTCGCCCCGAGCGACTCCTTGCGCGCGGCGAACGCCAGCGCGTCGTAGTTGCCGGCGCCCTCGTCGAGCATGCCGAGCGTGAACGCGGCGGTGCCGGACTTCTGGCCGCGATCGGACGCGTACCCGGCCCCGCGGAACTCCATGTTCATCTGTACCAGCGGCAGGCCGTGGCGCTCGGCGAGCACGACCTTGAGGCCGTTGCCGAGCGTCGCGCGGGTCACGCCGGGGAAGCGCAGCGACGGGAAGCTCTCGGTCCTGGGCACGCCCTGGCTGCGATCGACCGTCGACGCCAGCGCCTTGAGGCCCTTGGCCGGCGGGGCGACGCTGGTCGGCGGCAGGTTGGCGACCGCGGGCTCCTCGACGGCGGGCTTGCGCTCGCCGGGGTCGATCTGCAGCGTGAACGCGCCCTTGGCGAGGTACTTCTTGGCGAGCTCCTTGAGCTGTGCCGGCGTGGTGCTCTGGATGTTGGCCAGCGTCGCGCGATAGCAGGTCGG
>VBLP01000651.1 GCA_005887925.1 Deltaproteobacteria bacterium | reverse complement strand
AGCTGGTGCAGCCGCTCGCGGCCGGCGCGCTGGTGCTGGCGATCGACACCGACTTCGACGGCTGCATGCGGCTGGTCCAGGAGCTCGCCGAGCGCGAAGGCGTGTACCTGGCGAACTCGATGAACTCGCTGCGCGTCGAGGGCCAGAAGACGGTGGCGATCGAGCTCTGCCAGCAGCTCGGCTGGCAGGTGCCCGACTGGGTGGTGATCCCCGGCGGCAACCTGGGCAACGTGTCGGCGCTCGGCGCCGGCTTCGAGATGCTGCTCGCGCTCGGCCTGGTCGACCGCCGGCCGCGGATCTGCGTCGCGCAGGCGGCGCATGCCAGCCCCTTGCATGCGAGCTACCGCGCCGGGTGGGCCGAGCTGGTGCCGGTCAAGGCCCAGGCCACGCTGGCCTCGGCGATCCAGATCGGCAACCCGGTGAGCTTCAGCAAGGCGGTGCGCGCGCTGCGGGCGTGCGACGGCGTGGTCGAGATCGCCAGCGAGGCCGAGCTGGCGGATGCGTCCGCCGAGGCCGATCGCGACGGCCTGTTCACCTGCCCGCACACCGGCGTCGCGCTGGCGGCGCTGACCAAGCTGGCGGCGCGCGGCGAGATCAACCGCGGCCATCGCGTGGTGGTGATCTCGACGGCGAGCGGGCTCAAGTTCGCCGACTTCAAGGTCGGCTACCACGAGGCGACGCTGCCGGCCGTGCCGGCGCCGCGCCATCGCAACGCGCCGGTCGAGCTCCCCGAGCAGTACGCGGCGGTGCGCGACGCGCTGGTGCGCGGGCTCGACCGCTGAGCCCCCGGCAGCGCTGCGCCGGCGAGCGCCACTTTTGCGCGTGGCCGACGACGCCGTCGCCGCGCCGACGTAGCGCTGTCACCACACGTGAAGCCGCGGACACAGCGCCGCCGAGCGATCTCCGTCGGTTGCGCTGGCCTCGCCATTGCAGCCAGGCAGAGGATGCGTTCGTACGTGGTGGTGACCGCTGTCGTCGTCGTGGCCGCGTGGGCCATGGTTCGACATGGTCCAACCACCACCGCGAACGCCGAGGCGGCGGTGAACCGCCCGGTGGCGCGGCTGCAAGAAGTTCGCAGCGTGTCGCTCGACGGCCGGCGGCTCCTGCAGGCGCAGCTGCGCGGCGTGCTCGAGACCCGGCCCGGCCAGCAGCTCGATTCCGACCGGCTCGTGCGCGACCGCGACGCCATGGAGCGCGCGCTGGCCGACCTCGGCTACCTCGCCGCGCGGGTCGAGCCCGCCGTGG
Organism: Deltaproteobacteria bacterium; assembly: GCA_005887925.1. Lineage (GTDB taxonomy): Bacteria > Myxococcota_A > Polyangia > Haliangiales > Haliangiaceae > JABFXX01. The sequence continues at coordinate 10,249 of VBLP01000651.1, read as the reverse complement.
TCACGTTCGACACCGCGGGCGCGGCCTACGTGACGTTCGAGATCGACCAGGGCGCCATGTTCCATCTGAGGAACGTGACGGTCACCGGCCCGGGCAAGGATGTCACGGTGGTCACGCTCGGCGCCGGCGACGACGCGCTGCGCAGCCGCATCGAGCGCGCCCGCCAGGGCCTGATCGCGGGCCTGGCGCGCCGCCGCGGAGCGGCGCAGGTCGAGCTCTCGGTCCACACCGATCTCGCCGCCGCGGCGGTCGACGTGACGTTCGCGACCCGCTGACCTGCCGTTTCAGCGCAGCGCCTTGACGGTCGCGAGCGCCTCGTCGACGTGCTTGCCGAACCGCAGCGCGGAGTCGAAGCGGTGGCGGACCACGCCGGCCTTGTCGAACACGAAGGTGACGCGGCCGGGGATGCCGAGCGTGGTGCGCACGCCCCAGCTGGCGGCGGCCTTGCCGCCCGGGTCGCTCAGCAGCGTGAACGGCAGGTGATGGTGCTCCCGGAACTTCGCATGCGAGGTGGCGTCGTCGCGCGACACGCCGATCACCTCGGCGCCGGCGCCGACGAAGTCCTCGTACTGGTCGCGGAACCGGCAGGCCTCCCGGGTGCAGCCGTAGGTCTCGTCCTTGGGGTAGAAGTACACCACGAGCGGCTTGCCGAGCTTGTCGCGCAGCTGGACCGGCCCGTCGGGGCCCACCAGAGAAGTGTCGGGCATGGGGTCGCCGGGACTCAGGTTCGCCATGGCGGCGATCATTAGACGACTGCCGCGCGGACCGCCAGCGGACCGGCCTCGATCGGTTCGGAGAGCCGCCCGGCGGGTTATGGTAGGAACGACGTGTGGCAGCCGACCGAGCGCATCAAGCACGAGCCCCTGGCGGCGGCATGGCCCAGCCGTGACCAGGCGGCGCGGGCGCTGCTGTTCCAGCCGATCGCGCTCGGGCCGCGCACGGCGGCGACCCGCACGTGGATCCCGGCGATGGTGCCGTGGCGCGCCACCGGCGACGGCTTCGTCACCCGCGACGTGATCGACTGGTACCGCCGGTTCGCCGAGGGCCGGCCGGGCGTGCTGGTGGTCGAGGCGACCGGGATCCGGGACATCCCATCGGGGCCGCTGCTGCGGATCGGCCACGACCGCTTCGGCGACGGGCTGGCCCGGCTGGTCGATGCGGTCCGCGAGGCGTCGGGCGGCGAGACGCTGTTCCTGATCCAGCTGATCGATTTCCTGGCGATCCGGCGGCGGCCGGCGCGCGACAAGTACCTCGGGCGGTTCCTGGCCGTCGGCGACCACCACCGCGAGGCGCTGGCCGAGCTCACCGGCGACGCCACCGCCGCGACGTGCAGCGACGCCGAGCTACGCGAGCGGCTCGCCGCGGTCCCCGATCGCGACCTGCCGCGCGTGCTATCGCCGCGGGAGCTCGAGGACCTCGAGCGCGGCTACCGCGAGCGCGTCACCGACACCCAGCTGCCGCACATCCAGGCGCTGCCGCAGGTGCTGCCCGGCCTGTTCGCCGGCGCCGCCGATCGCGCGATGCGCGCCGGGTTCGACGGCGTCGAGCTCCACTTCGCGCACGCCTACACGATGGCGTCGTTCCTGTCGGCGCTCAACACGCGCGGCGACGGCTACGGCGGCTCGCGCGAGCGCCGGATCCGCCTGCCGCGCGAGGTCATCGCCGCGGTGCGCGCCCACGTCGGCGGCCGCGGCATCGTCGGCTGCCGCTACCTCGGCGACGACGTGATCGAGGGTGGCAGCCACCTCGATGACGCAGCCTGGTTCGGCGTCGAGCTGGCGCGCGCCGGCCTCGACTTCCTGTCGATCTCCAAGGGCGGCAAGTTCGAGGACGCCAAGCAGCCCAAGGTCGGCTGGGCGGCCTACCCCTACACCGGCCGGTCCGGCTACGAGTGCATGCCGACGATCTACAGCGACGCGCGCGGGCCGTTCGGCCGCAACGTCAACCTCGCCGCGACGATCCGCGCCGCCATCCGCGCGGCAGGGTTCGCCACGCCCGTCGTCACCGCCGGCGGGATCTGCGAGTTCGCGCAGGCCGAGGCGATCCTCGAGCGCGGCGAGGCCGACCTGATCGCGTCGGCGCGCCAGAGCCTGTCCGGCGCTGCGAGTTCACCAACTACTGCGAGGCGCTCGACCAGCAGCACAAGCAGGTCACCTGCAAGCTGTGGGACCGCGACGCGCTCGACGCCCCCGACGTCACGCTCGCCAGCGACGGCAAGCGCCGCCTGATCGCCCCGCGCTGGCGCCGGTGATCGCCGCTCATACCTCGGCCACCTACCCTGGCTGCTTCTGTGCATGAACCGCGTGTTCCCAGTAGGATGCTGTATGGCCGCGATCACATCGATCGATATCGAGAACTTCCGCTGCTTCAGGAAGCTGCGTGTCGAGGGCCTCGCACCGGTCAATCTCATTGTCGGCGCGAACAACGCGGGCAAGACGGTCCTTCTCGAGGCCATCGAGGCCGTGGTGTCGCACGACAGCCCGTTCGTGCTCTACCGCGCATCGCTCGATCGGGGGGAATTCCGCCAGCGACGAGCAGCCGACGAGGATGTCGTAGAGCTTGATCTGCGCCATTGGTTTCACGGCCACGTGCTCGCTCCCGGCGCGACCTTCGCCATTCATGCAACTGGCAACGAGGAGCTTGCAGTAACGAGGAGCCTGGAATCCGTGCCAGGCGACGCATCTCCGCCGTGGGTTCCCGGCACGCTGCGCCTTGCCTTCGAGCGGAAGACCGTTCCGGAGCGACGAGGGCCGGATGTCAAGCTGATGCTACCACTCACCCCCGATGGTCTGCTTGGCGCGGGGTCGCCATCCACCTTCACGAACCACGGTCTGCGATTGACTCCACCCGTTGGCTTCGTTCCTACCAATCGTCTGCTTCCGAAGCAGCTCGCACGCCTCTGGGCCAATGTCGTGCTGACCCCGGGCGAACAGCGCACGATCGACGCGCTTCGGCTCATCGAGCCACAGATCGAGAGGATCGCGATCTCCGAGAGCGATGGAACGATCGCGAAGGTCCTGCTGCGCGGTGCGGACGGCCCGGTTCCCCTGGGTACGCTCGGTGAAGGCGTGTCCCGCATCCTGACGCTCGCGCTGCATCTTGCACTGACCCAGCATGGCTTCTTGCTGATCGACGAGATCGAGAACGGCCTCCACTGGTCGGTCATGCCCAAGGTCTGGCGCTTCGTGGTCGAAACGGCGCTGGCAGGGCGCATCCAGATCTTCGCGGCCACGCATTCGAAGGACTGGGTGGAAGGGCTGGCAGAGCTCCACCGGACCAACCCTTCGCTTGCTGCACATGTGGCCGTGCATCGCCTCGAAGCGGGGCGGGAGACCTCGGTCCGATTCGATGCCGGTCGCATCGCTGAATACGTCGAGATGGAGCTCGAGGCTCGCTGATGCCGCGCGAGATCAACGACAAGATCGACGCGCTGTTTGTCGAAGGGCCGGATGATGGTGCGGTGGTCAACTCCGTGGTCAGGAAGCTCGTGGGCATCGATCTGGCCAGCGGCGGGATGCGCGCGTGGGCGTCATCGTCGATCGAGACGACGCCAGCAATGACAACTGGCCAGCCGTCTCGGCCATCCTGCAACGTCTCGGTCTGGATGTCCGTGACCCGGCGAGCACCGGAGCAATCGTCGATGGCCATTGCGGCATCTGGATGTGGCCCGATAGCGTCGGCCACGGCGACCTCGAGGACTTCGTGAGCGCCATCATCCCGCAGTCCTCGATCCTCTCGTACGCCGCCGAAGCGTGCCGCATCGCCAGGGACGATCACGGCGCGGAGTACGAGCTTCGACATGCGCGAAAGGCGGCGCTCAAGGTCCGCAGCGTGTGGCGCGATGCCAGCGCCGCCGGGGGTTACGGGCATCTCGTTCGCAACCTTTCCCTTACGTCGACGCCCGCCTGCGAAGCATTTCTCGCCTGGTTCACGACGCTGTTCTTGACGTAGGCCGGCGATTCCGGGCACGGGTGCGGTGCGGGCAGCCGATCCGACGGCCGGGTGTGTCGCGTGCTGGGATCCCTACAGCTCGTGCAGCTCGACCACCGCAGCCATTCCGGATACGGCGATGGTGATCTCCAATGTCAACGGCGAGATCACGCTGCTCGCCGGATTGGCCGCGCTTGCCATCGGCGACCACGCGCGTGCTGCGAACCTCCTCAATACCGGAGTCGCGCTGCAGACCTCCGACGGCGGCGTGCTCGCAATCGCGGGACCCGTGATGACGCCACAGGGTGACCCGCTCCTGTATCCACAGAACCAACGAACGGTGGAATACGGCTATACCGCGCTTCTGCTCGCGGCGCTGGCTCGGCGTAGCCCGCTCGCTCCATTGATCGATCTCGCGACCGAGCTTCCCGCCGGGGTCGCACCGCCGCGCGATGCGATGACAACACCGCTCCCGCTGGCGCTCCTGTCCGATCCCTGCATGTCGACCGCGGCATTCACCGGCGGTGGTGACTTCATTCTCAGCGGCCAGGCGCGCAACGAGCGCTGGCTGCGCTGGTACACCGCTGTGCGGCACGATGTTCCCGGCCCCGCGGCGTGCTACGCGGTCAGCTACGGGTTGTCCGGCAGCGGCCCCTGGACCGGGCACCAGTTGAAGATCGCGGACGCGCGTGGCGACAATCATGGATTGACGTTCCCAACCGGGCTGGGGCCCGACGCCGTGAACCGGCGGCTGAACCTCAGTTGGTTGGGACTGTTCTGGCCGCGCGATCTCGACGACACGGACCCCCCGTTCGAGCTTGGCCAGCTCGAGCTCGTCGCGACCGGAGCTCCCGATGCGCCGCCCACCGGGATGATCCAGATGCAGGTCACAGGCCTGCAGATCGGCCCCGGGGACTGTCTGGAGGGATCGCCCGGCATCATGGTCATCGACCGCATGAGCCTGGAAGGAGCCGACGATCGGCTCCCGCGGCTCTCGCCGGTGGCGAGCAGCGGCCAGCCCGGCCTCGAGGTGGAGCTCGCCGACACGGCGTGGCAGCGCGTCGTCATCCAGGATCGCTGGCAGTGGCCGTGCGCCACCGAGCTGGTGGTTCGCTACCGCGCGCGCTCCGCCATGGAGCTGCAGATCGTTGTCGAGGACTCGAACAGCGACCCGGCGTTCGTCACCGGCGCGCGCTGGTTCACCGACACGATGGTCGAGATGTCCGCCGCGGATGCCTGGCAGGAATGGCGGATTCCGGTCGAGTCGCTGCGACGGTTCGACGAGGCAGACCCGCGGGCGCTCGACTGGACGCGGATCCGCAAGCTCGCGGTGGCGTTCCCTCGGCCGTCATCCTCCCAGCGGATCGATCTGCAGTCGATCGAGGCCGGGGCGCCGGCCGATCGGCTCGACGCGAGTGGTGTGTGTCTGGGGAAGACGGCATCGCGTCGTCGCTGAGCGGCGTCACGAGCGCTCGGCGTTTCACCGTTCGGATGGCGCGCAATCGGATGGAACGCGGCTTGCTGTGCTGGCCTGGAGAAGGAGCCAGGCAATGCACAAATTTCGGAGGACGCTGGGAGCGTCCACGTTGATCCACGACAAGGTGGTCAACCTCGCAGGTCAGGACGTCGGTCGGATCGAGGAGCTGATGATCGACGTCACGACCGGGCGCGTCGCGTACGCCGTGATGTCGTTCGGCGGCTTCATGGGTATCGGAAACAAGCTGTTCGCGCTGCCGTGGTCGGCGATCACCGTCGACGAGAAGAAGAAGCGGTTCGTGGTGAACGTGACCCGCGAGTCGCTCGATGAGATGCCGGGGTTCGACAAGGACCACTGGCCGGACCTGGGAGACCTCGAGTTCGCGACAGGCGTGTACCGCCAGTGGGGCGCGACGCCGTACTGGACCTGAGGAACGAGGGCGTGCTCGCACGCTCGATGAGCGGCGGCGGGGCGCAGCTGCGCACGGTGCGTGCATTGCCGATGTGACGCAGGAGCACGCCGGCTCACGAAGACGCGGGGAGGCTCACGGCGGCGCGGCGCCGCGATCGGGGGCGCGGTCGGTGACCTCCTCGATCCCGACCTGGCGCGCGCAGTGCGCGCAGCAGAAGTACTGGCCGCGCGCCTCGAGGCCATGGCCGATGATGGGAACCTTGCAGTGGAAGCAGCGCGGCGCCAGCACGTGGATCGCGCACTGGAGTGAGTCGAAGATGTGCGTCGTGCCTCCGATCCTGAGCTCGAACGCCTTGTCGTACGTGTTGCCGCAGCACTCGCAGTTCTTCATGGGCATTGTTATGACGAGTGCAAGTGGCGAGCCGGCTCGCGGCCCCGCGCATGGAACATACCTTGCTGTAGCTTCGATCATGATTCGTCCGTCTTCGCGTATCCGGATCGGAGTGATCGGACTGGGGCACTTCGCGCAGGCCGCGGTGCTCCCGGCGATCGAACAGCTGCTCGATGTCGAGCTGACCGCGCTGGTCTCGGGATCGCGCCACAAGCTCGAGGAGATCGGCCGGCGCCACGGCGTCCGCGCGCTGTGCTCGTACGATCAGCTCGACGAGCTGCTCGAGAGCGGCGTGGTCGACGCGGTCTACATCGCGGTGCCCAACGATCTGCATGCCGAGCTCACGCTCGTGGCGGCGCGCCACGGCGGCCACGTGCTGTGCGAGAAGCCGATGGCGCCGACCGAGGCCGAATGCATGCAGATGATCCGCGTGTGCGAGCAGCGCCGCGTCAAGCTGATGATCGCGTACCGGCTGCACTTCGAGGCCGCCAACCTCGTCGCGATCGAGGTCGCGCGCGGCGGCGAGATCGGCGAGCCGAGGCTGTTCAGCTCGGTGTTCGCGATGCAGGTGCGCGGCGGCAACGTGCGCACGCAGCCGCGGCGCGGCGCCGGTCCGCTCTACGACATCGGCATCTACTGCCTCAATGCGGCGCGCTACCTGTTCCGCACCGAGCCGGTCGAGGCGATGGCGATGAAGCTCTGCGGCCGCGATCCGCGGTTCGCGGCGGTCGATGAAGCCTTCGCGGTTGCGCTGCGGTTCCCGCACGACCGCGTGGCGCAGTTCACCTGCAGCTTCGGCGCGCGGGACCGCGCGCACTACCAGGTGATCGGCACCGACGGCTTCCTCACGCTCGACAACGCCTACGAGTACGCGGCCGACGAGATGACGCTGCAGGTGGTGGGCAAGCACGGCGACAAGATCCGCACGTTCCCCAAGCGCGACCAGATCGCCGCCGAGATCGAGTACTTCGCGCGCTGCATCCGCGACGACGTCGAGCCCGAGCCGAGCGGCTGGGAGGGCATGGCGGACGTCCGCATCCTCCAGGCGATCCAGACCTCGGCGCGGTTCGGCCGCACCGTGCCGATCGATCCGGTGCCGCGGCCGCGCCGGCCCGACCTCGGCCAGGAGATCCGGATCCCGGCGCACGAGATGCCGCCGCTGGTCGACGTCGAGCAGCCGACGAAGTGATCGCCGCCGCGTTGTGCGCGCGATCGGCCGGCCGTACCGTCGCGCCATGGAGACCATGACCTATGCCGTCGATGGCCGGATCGCGCGGATCACGCTGAACCGGCCCGAGCGCGGCAACAGCTTGACCCTGCGCACGCCGCGCGAGCTCGCCGACTGCGTCGAGCAGGCCAACCTCGATCCGGCGGTCCACGTGATCGCGCTCGCCGGCAACGGCAAGGGCTTCTGCGGCGGCTATGACCTCGAGCTCAGCGCCGAGCGGGGCATGCAGGCGCTGCCGTCGTACGGCCCGCCGGGCTCGCCGCTCGACGGCCAGGTCCAGCGCGACAACCACGATCCGGGCCAGACCTGGGACCCGATGGTCGATTACCAGATGATGGCGCGCAACGTGCGCGGCTTCATGAGCCTGTTCCACAGCGAGAAGCCGGTGGTGTGCAAGGTCCACGGCTTCTGCGTGGCGGGCGGCACGGACCTGGCGCTGTGCAGCGACCTGCTGGTGATCGAGGACACGGCGAAGATCGGGTATCCGCCGGCGCGGGTGTGGGGCGTGCCGACGACGGCGCTGTGGCTGCACCGCATCGGGCTCGAGCGGGCCAAGCGCCTCCTGTTCACGGGCGATTGCCTGTCGGGCAGCGAGGCGGTGGCGTGGGGCCTCGCGATCGAGTGCGCGCCGCGCGATCAGCTCGACGCGCGGTTCGAGAGCCTGCTGTCGCGGATCGCGCGCATGCCGATCAACCAGCTCGTGATGATGAAGCTGATGCTCAACCAGGCGGTGTTCGCGCAGGGCCTCGCGCAGAGCCAGATGCTCGGCACGGTGTTCGACGGCATCGCGCGCCACACGCCCGAGGGCCACGGCTTCGCGCGGCGCGCGGCGGAGGCGGGCTTTCGCACCGCGGTGCGCGAGCGCGACGAGCCGTTCGGCGATCCGGGGCCGTCGACGTTCAAGGGCTGATCGACCCCGGAGCTACCTGGCCTCGATCGCAGCCAGGCCGCGGAGGTCGCCGGCGCCGTTCCAGCCGTCGCCGGCCTTCTTCCACACGCGCAGCCGCAGCGAGCCCTGCTTGTTGAGCTTGATGAACGGCACGCTGGTGTCGCTGATGTCCTTCCTGTCGAGCAGGAGGTTGGTGCCGGAGGCATCGGTCAGCACGAGGTGGTCGTACGCCTTGACGCCCGCGGCGTCGAGCAGCGCGGTGAGCCGCCAGCCCTTCTGGTCGGGGTTGCCGGGCGTGCCTTCGCGGGGCAGCGCGAGCAGCTTCTCGCCGGTGAGCGTGGTGGTGCCGGCCTTGGTCTTGACGGTGACCACGAGCTTGGTCGGATCGGCGGCGGCGCCGCCGCCGTCGTCGTTCTGGCCGCGGTTGCCGCCCTGGGCGACCTTGATCCGGATCGCGGAGACGTGGTCCTCGCGCAGCGCCGCCTTGCCCTTCTTCGCGAGCTCGACGGCGTCGAACATGCCGAACGCGGGCGCGCCGCCGTCGCCGGGGAAGATCGCAGGGACCATGTCGGGATAGTTCGACGACGGGTGAGCGAGCTCGCTCGGCTTGGGCCTGGCGGTCTGGACGGTGACGAGCTCCCAGGTGCCGAGCTTGCGGGCGTCGCCGGGGACCAGCGTGTCGAGCCGCGGCCACTTCGCGATCTGCGCCGGCGGGATCGTGGCGACCGAAGCGTCGTTGACGAAGATCTCGACGCCAGCCGGGGTGGCCGCGGCCGAGCCGGCCGAGCCGGCGGAGCCCTGCGTCGCGGGCGCCTTGTCTCCGCTGCACGCGAGCCCGAGGGCGGCGGCAGCGATCGCAGACAAACACAGCGAGGTGCGCATCGCGCGCGAGGGTAACACGTCGTGTACGATGGCCCGGCGATGCAGAAGCTGACGCAGGAGATCGTGCCCATCCTCGTCCTGATCGCGGTCATCGTGGTCGTGGTCGCGCGGCTGCCCAAGGTTGACGTCGGTCACACGTCGGCGTTCCGCCGCCGGCGAACGCTGAACTGGGTGCCGCTCGGGCTGACCTACGCGTTCCTCTACATGGCCCGCTACAACATCATCGTGCTGAAGAACGTGCAGGGCATCACGCAGCACGACTTCGGCAACATCGATGCATGGGGCTCGGTGGTCTACGGCGTGTCGTTCTTGCTCAATGGCCCGCTCGCGGATCGGATCGGCGGGCGGCGCACGATCCTGATCTCGGCGGGCGGCGCGCTCGCCGCCAACGCGTTGCTCGGTGTGCTGTGGATCACCGGCGCGATCGACGGCGACTCCACCACGGTGCTCTCGCTGCTGTTCACGCTCAACATGTACTTCCAGAGCTTCGGCGCGGTGTCGATCGTCAAGGTCAACGCGTCGTGGTTTCACCTCCGCGAGCGCGGCACGTTCGGCGGGATCTTCGGGATCCTGATCTCGCTCGGCCTGTACTTCGCCCTGGACTGGGGCTCGGGGATCGCGTCGATCGCATGTCCCGCATGCGTCGCGCACGCCAAGGGATTCGCCGCCGTGCTGCCGTCGCCGGCCGAGGTCCAGAGACTGGCCTGGTTGTTCCTGATCCCGGCGGCGATCCTCGTCGTGTTCTGGGCGCTGTCGTTCGCGCTGGTCCGCGATACGCCATCGCACGCCGGGTTCGCGGACTTCGATGTGGGGGATGCCTCGAGCGGCCAGAGCGAGGTCCGCGAGCCGGCGGTCCGCGTGATCGCTCGGCTGCTGCGCAACCCGGTGATCCTCACGATCGCGATCATCGAGCTGTGCTCCGGGTTTCTCCGCCAGGGCATCATCAAGTGGTCCAACGACTTCGCGAACAGCATCGGCGTGCACACGTACGTCAACCTGCACTGGGGCATGGTGCTGTGCATCGCCGGAATCACCGGTGGC
>VBLP01000164.1:7120-11710 GCA_005887925.1 Deltaproteobacteria bacterium | reverse complement strand
CCGCGTCGCTGGCGCGCGCGACGGCGTCCGCGAGCCGGTCGCGGTCCTGGGCCGACAGGCCGGCGCGCTCGTCGGCGGCGTGCTCGAGCTGGGCGACCTGGCTCCGGGCCTCGGCGAGCGCGGTCTCGGCGGCGATGCGCGCCGCGTCGGTCTCGCGGTGGCGGCCCTCGAGCTCGACCAGCCGCGACCGGAGCTGCTCGACCAGCTCGCCGGCCTTGCCCGCGGCGTCGCGCGCCTCGGCCGCGGCGGCCTCCTGCGCCCGCTGCGCGCTGCGCGCCTCGTCGACCGAGGCCTTGCCGGCGGTCTCGGCGACCGCGATGCCGCTCTCGAGATCGTCGATGCGGTCCTGCAGCGCATCGATCTGCGCATCGGCCTCGCCCAGCTTGTGCTCGGCGTCCTCGGCGCGCTGCGCGAGCCCGGGCAGCTGGGCGCGCGCCTCGGCGAGGTCGCGCTCGAGCTGGGTCTTGCGGTCGACCAGCGACAGCGACGTCGAGCGCTCGGCGGCGAGCTCGCGCGCGACCTGCTCGACCTTGGCGCCGAGCTCCTTCTGGGTCTGGTCGAGCTTGCCGGCGAGCTCCTTGTGGACCTCCTCGGCGCGGGCGGCGAGCGCTTGCTCGAGCTCGGCGACGCGGGCCTCGGCCGCCGTGGCGCGCTGCTCGACCTCGCGCACCGAGGCCGCGCCCGCGCTGGTCCGGGCCTCGGCCTGCTCGGCGCGGCGCAGCGCCTCGCTGAGATCGCGGCTGATGCCGCGCGCCCGGGTATCGGCCTCGGCGGCGCGGCGCAGCGCCTCGGCGACGTCCTTGGCCATCGCCTTGGCCATCGTGTCGGCGGCGCTCGCCCGCTTCTCGGCGTCGTCGGCGCGCCGCTCGGCGTCGCGCGCGGTGTTCTCGGCCGCCACCCGCGCGGCGAGGTCGTCGCGGGTCCGGGCCACGCTCTGGGCGCTGGGCGCGGCCGCGTCGCCCCGGGCGAGCTCGTCGAGCTTGCGCTGCAGCGCCGTCGCGCGCTTGTCGGCCGCGGCCGCGGCCGCCTCGAGCTCGACCAGCCGGTCGCGCCGGGTCTCGAACTGGCTCGTCACCTCGGCGAGCTCGGCCGCGAGCTGGGCGGCGCGCGCCTCGGCCGCCTGCAGCGCCTCGCCGGCCCCGACCGCGGCGGTGCCGGTCTCGAGCGCCGCGATCCGCTCGCGCGCCCTGGCGAGATCGGCCTCGGCGGCCTGGCCGCGGGTCTCGGCGTCGCCGAGCTTCTCCTCGCTCTGCGCCGCGCGGGTCTCGGCCCTGGCCGCCGCAGCGTTGGCGCCCGACAGGTTGCGCTCGCTGCCCTGGGCGCGGATCTGCGCCGCCGCGAGGTCCTTCTCGGCCTTCTCGGCGCGCGCGGTCAGCGCCGCGACCCGGTCGGTCAGGTCCTGGACCCGCGCGTCGCCGCCGGCCGCTTCGCGCCCGCCGCGCAGCTCGGCGAGCTCGCGCTGCAGCGCGGCGATCGTGACGTCGGCCTCGGCGAGCTGCTCGACCGCCGCCACCCCGGCGGAGGTCTCGGCCATCTTGCGCGACTCGCGCGACCGGGCGAGCTGGACGCGGATCGCCTCGAGCTCGGTCGCGCTCGCCTTCTTGTGGCTGACCAGCTCGTCGCGGGAGATCTGGGCCTCGCGCATCGCCTCGCCGTGGGCGTGCTCGGCGATCGACCGCGCGCGCTCGGCCTCTTCGAGCGCCGCCGCGAGCCGCGCGACCTCCTGGGTCATCTTCACGCCCTTGGCGGTCTCGCTGCTGTCGCTGGTGTCGCCCGACCAGTCGACCTGCGACGCGATCGTGCCGCTCAGCTCGTCGATCTTCTGGTGGGCCTCGGCGAGCTCGTCCTGGATCGCGCCCAGCGCGCGCTCGAGCGCCTGCGCCCGGGCCTCGGCGTGATCTCGCCCGCGGATCAGGTCGGGCGCGTCGGGATCGAGCGTGCGCGCCTGCATCACCGTCGCCAGCTGGTGGTGCATCTCGCCGACCCGGCGCGCGAACGCGTCGCGCTCCTCCTCGATCGCGGCGCGCACCTTGCGCTCCATGTCGAGCCACGACGCCAGCGTGCCGTGCAGGCCGTTCGGCGGCGGCAGCGTGCCGCTCGCCGGCAACAGCCGGATCAGGAGGCTGCCGACGAGGATGATCTCGCCGGTCGGCACCGGCGCGCGCTGCACCCGGTTGGGCCCGACGAAGATCCCGTTCGAGCTGCCGAGGTCCTCGACCCACAGCGCGCCCTGCTCGACGAAGAACCGGGCGTGGACCCGGGACACCCGCGGATCGTCGCTGCGGATCGCGCACTCGGCGCCGCGGCCGACCGTGACCGGCTCGGTCCCCAGCGCGAACGAGCGGTCGACACCGTCGACGTCCGAATAGACCAGAGTTGCCATCCCCTGGCCTCGAAACGTATCACGAGCGCGCGGCCAGCGTCGCGATCAGGGCCTCGGCGGTGGCCAGCGCGCGGTCGGTGTCATCGTCGAGCAGGACGACATGGCCCATCTTGCGCCCGGGCGCCGGGGCGTCCTTGCCGTACAGGTGGAGGCGCGCCTCGGGCCGGGCCAGGATCTCGTGCCAGGCCGGCGGCCCCTTGCTCCACAGGTCACCGATCAGGTTCACCATCACCGCGCCGGTCAGCGCGCGGGGAGCGCCGAGCGGGATGCCGCACACCGCCCGGAGATGCTGCTCGAACTGCGAGGTGGCGCACGCGCCGTACGTGTAGTGGCCGCTGTTGTGAGTGCGGGGCGCGATCTCGTTGACCAGGAGCCGGCCGTCGGGCAGCTCGAACATCTCGACCGCGATCACGCCGACATGGCCCAGCGCCTCGGCGACCGCGACCGCCATCGCCTCGGCGCGCTTGCGGCGGGCCTCGGGCATCGGCGCCGGCGCGCGCGTGGTGTGCAGGATGTGGCGGCGATGGACGTTCTCGGCGATCGGGTAGATCTCGATCTGCCCGTCGAGGCCGCGCGCCAGGATCACCGAGATCTCGCGCGAGAAGCCGACGACCTCCTCGGCGACCGCGGGCTGGCCATGCAGCAGGGCCAGCCGGGCCTCGGGCTCGCTGTCGCGGTCGATGCGGACCTGACCCTTTCCGTCGTAGCCGGCGCGGCGCACCTTGAGGATCGCCGGCCGGCCGACCTTGGCGAGCGCGGCGTGGACGTCGTCGACCGGGGCCCACCTGGCCTGCGGCAGGCCGATCCGGTCGAGGAACTGCTTCTGGACCAGCCGGTCCTGGATCGTGCGCAGCACCGCCGCGCCCGGCCGCACCGGCGCGATCGCCTCGAGCGCCTCGAGCACGTCGGCCGGCACGTGCTCGGTGTCGAGCGTGATCACGTCGACCTGGCGCGCGAGGTGGCGCGCGGCGTCGATGTCGTCGAGCGTCCCGACCACGACCCCGTCGGACACCTGCGCGGTCGGACACCGCGGGCTCGGATCGAGCACGATGATGCGATAACCCATCTGGCGCGCGGCGACTGCCATCATCCGGCCGAGCTGGCCGCCGCCGAGCACGCCGATCGTCGCGCCGGGCCCGAGGGCGTTCGGGATGGCAGGTCCGCGGGTCACGGCACGGTCTCCGCCAGGACGCGCGCGGTCTGCGCCGCGCGGTAGGCCTCGAGCCGGGCGGCGACCGCAGGGGCGTGCAGCGCGACGATCGCCGCCGCGAGCAGCCCCGCGTTGAGCGCTCCCGCCTCGCCGATCGCCAGGGTGCCGACCGGGACGCCGCGCGGCATCTGCGCGATCGACAGCAGCGAGTCCAGGCCGCTGAGCGCCTTGCTCTGCACCGGCACGCCGAGCACCGGCAGCCGGGTCTTGGCCGCGGTCATGCCCGGCAGGTGCGCCGCGCCGCCGGCCCCGGCGATGATCACCTGCAGCCCGCGGTCGATCGCCGTCGCGGCGTACTCGAACAAGAGGTCCGGCGTGCGGTGCGCCGACACGATCCGCGTCTCGTGCGCGACCCCGAGCTCGGTCAGGACGTCCGCGGCGTGCTTCATCGTGGCCCAGTCGCTGTGCGAGCCCATGATGATGCCGACCTGTGCGCTCATGACGGATCCCTTCGCGGGCCCGCGGCACGCCGCAGGCGATCGGCGACAGCTTCGCCCAGCCCGACCGCGGGAGGCAACGCGGCGATCACCACATCGATCGGCTCGGCGTCGAGGTCGCGCAGCGCCGCGTACAGCGCGCGGGCGATCCCGGTGGCGTCGTCCGGGAGCCGGCAGGCGCGCGCCGGCAGCGCCGGCCACGCTGCGAACGCCGACGCCGGCGCGAGCACCGCCACGCGCGCGCCGCGGCCGTGCGCGGCGGCGACCGCGGCGGGGACCTCATCGGCGGCGACCGCGATCACCTCGGCGCGCGGCGCGTAATGGCTCGCCAGCGTGCCCGGCGCGGCGGGCGCGGCGTCATCCGGCGCGGCCAGCGGCCCGGTGATCGGCTCGATCCGCTCGCGCACGAGCCCGCCGGGCCGGAGCAGCACCGCGCGGCCGCGCGACAGGTCGACGATCATCGACTCGACCCCGACCTCGCAGGGCCCGCCGTCGAGCAGGTAGTCGATCGCGGCCCCGAGATCGCCCGCGACATGGTCGGCGGTTGTCGGGCTGACCGC
>VBLP01000164.1:0-7114 GCA_005887925.1 Deltaproteobacteria bacterium | reverse complement strand
TGCGCGACCGGGTGCGCCGGCACGCGCAGCCCCACCGTCGCGGCGCCGCCGGTCGCCACCGCCGATACCCGCGGACCGCGCGACAGGATCAGGGTCAGCGGCCCCGGCCACGCGGCGCGGGCCAGCGCGCGTGCGGCGTCCGGGATGTCGATCGCCCAGTCGTCGAGCCGCGCGCCGTCGGCCAGGTGCACGATCAGCGGGTGATGGCGCGGCCGGCCCTTGGCCGCGAAGATCCGGCCGACCGCGGCGTCGCTCGCGGCATCGGCGCCCAGGCCGTAGACCGTCTCGGTCGGGAACGCGACCAGCCCGCCGCCGGCGAGGACGGCAGCCGCGCGCGAGATGTCCGAGCCGCGTTCCATGAAACTCGTCGCATAGCACGGCGGGGACGCCGCGGGGAACAGATCCCCGACGAGTCCACGCATCGATCGAACATCGGTCGAACATCGGTCGAGCATGACGCCCGACCCGGCGGTCTCATTCTACGTGTGCGGGAGGGTCGAGGCGATCGACGGCCGGTCGCGCCACGCCGCGCGCACCGCGGCGAGCCCCTCGGCGCGCTCGGTCGGGTACGTGCTGCGGAAGTCCATCCAGTCGAGCGCGCAGATCACCGACAGCTGGGGCAGCCCGAGCTCGCGCGGCGACAGCTCCTTGCCCAGCCACTGGAAGATCGCGTCGGCGCGGTCGAGCTGGCGCTGCGCGAACGGGTTGCCGTCGATCGCGACCCCGTCGCGCCGCAGCGCGAACAGCTGGAGCACCGACAGCAGGGCCTCGTCGACCGCGTTCACCTGGTTCAGCTCGCGGAACCGATCGCGCGGCGGCGCGAGCTCGCCGTGGCCGCGCGTCGTGGTCAGCCAGTCGATGATCACCCGCGAGTCGAACAGCGTCCGGCCGTCGACGATCGCGACCGGCACCTTGCGGATCGGCGACACCTCGCGCAGCGCCGCCTGGCCGGCCTCGGTCGCCGTGTTCACCCAGTCGATCGGCTCGCCGAGCTCCGCGGCGACGACGCGGACCCGGCGCACGTACGGAGAGGTCGTGGTCCCGAATAGCTTCATGCCGCGACGCTACCGCGGCGCGCCGGCGCCGTGGTATCGCGCGCGCTGCATTGCGCGCTCGCCCGGGTACGATACGCTCGCGCCGTGCAGGTGTTCTTGCTCCGGCACGCCGAGGCCGCCCAGGAGACCGTCGCGATGCGCGATCCGCATCGTCACCTCACGCCGGCCGGCCGCCGCCAGGCGCGCGACATCGGCGACCGGCTGCGCTGGCACGACTGCGCGCCGACCCACATCTGGTCGAGCCCGCTGGTCCGCGCGGTCCAGACCGCCGAGCTCGTCGCCGCGGGCCTCCACAGCGACGTCGCCGTCGAGTCGATCCCCGAGCTCGCTCCCGACGAGAACCCGCGCAGCGTCGTCGCCGCTCTCGGCGCACTCGCCGCCGACGCCGCCGTCCTCGTGATCGGCCACGAGCCGGGCCTGTCGGCGATCGGCGCGCTGCTGATCGGCCAGCCCGAGCTCGCCAGCCTCGGCAAGGCCGAGGCCGCCCGGATCGTCGACGGCGCCCTGCGCTGGCGGTTCGCCTGGGACGCCGACGCCCCCCAGCTCGAGCCGGAGCCCCCGCTTGACGCTCCCTAGCCCAGACCGAGCCAGCGCGGGACGCCGAGCGCGCGCTCGAGGGCGAGCAGGCCGAAGGCGACCACGAGATCGACCGCGGTGAGCACCGCGCCGTGGCGCAGGAACCGCCAGAAGCCGATCTCGCCGCGCGGCCCGGCGCTCTCCATCACGATGACGTTCGCGACGCTGCCGAACAGCGTCAGGTTGCCGGCCAGGGTCGAGGCCACGGCGAGCATGACGTAGCCCCAGGTCGGGTCCGGCATGTGCGGCACCCAGCCGACCGCGACCAGCACGAGCGGCACGTTCGACACCAGGTTGGAGGCCAGCACGACGAGCCCGATGAAGGCGAGGTCACCGGCGGCGTCGCCGCGGCCGATCACCGGCGCCAGCTGGTCGAACAGGCGATCGAGCAGCCCGGCGTGGGCGAGCCCGGCGACGACCACGAACAGGCCGGCGAAGAACACCAGCAGCTGCCAGTCGACGGCGGCGAATGCGCGGCGCGGCGGGACGCGCGCGACGACCATCAGGCCGGCGGCGGCCGACATCGCGGCGCCCGACAGCGACACGCCGGCGAGCGCCAGGCCGGAGAACGCCGCGAGCGCGATCAGCGCCTTGATCGCCAGCGGCCGGTCGAGCGCCGGACGCGGCGGCGAGCGATCGACCAGCGGCTCGTGCGGCAGCGCGCCGCGGAACAGCCAGGCCAGCGCCGCGGCGTTCGCGGCGAGGCACGCGGCGCCGACCGGCAACGTCAGCACCAGGTACTGCCCGAAGCTGATCAGGCCGTGCGCCCTGGCGCCGACGATCATGTTCTGCGGGTTGCCGCTGAAGCTGACCACGCCGCCGACGTTGGCGGCCGAGGCCAGCGCCAGCAGGTAGGGCAGCGCCGGCAGCCGGGCCTCGACGGTGACCGCGACCACCAGCGGCGTGAGCAGCACGCACACCGTGTCGTTGAGCAACAGCGCCGACAGCGCCCCGGCCACGAAGCTCAGCCCGAACAGCAGCGAGCGCGCCGATCGCGCCCGCGTCAGCACCAGGTACGCGCACAGCCGGAAGAACCGCGCCTCGGCGAGGTACGCCGCGATCAAGAGGATGCCGAACAGCAGCGTGACGACGTGCAGATCGATCGCGCGCAGCGCCGCGTCCATCGGCAGCGCGCCGACCACGACCATCGCGACCGCGCCCACGGTGGCGCCGGCCGGCCGATCCAGCCCGAGCCAGTGCAGCTGGCGGCTCGCGATCACGAGGTAGGTGATGACGAAGACGACGATCGCGCCGACCACTGCGACACCTACGATAGCGCCGGCGGCACCCGGTCAGGGTCTGCCAACCGCGGCATTGGATCGCGGCCCGCGGTCGTGCGTTGCGCACCTCATGTCGCGCCGCTGGCTGGTTGCCGTGTCCGTGGTTGCCCACCTCGCCATCGTGGTCGGGCTCGTCATCTCGGGGATCTGGCGCATCGATCAGGTCGAGCGCGGTCGGATACGGTCGCAGCCGATCGGCGTGCCGTTGCCGCCCCCGCCGCCCCCGGGCGGGCAGGTGGCAAAGTCCGACCCGGTCAAGCCCGAGACCAAGGGCGCGGTCACCGTGGTCCGGACGCCGCATCAGCCGAAGCCGTCCGTGGTCGCGCCGCAGCCTCCCGGTGGCGATGAGCCGCCCGGCGAGGGCTCCGGCTCGGCGGGCGTCATCGGCGGCACCTGCCACGACGCGGAGTGCGGGGAAGCGCCGCCCGCGCCGCCGGTGTGCGGCAACGGCGTGCTCGAGACCGGCGAGCAGTGCGACGACGGCAACGCCGCCGACGGCGATGGCTGCTCGTCGAGCTGCCGCACCGAGGCCAAGCCGCCGCCGGAGCCGCGCAACGTCGTCCCCAGCGTCCTGCAGGGCCTGCGGATCTCCGGCGAGACCCAGCTCCACCCCAGCACCGTGACGCAGAACCAGATGCTGCGCGACAACGCGAGCCGCGTCCAGGCGATCATCCAGCTGTGCCTGGATACCGGCGGCCGCGTCGCCTCGGCGCGCGTGCGGCGCTCGACCGGGTACGACGAGTACGATCGCACGCTGCTCGCCGCCGTCGGCCAGTGGCTCTACCGGCCGTACATGATGGGCGCCACCCCGGTGCCCGCGTGCAGCACGGTCACCTTCATCTACGCGATCCACTGATCGCGAGCGACGCGGCCATCGATCCAGGTCCGCACCCGGCCGTCGTGTCCGGCGCCGGCCGGCTGCCGCGGCGCATGCTACGCTGCCGCGATGTGAGCCGGTCGCGCCAACGGTCGTCGAGAGCGCTCGTCGTCCTGGGTCTCGTCGCGCTGTGCATCGTGCTGTGGCTCCTGCGCGGGGCGATCGATCCCGAGCCCACCGCGCCGGCGCCGATCGCCGCGACCGCCGCCGCCCGGCCCGCCGCCACCGTCCTGCCGGCGCCGCTGCCCGCGCTGCCCGAGCTGGCGCGCGCCGAGCCGCTGGAGCTGCGCGGGCAGGACACGGTGGATCCGTGCACCGCCGGCTTCGAGCCGACGATCCCACCGGGCTACGACACCGTCACCGCGGACAGCGTGACCGTCGCCTGGTTGCCGGCCGCGACGCCGCGGACCGGAGCGTTCGACGTGGCCGTCGCGCCCACCGCCGTCGCCTACCTGGTGAACGGCCTGCTCGCGGAGGCGGCCGCGCTCACCGGGACGTTCCGCCGCGAGCGCCTCGCCGTGATCGTCTATCCGTCGCGCGAGGCCCTGCACGCCGCGACCCGCGCGCCGGCCTGGGCCGGTGGCATCTACGACGGCGGCGCCGTCCGGATCGCGGCATCGCCGAGCGATGATCTCGGCGTCGAGATCGTGGCCCTGCGCCACGAGCTGATGCACGCGCAGCTCCACACCGCCGTCGGCTGCATGCCGTCGTGGTTCAACGAGGGCCTCGCGATGTACTTCGCCGGCGCGCCGCCGATCCGGACGTGGCTGCGGATGCTGCGCAGCCCCGACGCCTACGACCTCCGCTCGCTGCAGGTCCCGACGTTCGCGATGATGACCGACGAGCAGGCCGAGCGCGCGTACGCCGAGAGCCTCGCGATGGTCGTGATGATCGTCGAGCGCGCCGGCGAGCTCGGCCTCAGGACCGCGGTGCAGACCCTGCGGACCGCGACGCGCGACGCGCCGCGCGCCGGGCTCGAGCTGTGGGACAACCTGTATCCGGGCACCGGACACCGCGAGCTGCTCGACGGCCTCGCCCACAGGGTGTTCGCCGCCGGCTCGCGCAGCGACGTCGACCGCATCTTCCAGGGCGCCGTGTGCTGCTCCGGGCTGCGCGCCGTGGCCGAGCTCCGCTGCCACGGTACCGCGCCGCGCTCCGATCGCCGGCGCTGGACCGACCAGACCAGCACGCCGCGCGCCGTCTGCGACACCACCTGGTGAGCCGGCGACCGACCCCAGGCGGCCGGGCACGCGACCCCCGGATCAGCTGGACGCGAGCTCGTCGCGATACACCTCATCGACGGCGAGTGTACAGGGCACCGACGTGAGGGTCAGGTTGCCGCTGCGGACCTCGCGGCGCGACCACGCACCGCCGTCACCGCGCCGCCAGACCTCGATGAGCCGTTCGTCGTGGGCCACCAGCACGACCTCGCGCAGCGATGGGATCCGCTTGTAGTGCTCGAGCTTCTCGCCACGATCATAGTCGGCGCTGCTCGGGCTCAGCACCTCCACGACAAGCGTTGGGTTGGTGACCGTGTTGTGATCGTCGGGATCGATCTCGCGCCGGCCGCACACGACGGTCACGTCCGGGTAGGTCGCGAGCCCGGTCTCGAGCACGCGGACCCGGAGATCGGAGGAGTGCGTCTGGCAGCGTGCCACCTGCCATCGCGTAGATCTCACCATCGAAGAACTCATGGCGAACGTTCGCGCTGCGCTCGAACGCCAGGTACTCCTGGTACGTGTAGTGGTGGTGCCTGGCGCTGGAGACCACGAGATCATGATAGCACGGCTCGAGATCGGGCCTCCCGACCACGCAACCAGCGGCGACCGCGCGTGCATCGGCAACTGGCGCTATCCTGGGGCTGCGTGGCGGACCTGGCGATCGACGTTCGCGACCTCGAGAAGACCTACCGCACGCCGTTCACCCGCAAGAAGGTGGAGGCGCTGCGCGGCGTCACGTTCGGCGTCGAGCGCGGCCACATCTTCGGCTTCGTCGGCCCCAACGGCGCCGGCAAGACCACCGCGATCCGCACGCTGATGGGCCTCGTCCGCCCCACCGCCGGCCGCGCGCAGCTGCTCGGCGAGCCGCTCGGCAGCCGCGGGGCGCGGCGCAAGATCGGCTTTCTCCCCGAGTCGCCCTACTTCTACGACTACCTCACCGTCGGCGAGCTGTGCGATCTCGCCGGCCGGCTGTTCGGCATGGCGGCCGGGGCCCGCAAGCGGCGCGCCGACGAGCTGATCGAGAAGGTCGGCCTGGGCGGCGCGCGCGGCCAGAGCCTCAAGAAGTTCAGCAAGGGCATGCTGCAGCGCGCCGGGCTGGCCCAGGCCCTGATGAACGACCCCGAGCTGGTCGTGCTCGACGAGCCGATGAGCGGCCTCGATCCGCTCGGTCGCAAGGAGGTCCGCGACCTCATCCTCGAGCTCCGCGATCACGGCGTGACCGTGTTCTTCTCGACCCACATCCTGTCGGACGTCGAGGCGATCACCGATCGCGTCGCGATCATCGCGCGCGGCCGGCTCCAGGCCCTCGGCACGCCCGCCGAGCTGGTGTCGCGCAGCCTGCGCGGCGTCGAGATCGTCGTGCGGCTGCCGCCGACCGTATCGCCCGACATATCGCCGGACGCGCCGGCGCTCGACGCGCTCACCGACGGCGCGAGCCGGGTCCGCCGCGTCGGCGACGAGCTGTCGCTCACCCTGGCCGCCGACGCCGACGTCGACGCCTGGATCGCCCGCGCGCACGCCGCCGGCGCCCGGGTGGTGCAGGTCGCCCCGCGCCACGAGACCCTCGAGGAGCTGTTCGTCCGCCGCGTCGCCGGTGCCGACGCCGCGCCCGCCGAGCCTCCGGCCGAGCCGCCGGCCGCGATCGAGGAGGCCGCCGCGCCATGATTGGACGGATCTGGGCGATCGCGCTCAACACCTTCCGCGAGGCCGCGCGGATCCGCGTGCTGTACGGCATCCTCGTGCTCGTCGTCGGCTCCAACCTCCTGGCGATCTTCGTCGGGCAGCTCGCGCAGCGCGATGCCGATCGCGTCGCGCGCGACGTCGGCCTGGCCGGGATCTCGCTGTTCGGGTCACTCACCGCGATCTTCCTCGGCGTGTTCCTGCTCTACACCGAGGTCCAGCGCCGGACGATCCACGCCATCGTGTGCAAGCCGATCAGCCGGTGGGAGTTCGTCGTCGGCAAGTACCTCGGCATGGCCGTCGTGCTCAGCGTCCTCGTCGGCGTGTTCGCCGTCGCGATGGTCGTGATGCTCGTCGGGCAGGGCGCCGGCGTGTCCGGCGGCGTCGCCAAGGCCGTCGTGCTGTCGTGGCTCGAGGTCGTCACCG
>VBLP01000163.1:20026-27136 GCA_005887925.1 Deltaproteobacteria bacterium | reverse complement strand
CCTGGCCGACATCCGCGACGAGTCCGATCGCACGGGCATGCGGGTCGTGATCGAGCTCAAGCGCGACGCCGATGACAAGGTCGTGCTCAACAACCTGTTCAAGCACACCCAGCTCCAGACCTCGTTCTCGATCAACATGCTGGCGATCGTCGAGGGCAAGCCGGTGCTCCTGTCGCTGCGCCGCGCGCTCCAGGTGTTCATCGATCACCGCCGCGACGTGGTCACCCGCCGCACCCTGTTCGACCTGCGCGAGGCCCGGGCGCGCCGCGAGATCGTCGAGGGCCTCGGCCTGGCCGTGATCAACATCGACCGCGTGATCGAGATCATCCGGTCGAGCAAGGATACCGACGAGGCCAGGCAGCGCCTGATGTCCGAGCGCCTGGCCGGCCTCGCCGACTTCCTCGAGCGCGCCGGGCGCCCCGCCGACGAGGTCGCGGCCGCGAGCGCGCGCGGCGCGGTCACGCTGTCGACGCGCCAGGCCCAGGCGATCCTCGACATGCGGCTGGGCCGGCTGACCGGCCTCGAGCGCGACAAGCTCGAAGCCGAGTACAAGGAGCTCTGGCAGCTCACCGACTACCTCGAGGGCCTGCTCGCCGACGAGGCCAAGCTGATGGCGGCGATCACCGACGAGCTGCGCCAGATCCGCAGCGACTTCGCCGACTCGCGCCGCACCGAGATCGTCGACGCCGAGGGCGAGATCCTCACCGAGGAGCTGATCGACCAGGAGGACATGGTCGTCACCCGCACCCACCTGGGCTACATCAAGCGCACGCCGGCCGACGAGTACGAGGCGCAGGGCCGCGGCGGCCGCGGCATCACCGGCGCGACCTCGACCGAGGGCGACTTCATCGTCGACATGTTCGCGGCGTCGACCCACGACCACCTGCTGCTGTTCACCGACAAGGGTCGGGCGTACTACAAGAAGGTGTTCGAGCTGCCCGAGGGCTCGCGCACGTCCAAGGGCCGCGCGATCGTCAACGTGCTCGACCTCCAGGAGGGCGAGCAGGTCGTCGCGATGCTGCCGTTCACGGAGTTCCGCGCCGACACCTGCGTGTTCTTCGCGACCCAGTCCGGCACGGTCAAGAAGACCGAGCTGTCGCAGTTCGAGAACGTGCGGCAGAGCGGCATCAAGGCGATCACGATCGAGGACGGCGACCGCCTGATCAAGGCCGAGCTCACCACCAAGGCGCACGACGTGCTCCTGACCTCGGCCAAGGGCTTCGCGGTGCGGTTCACGGAGGACCGGGTGCGGCCGATGGGCCGGACCGCCGCGGGCGTGCGCGGCATCTCGCTGCGCGCCGACGATCGCCTCGTCGGCATGTGCACGTTCCTGCGCGACGACCCCGCGGCTACCCTGATCACGGTGTGCGAGCGCGGCTACGGCAAGCGCACCGCGCTCGCCGACTATCCGACCCAGAACCGCGGCGGCAAGGGCGTCATCACGATCAAGACCACCGCGCGCAACGGCGAGGTCTCGGCGGTGCGGATCGTCACCGATGACGATCACCTGATCCTGATCTCCGACCGCGGCAAGCTGATCCGGATGCGCGTCGGCGAGATCAAGGTCCAGGGCCGCGCGACCCAGGGCATCCGGCTGATGCGCGTCGACGACGGCGAGAAGGTCGCCGCGATCGAGCGGCTGGCCGAGCCGGGCGAGACCTCGGGCATCGCCGAGGCCGCCCCGATCGAGGTGGTCGAGGACGGCGACACCGTGCCCAACGACCTGCTCGACGACGAGCCGGCCGAGGGCGAGGACGGCGGCGACAACGGTGACGGCGACAACGGTGAGGCCGACGACGTCGACGACGAACCCGACGCATAGCCCACCCGATGCTTGACAAGAACTCGTAGCAGACCGCTGACGAGTGTCAGAACCTTGCGGCCAACCAGATAGCCAATATTCGGTATTCCCGAACGGCGGTCCTGTTCAGGCCCCCGCACGCTGCTTGATGCGCTGCAGCTTGCGCTCGAAGCGGCTGGCCTCTCTGCAGCGCTTTGCAACACGCGGCCATCTGGATGCAGAAACAGCACGCCTTGATCGACCAGGTAGTGCGCGGGACGCAGGATGGTCTCGGGGTTCGCAGGACGCGGATATCGCGCCGCAACGACCCAGGCCTCGATCGCCATCGCCGGGATAACGATCAGCAACTCCGGCGGCAGCCCACCGAGCCAGGTGCGCAGCTTCGAGCACAGGCGTGTCGCATCGTATGCACTCGGATGCTTTGGCGGATCATCGATCCCCGCGTCGATGGCGGCGTCGGCGTCGAGCGCGATCACGAGCAGATCGAGACGCGGGCCAGCGCCCGAGTCGATGACGCTCGCGAGCTTCCCGCGGTGCTCCATGCACCACGCGTTCACGCCCGAGGCCCCGCTCGCACCCTGCGCCCGATCGAGGCTGTCGAGGATTGGCTGGAGCAACAGCACCTGCTCGGTCTCCGGCCACAGGCGACACAGCACCTCGCTCAAGATGGCGAAGTCGGATTGGCCCTCACAGACGATCCCGGCAACCGTCATCACACGCTCGTCGGCATTCCACCCAGACGTCCGGACACCCAGAGCTGGCTCAGGGCAAACTCTCCACCACGTTTCTTGAGCTTCAAGAGATCTCGAACATCGATCTGCCTGATCTGCGTATGCCCGCGCCGATCTCGATCGACGGTGAACAACCGAACGCGATCGTCGTCGAGCGGCAAGCCATCGAGAACGAGCGGATTGTGCGTCGTGAGCACCGCCTGTCGTCCGTGATCGAGGCAGGCCTCGACAAAGATGCTGGTCAGTGCGCGCGCTGTCCTCGGGTTGAGCGCGTGGTCGAAATTGTCGATCCCGAAGATCTGCGGAGATTGCGAGTTCAGCGCGAGAACCAGCGCAAACAGCACGTACAGTGCGCCTTCACTCGCATCGTAGGCGCTCAGCTTGTTGCGCCCGTCACGCATGTAGCGATCTCGAAAGATGATGAGCTGACGACTCGTCGGGATGCTCGGTGACACTACGTGGCGAGACGGCTCCGAGATCTCGAAGTCCTTGGCCCAATCCACAAACGCGATCGCGCGGTCGAGGAACGCCCGGCGCGGCTCGCGGCCGTGTCCATCCAGGATCATCGCGATCGCCTCGGGAAGCTGGCCGCCGAACAGGCCCACCGGACTGCGAGGTGCAGAATCTGGAACGATTCCGCGAAGTACTGGCGTCACCGGTGAGAAGATCGCGTAGTCATCGAGGCGGTCGAGGAACCCTCGAGTCACGGTGTCAAGCTCGCCGTGTGCACGCACCAGCGACGCCACACTCCGGTTGTTCTCGACCGTCGCCTTGTCGCTGAAGATCCGCGTCGCCCCGGGGCGGCGAGACGCGACGGTTCTGCCGGTCCGGTCCTTGACGAGCTCGTGGTAGTACACCCACCACGGCCGCGGATCATGAATTGGATTAGTGATTGTGATGGCGTAAGAGCAGTCGCCTGCACTCGCAGTCACCTTGACGAAGTTACTCAGTTTTTCGCCGGTGAAGGCACTCTTGTACAGCTCCGGAACACCGGGGCGAACGCCTCGTCGAAGCAGGGCCTGATCATCGACACGCCCCGATGCGGCTGCCCCGAGGATTCCGAGTGCTTCCAGGAGGTTGCTCTTCCCTGCACCGTTCGGCCCGACCAGCACATTCACCTGGCCGAGGTCGACTTTCACATTCTTCAAAGACTTGAAATCCTGGATTTCGAGTCGATTGATGACACCGACGTGTCCCTGCGCACGCTCGTTTGGTCCTGGCCTGGCCACGCTAAGTTACGAGAGAATCGTGGCGCCAGCGGACGGGCGTCAAGTGGAACACTCCGTAATCTACCGAAGACGCGAATATGCCGGCGGCGACGTGACTGACGTCAATCGGTTATTGTATTCAGTGCGGCGTAAGAAATAATACGGTTCTAGCAAGCATCGATTGCCGCCAGACAACAGAACTAGGATTCTGAGGCAATGGTTCGACCATTCGGATGCTTCGCAATGTTTGATGCGGCCCGGGATATGCAACAAGGCTCGGGATCTGGTCAGCGGGTCATCTAACTCGCCGTAATAGTGCAGGTGCAGGGCCCGAGCAGGAGGGCCGGGCGAACGAGCGACGCCAGCGCGTTCCAGGCTAGGCTCGCGCGATGCAGCGCAGCCAGTCCATCTTCGAGCGAGCCCGCGCCGTGATCCCCGGAGGCGTCAACTCCCCGGTGCGGGCGTGCCGCTCGGTCGGGGCCGACCCGGTGTTCATCGCCAGCGGGCGCGGCTCGCGCGTGACCGACGCCGACGGCAACGAGTACATCGATCTGATCGGCAGCTGGGGGCCGCTGATCCTCGGCCACGCCCACCCCGAGATCCTCGCCACGATCGCCGAGGTGATGGCCGCCGGGACGACGTTCGGCGCGCCGACCGAGATCGAGGTCAAGTTCGCCGAGGCGCTGCGCGCAGCGGTGCCGTCGATGGAGATGGTGCGCGCGGTGTCGTCGGGGACCGAGGCCACGATGAGCGCGCTGCGGCTGGCCCGCGGGTTCACCGGTCGGGCCCGGATCATCAAGGTCGACGGCGGCTATCACGGCCACGCCGACTGCTTGCTGGTCGCCGCCGGATCGGGCGCGGCGACGCTCGGCATTCCCGGCTCGGCGGGTGTCCCCGACGGCGCCGCCCGCGACACCATCGTCGTGCCGTACAACGACCTGGCCAGCGTCGAGCGCGCGGTGGCCGCCGATGACGTCGCCGCCGTCATCATCGAGCCGGTCGCTGGCAACATGGGCCTGGTCGCTCCCGCAGCGGGCTACCTCGAGGGCCTGCGCACGCTGACCGCCCGGCACGGCACCGTGCTGATCTTCGACGAGGTGATGACCGGCTTCCGGGTCGCCTACGGCGGCGCCCAGGCGCGGTACCGCATCACCCCGGACCTCACCACGATCGGCAAGATCATCGGTGGTGGCTTGCCCGCGGCGGCGTTCGGCGGCCGCGCCGACATCATGCAGAAGCTCGCCCCGCTCGGGCCGGTCTATCAGGCCGGCACGCTCAGCGGCAATCCGCTGGCGATGGCCGCCGGGCTCAAGGCGATGGAGATCCTCGCACGGCCCGGCAGCTACGAGCGGCTCGAGCAGCTCGGCCAGCGGCTGGGCGATGGGCTCGCCGCTGCGGCGCGCTCCGCCGGCGTGCCGGCGGTGATGAACCGGGTCGGCTCGATGCTGACCTTGTTCTTCTGCCCCGGGCCGGTCACCGACTACGCATCGGCCAAGACCGCGGACACCACGCGGTTCGGCGCGTTCTTCCGCAACATGCGGGATCGCGGGGTATTTCTTCCGCCGTCGCAGTTCGAGGCGATGTTCGTGAGCCTGGCGCACACCGACGCCGAGATCGATCAGATCGTCGACGCTGCGAGGACGGCCCTGGCCGATTGACGGTGGAAAGTCGCAATGCTATGAGGGGCCGCGTCGATGCCCACCGGCCCCACGCATAGCGGCGATTTGTCGCAGAATTCCGGCGTGCCCCCGGCGCATCACAGCCCCGTGACGCCGACGCCGACGCCCGGGAGCTCCGCGACGCCCACGACGGTGGCGGGCGTCTCACCGGCGGCGCGCCGCGGTCGCCAGTTCTACAACGTCCTGTCGGCGAGCTCGGTCGGGCTCGAGCTCGGGCTGTCGGTCGTGTTCGGCGTGCTGATCGGGCGCTGGCTCGACGGCAAGCTCGGCACCGAGCCGTGGCTGATGCTGGTGCTCCTCGGCTTCGGGCTGGTCGCCGGGTACCGTAGCGTCATGCGCGCGGTGCGCCGCGCCGAGCGAGCAGCGGAGGCAGAAGCGCGCCATGGCTAGCCCGAGCATCCGGCGGATCGAGCGCCTGAACTACGGGATCAGCGCCGGGGCGATCGTCCTGGCGCTCATCACGCGGCGGTCATCGTCGGTGTCGCTCGGCCTCGCGGTCGGCGCCGGGCTCACCTGCCTCAACTTCTTCGTCCTGCGCAAGCTGGTCGTGAAGTGGACGACCGAGGCCGCGCAGGGCAAGGCCGGCAACACCGGGCTGCTCATGCTGCCCAAGATGCTGGGCCTCATGGGCGCGGTGGCGGTGGCCGTGCTGATCCTGCCGATCAACGTCGTCGCGTTCGCGATCGGCTACTCGATCTTCATCGTGTCGATCATCGTCGACGCGATCTACACGGCGCTGCGGCCGGCCGCGGCGGACAGCGCGAGCGAGAACGGCCATGGGTGAACACGGCACGTGGTTCGACTACCTCAACCGGTTCGAGTGGTAGCGACACTTCCAGCACTGGGCCGACACCAAGCTGGCCCGGACCGGCGGCACGGGGATGTTCCCCACCGGGTTCACGCTGACCCACGTCCTCATCACGCTGCTGGTGGTGCTGTTCACGATCTGGGGCGCGATCGCGTTCTACCGCGGCACCCGGACCCCCGACCGCGGCCTCGTGCCGCCGCGCACGCTCACGTTCTCGAACTTCTTCGAGATCCTCGCCGAGAGCCTGTACGGCTTCGTCGAGGGCGCGATGGGCGAGCTCGCGCCCCGGTTCTATCCGCTGATCGGCGCGCTGTTTCTGTTCATCCTGTTCGCGAACATGTTCGCGCTGATCCCCGGGTTCAGCGCCCCGACCGACACGCTCAAGACCAACGTCGGCATCGCGATCATGGTGTTCCTGTTGACCCACATCTGGGGCGTCAAGGAGCACGGCGTCGCGTACTTCAAGCACTTCCTCGGGCCCGTGCCGGTGCTGATCCCGCTGATGCTACCGATCGAGGTGATCAGCCACCTCGTGCGGCCGGTGTCGCTGTCGCTGCGCCTCATGGGCAACATGCTTGCCGACCACAAGGTCGTGATGTCGTTCTTCGCGCTGGTGCCGCTCATCGTGCCGCTGCCGTTCCTCCTGCTTGGCCTGCTGGTCTGCTTCATCCAGGCACTCGTGTTCTGCACGCTCGCGATGGTCTACATCAGCATGGCGCTCGAGCACGAGGAGCACTGATCCGTACCGACGTTTGGATTTGGAAGGAAAACCCATGAACCGCACGCTCAAGATCCTGGCCCCGGTTGCTTCGTTCCTCGTCGTCTTCACGATGACCGGCCTCGCGTTCGCGCAGCCCGCGCAGACCGCGGAGCAGGTCAAGAA
>VBLP01000163.1:0-19788 GCA_005887925.1 Deltaproteobacteria bacterium | reverse complement strand
CGCGCGACCGCCGCGACATCGCATCCGACGATCCGGTCGGGCCGCTCGATCGGTCGCCGGTGCGGTGTCTCGACGGTCTTTTGCGTTTTCGAGGAGCGTGTGGGATCTTGCAGCATGCCCGACGCCGAGACCCGATCCGGTGAGCTGGACGTGCTGGGCAAGTCGACGCTCGAGATCCTGGCCCAGATCGACCTGTTCAAGGACGTGCCGCCGACTCACCTGCGCCGGGTGGTCGATATCGGCGTCGAGGAGCAGTACAAGGGCTCCGCCACGATCTTCGGCGAGGGCTCGCCGGGCGACAAGTTCTACCTGATCGTCGAGGGTGCGGTCCGGATCAGCCGGTTTGTCCCCGGGATGGGGGAGGAGGCGCTGGCGGTGCTCCGCGCCGGAGCGTACTTCGGCGAGATGTCGCTGATCGACGACGCGCCGCGCTCGGCCACCGCGGTGTGCCACGAGCGCTGCCGGCTGTTCGTGGTCCATCGCAAGGACCTCGAGGACCTGCTGTTCGTCGACCGCGACCTGGCGTACGAGCTACTGTGGAACTGGGTCCGCACGCTGTCGCGCCGGCTGCGCGCGACCAACGACAAGATGACCTTCCTCGCCACCACGTCGAAGTTCTGATGCGGACCCCGCTCGCACCCGGCCGCCGTGGCCCGCTCCTGGCGAGCGCGCTCGGCCTGGCGATCGGCCTCGCGGTGGCCGCGCCCGCCCGGGCCGAGCCGCTGCCGTCGGGCAGCCTCGGCGTCATGTTCGGCGCCGGCGGCGGCACCGGCAAGTACGCGCGCACGCTCGGGCTGGGCTACTACCAGTTCGGCGCGCAGGCCGCGTGGCAGCCGATGACCACCGAGCGCCGCATCGGCTGGTCGCTCAAGTGGTCGTTCGTGTTCGGCACGATGTACGGCGCCGACTCCGCGCGCATCGATCTCTACCTCCGCACCTTGCAGATGGACTTCCTGGCCGGGCTGCGGATCCGCCCGGGCGAGAGCCGGCTGCGCTACCTCGCGCTGCGCGGCGGCCTCGAGCTGCTCAGGTCCAACGAGCCGATCCAGCCCGATGGCGGGCGCGCGTTCGTCGGTCCGGTCGCCGATGCCGCACTCGAGCAGTACGCGTTCGGCGCCATGCTGTTCAACGTCGACGTGCGCTACGGCCTGATCGGCGCCGGCCCGGCCGAGATCGCGCTCCTGGTCGGCGCCTCGATCAGCGTGCCGTGACGCGATGCCGGCCCTCGTCACCGAGCGGCTGCGCCTGATCCCGCTCACGCTCGAGGTGGCCGAGGCGATCCTCGATCGCGACAAGCGGCGCGCCGAGGCGCTGATCGGCGGGCGGTTCCCGCCGGGATGGCCCGACGATCCGCTGCTCGACGTCGGGTTTCCGTACGCGCGCGATGCGATCCGCGCCGACCCCGAGGTCCGGCTGTGGGGCGACTCGCTGGTGCTGTTGCGCGACGATCCCCGCGTCGTCGGCTCGGTCGTGTTCCACGGCCGCCCGGCCGACGGCGTCGCCGAGATCGGCTACGCGATCGAAGAGCGCGCGCGCGGCATCGGCCTGGCCAGCGAGGCGACCCGCGCCTGCGTCGACTGGGCCTTCGGCGAGGCCGGCATCGTCGCCGTCCAGGCGACCACGTTCCCCTGGCACGCCGCCTCGCTCGGCGTCATCCGCAAGCTCGGCATGCGCCACATCGCCACCCGCGACCACGACACCCTCGGCGAGCTACTCGTGTTCGAGCGCCGGCGATAGCCGTCAGCCCGCGCGTCCGCCCGCCCGGCGGCGCCGCAGCCAGCCGATCACGCCCAGGCCGAGCAGCGCCGCGCCCGCCCCGCCTCGACCGCCGGCGTCGCAGCAGCCACCGCCCGGCTCCGGCCAGCACGCACCGACGCTGCCGGTCGAGTGCAGGCACTCGAAGCCGTCGGGGCACGACGCGCCGTCGGTGACGTTGCATGGCAGCGAGCACCGCTTGCCGTCCTGGCTGCTCTCGGCGCACACCGACGAGTCGCAGTCGGCGCCCGACTGGCACAGCGTGCCGATGCCGGTCGGGCCGAACGGCGCGGCGATGCAGTTGTGCGCGAAGCACACCCGGTGCGTCGGACAGTCGCCGTCGGACAGGCAGCCGACCAGCTCGGGGACGTGGTCGACCAGGAACGGCTGCTCGATGTCGACGCGGGTGTCGGCGCCGTACGACGCGCACTGCTGATCGCCGAACGACGTCACGCCGACCACCACCGGCCGGCCGTTGATCACCGCGAACGCCGGCCCACCCGAGTCGCCCTGGCACGTCCCCTTGTCGTCGGCCTGCGAGAAGCACAGGAGGTTGGTGTCGCTGCCGACGCCCAGGCTCGGACACGACATCGAGATCCGGTTGCGCAGCTCGAACTCGACTCCGATCGTGCCCTGCCCACTCTTCTCGGTGCTGCCGTAGCCGACGATCGTGACCACCGTGCCGACCGGCGCCATCGCGGCGTTGAGGTTGATCGGCGACGGCACGACGTCGGTGATCGGCGTCGCGAGCTGGATCAGGCCGATGTCGTTCGAGCCCAGCTTGGTCTTGTTGAACAGCGGGTCCTTGAACGTCGCGCTCGCCATCACCACCGTGCCGAGATCGTTGACGACGTCGACCGTGTTGAAGTGGATCCTGGCGCTCCGGGTCACCTCGTCCTGCGACGCCAGGTTGAGCACCTGGGGATCGACGCAGTGCGCGGCCGTGAGCACCCAGCTCGGCGCGACCAGCGTGCCCGTGCACAGGTTGGAGCCGATCACCAGGCCGACCACCGTCGGGTACTGCCCGACCATGGTGGTGGCGCCGCCGATGATCTCGACCGGCGGCGACGCCGGCGGCGGGGGCTGCGCGGTCCCCGGCTCGGCCGACGCCACGTCGCTGCCGGCGAGCCAGCCGAGCGCGACGAGCGTGGCGAGCGCGGTTCGCGTCATGCCCGGCCTCGCACCGCCCCCGTCACACCGGCTTGGGCTTGCGGCCCGGCGCCGGGCGCTGCACATGTCGTAGATCGTCAGCGCCGCCGCCGAGACCGCCGCGAGCGCCTCCATCTCGACCCCGGTACGATCGTGCGCCCGCACCGTCGCCATGATGTAGACCGCGTTGTTGGCGACCCGGAGATCGACGTCGATCCCGGTGAGGCGCAGCGGGTGGCACAGCGGAATGATATCCGATGTTCGCTTGGCCGCCTGGACCGCTGCGATCCGCGCCACACCCAGCACGTCGCCCTTGCCGATCGTGCCGCTCCTCACAGCGCTGGCCGTGGTGGGCTCCATCAGGACGACCCCGCTGGCGATCGCGACCCGCGCGGTCTCGGGCTTGGCGCCGACGTCGACCATGTGCGCGGCGCCCGCCTCGTCGAAGTGGCTGAGCCCGAACGTCGAGGGCGGCGCGGGGTCCGTGGCCTTCTTCCGCGTCACTCGACCGTCACAGACTTCGCGAGGTTGCGCGGCTGGTCGATGTCGGTCCCCTTGAAGTCGGCGACGTAGTACGCGAGCAGCTGGAGCGGCAGCACGGTGAGCACCGGCTGGAGCTCGAGCGCCGAGTCCGGCACCAGGATGACATCGTCGGCGTGGCCGCCGATCTCGGCGTCGCCCTTGGTCGCCACCGCCAGCACCTTGCCCTGACGCGCGCGGACCTCGGCGAGGTTGGACACCACCTTGTCGTAGTTCGGCCCGCGCGGCGCGAGCACCACCACCGGCAAGGTCTCGTCGATCAGCGCGATCGGCCCGTGCTTCATCTCGCCGGCGGCGTAGCCCTCGGCGTGGATGTACGAGAGCTCCTTGAGCTTGAGGGCGCCCTCGAGCGCGATCGGGTACTGCGCGCCGCGGCCGAGGAACAGAAAGCCGTGGCTGTGCCCATAGCGCCGGGCCAGCACCTGGAGCTGCGCCCCGCTCTCGACCACGTCGCGCATCTTGTTGGGCAGCTGGAGCAGCTCGGCGAGCAGCTCGCGCGCCCGCTCGCGCGGCAAGGCGCCGGTCCGCCGGCCGAGGTAGATCGCCAGGAGCACCGTGGCGATCAGCTGGGTCGTGAACGCCTTGGTCGATGCCACCCCGATCTCGGGGCCGGCGTGGGTATAGAACGCGTGGTCGGACAGCCGCGGGATCGACGACTCGACGACGTTCGAGATCGCCAGGATCTGCGCGCCCTTCTTCTTGGCCTCGCGGATCGCCTCCATCGTGTCGAGCGTCTCGCCCGACTGGCTGACCGCGACCACCAGGTCGCCGCGCCCGAGGATCGGATCGCGGTAGCGGAACTCCGACGCCAGATCGACCTCGACCGGGATCCGCGCGAGCGACTCGACCAGGAACTCGCCGACCAGCGAGGCGTGGTACGAGGTGCCGCACGCGATGAACACGATCCGCTTGATCCGCTCGGGATCGAGGTCGATGCCGTCGAGCAGCACGTCGTCGTGCTCGAGGTCGACCCGGCCGACCAGCGTGTCGGCGACCGCGCGCGGCTGCTCGTGGATCTCCTTGAGCATGTAGTGCTTGTAGCCGCCCTTCTCGGCCTGCACCGCCGACCACGTGATCGTCTTGGGCTCGCGGACCCGCGGCTTGCCGTCGAAGTCGGTGATCTGCACGCCCTGCCGCGTCACCGTGACCATCTCGCCCTCGTCGACGAAGATCACCCGGCGGGTCTCCGACAGGATCGCCGTGACGTCGGAGGCGACGTAGTTCTCGCCGTCGCCGAGCCCGACCACCAGCGGCGAGCTGTTCTTGGCGGCGACCAGCGTGCCCGGCTCCTTGTCGCTCATCACGACGAACGCAAAGCTGCCGCGCACCTTGGCCAGCGAGCGCCGCACCGCCGTGGTCAGGTCCGTCGTGCCCGACTGCACCGCGCGCTCGACCAGGTGGGCGAAGATCTCGGTGTCGGTCTCCGACGAGAAGTGCGCGCCCGACGCCGCCAGCTCGGCGCGCAGTGCGAGGTGGTTCTCGATGATCCCGTTGTGGATCACGGTGATCGACCCCGCGCGGTGCGGGTGGCTGTTCTCGTCCGATGGCCGGCCGTGGGTCGCCCACCGCGTGTGGCCCATCCCCGTCGTGCCCGGCGCCGGCTCCTTGGTGAGCTTGTCCTCGAGCGCCGCCAGCTTGCCGCGACAGCGCACCACCCGCGCCCGGCCGTCGCCCGTGACCCCCGACGGGTCGATCACCGACACGCCGGCCGAGTCATATCCGCGATATTCCAGCCGGCGCAGCCCGCTGATCAGGATCGGCGTGGCCTGCCGGCCACCGACATAGCCAATGATGCCGCACATGGTGGCTCCTACTTATGCGGACTCTGTGCCGACCCCGTGCCGGCCGGCTTGTCGTCCTCGTCCGAGTCGATCCCGGTGATCTCGTCGATGTCGGGCGGCTGGTACGGAAGGATGCGCGGGACATCGACGGTCAACTTGGCGCTCGCGTGGGTGCACGCGCCGGTCGAGATCGCGCCCAGCAGCGCGATGCCCCTGGCGATTGTCAGCAGCGAAGCTCGGTTCCGCATCGGGTGACACGCTAACACGGCCGCGGCCCGAACCTTTCGGGCCGGTGCGCCGAACCGGACGGCCGGTGGACACGCCCGGCATCGCCCTGTAACCCTTCGGGTCGGTTCCTGAATCCGTCTCGCAGCGCCGCCTGTGCCCATCGGCCCTTGCGCAGCGCGCGGACACGTGCGCGCTCGTCACGGATGGGATTTTTACGACGCACGAAATGTCACGCTGCCAGCGGATCGTGCTCGCTACGTCCGTGAGGGCCGGTCTACGATGACCCATGCGAACGCTGCTGCCGGCCGCGATGCTCGTCGCCGCCTGCAGCATGGCGCCGCTGCCATCTCTGCCGCCCGGCACCGGCAGCTACCTCACCCCGACCGAGCACCTCGCGCGCGCCTCGCTCGCGCTGCGCGGCGTCCGGCCCTCGCTCGATGAGCTGCGCGCCGTCGCCGCCGACCCCGATCGCCTGCCCGGCCTGGTCGACCGCTACCTCGCCTCGCCCGAGTTCGGCACCACGATCCGCGAGCTCCACCAGGCGGTCCTCCTCCTGCATCCCCAGCTCCCCAACTTCACGCCGCCGCCGGCCCCGCCGCTCGCCGACATCCCGTTCTCCGCGATGAACGGCAGCATCTACGACGAGCCGCTCCGGCTGATCGAGGACATCGTGATGTCCGATCAGCCCTACACCCGGATCGTCACCGCCGACTACACCATGGCCGATCGCACCGTCGCCACCGTGTGGGGCCTCGGCCACTCCGACGACAGCGGCTGGGAGCGCACCGCGTGGACCGACGACCGCGGCGCCGCCGGCATCCTCGCGAGCACCGCGCTCTACCTGCGCTACCGCTCGGTCGCCGCCAACTACAACCGCGCCCGCGCCAACGCCGTGTCGCGCAGCCTGCTCTGCCACGACTTCAGCGAATCCGACATCCACATCGACACCAGCGTCAACCTGTCCGACCCCACCGTCGTCGCCGACGCCGTCGTCAACAACCCGTCGTGCGCCGGCTGCCACCAGGCGATGGATCCGCTCGCCAGCTACTTCACGCCGTTCCTCCAGGGCACGATGAACAGCGTCGTCATCCCGAGCTACCCCGTCGAGTTCTATCGCGCCGAGGACGTCTCTGCGTGGCAGACCACGACCCACCGCCCGCCCGGCTACTTCGGCACCCAGCCCAGCGGCCTGGCCGGCCTGGGCCAGGCGATCGCCGCCGACCCGCGGTTCGCGCGCTGCACCGCCGTCCACTTCGCCGGCTACCTCACCGAGCGGCCCGAGCGCGACCTCGCGCCCGCCTGGATCGCGCAGCTCCAGGACGGCTTCGTGCAGAGCGGCTTCAGCGCCAAGCAGCTCGCCCGCGCGATCGTCCTGTCCGACGAGTTCCGCACCGCATCGGCGCCCGATCCCGTCGCCGCCGAGGGCGTGATCGGCTACCAGAAGGTCCGGCCGCAGCAGCTCGCGCACATGCTGCAGCGCCTCACCGGCTACGTCTGGCAGACCGACACCACCGACACGATCGCCGGCTGGACGTTCGGCCACGTCGACTTCCTCGACGACGACTACCTCGGCTTCCGCACCCTGGCCGGCGGCTTGGACGGCTACTACGTCACCGAGCCGACCCACACCATGAGCGCCACGGCGAGCCTGGTGAGCCGGACCGTGGCGCGCCAGGCCGCCGCGTTCGTCGTCGACCACGACGACGCCGCCGCCCCCGCCGATCGCTGGTTGTTCAGCCGCGCCGTCACCGACACCGATCCGGCCGGTGTCCGCACCCAGCTCGCCGAGCTCCACGGCCGGATCTACAGCGAGCTCGTCGCGCCCGACGACCCCGCGCTCGACGACACCGAGGCGCTGTTCGACGGCGCCCTCGCCGCCAGCGGCGACCCTCGCCGCGCGTGGACCGTGACCCTGGCCGGCATGCTCGGCGACCTCCGGGCGGTGTATTACTGACATGAAACGACGCGACTTCCTCCTCGGCACCGGCGCAGCGGGACTCGCGGCGCTCTCGCTGCGCGGTGGGCGCAGCGCGCAGGCCACCGCGCCCGCCCTCCGTCCGCCGCGCCGCCTGCTCGTCGTGTTCGTCGCCGGCGGCTGGGACACCTGCTACGCCATCGACCCCAAGGAGCCGCCGCTGGTCGACGTGCCCGCCGGCAGCGTCCAGCAGTTCGCCGGGCTCGATGTGTTCACCGATCCGAGCCGGCCCAACGTCACCGGCTTCTTCGAGCGCCACGCCGCCAGCACCGCGATCGTGCGCGGCATCGCCACCGACGGCATCTTCCACAACGAGTGCCAGCGCCGGATCGCCACCGGCAAGCGCGACGACGGTCAGCCCGATCTCGCCGCCATGGTCGGCCACGACCTCGGCAACGACCTCCCCATCCCCTACCTCGTCCTCGGCGACATCGCGTTCACCGGCCCGTACACCGTCAGCGCCGCCCGCGTCGGCGCGACCAACCAGATCGTCGCGCTGCTCGGCGACCCCGCCGCCGACCCCGCCGCGGACCCGGTCGCCGCCACCGAGGACGCCCTGCTCCACCGCTACGCCCAGGCCTCCGCCGATCGCGCGCGCGCCACCCGCGGCGCCCTCGGCTACAACCGCCGCCGCGTCGACGACTTCGCCGCCGCGATCGCCCGCGGCGACCGGCTGCGCCAGCTCCGCGGCCAGCTCGGCACGCGCGGCGAGCTCCAGTCGTTCACCAGCCAGATCCAGCTCGCGCTCGACGCCGTCGCGCAGGACGTCGCGCACGCTGTCATGCTGCACACGCGGCTGTTCTGGGACACCCACGCCGACAACTTCCAGCAGGCCAGCAGCCACGAGAACACGTTCGGCCCGCTGACCACCCTCGTCGACCAGCTCGTCACCCGCCCCGGCCGCGCCGCCGGCAGCAAGATGATCGACGACACCGTCGTCGCCGTGATCTCCGAGCTCGGCCGCACGCCGCTGCTCGGCGGCGACCCGCCCCACCAGGGCAAGGGCCACTGGCCCCTCACCTCCGCGCTCGTGATCGGCGCCGGCGTCCGCGGCGGCCAGGCCTTCGGCGCCACCACCTCCGGCGCCGCCGGCATGCTGATCGATCTCGCCACCGGCCAGCCCTCCGCCGCCGGCATCCAGCCCATGTACTCGCACTTCATCGCGGGCCTGCTCGCGCTGTGCGGCGCCGACCCCGCCGCCCACCTCGGCACCACTCCCGTGTTCGATGCCTTCCTCGCCTAGCGCCCGCACCCCGCGCGCTTCGCTTGTCCTCCGCACGGCCCTCGCGCTCGCACTCGCCGGCTGCGGCGCCGACACCGATCCCAGCTGCGATCGCTCGTTCCTGCGCTACGACAATTTCGGCGCCCCGTTCATCGCCAACTGGTGCCGCGCCTGCCACAGCGCCGAGGTCCCTCCCGACATGCGCCAGGAGGCTCCAGTCGGCGTCAACTTCGACAGCCCCCGTGAAATCCGCGCCTGGTCGTACCGGATCTCCGTCACCACCGGCGTGATCGACTCCATGCCACCCGCCGGCGGCCCATCGCCCGCCGAGCGCCAGATGCTCGTCGAGTGGCTCGGCTGCGGCGCGCCGTGACCGACGCGTAAGAGCTGTCTCTCCAGCCGTCCGGCATCCGGACTTGCGCCCCGCCCGGCCCTCGACGTGATCATGATGCTGGTGGCCGATCCATCGGCCTCGAGGCGAGACGTAAGGGGACACGATGCCCGAGTTCCTCCAGGACCTGATGTCCGGCAACGGGTTCATGCCGCATGGACACTGCTACCTCTGGCTGCCGTCGCTCGTCTGGCTGCACGTCCTCTCCGACGCCCTCATCGCCCTCGCGTACACCTCGATCCCGTTCGCGCTGGTCTACATCGTTCGCAAGCGGCGCGACGTGCCGTTCCACTGGATGTTCCTGTGCTTCGGCGTGTTCATCATCGCCTGCGGCGCCACCCACGTCATGGAGATCTGGACCCTGTGGACCCCGACCTACTGGCTGTCCGGCGCCATCAAGGCCATCACCGCCGCCGCGTCGCTGCCCACCGCCATCCTCCTGATCAAGCTCGTGCCCCACGCCCTGGCCATCCCCACCCCGAGCCAGCTCGCCAGCGCCCATCGCGAGCTCCAGCGCGCTCACGACGAGCTCGAGCGCCGCGTCCACGAGCGCACCGCCGAGCTCACCCGCAAGAACCAGGAGCTCGCCGGCGAGATCGCCGAGCGCAAGCGCGCCCAGGATGCCCTCGCCATCGCCGAGCGCGAGCGCGAGGCCGAGCAGGCCCTGCGCACCGCCAAGGCCGCCGCCGAGGCCGCCTACGCCGAGCTCGAATCCTTCAGCTACTCCGCCATGAGCGGCTACAGCGCCACCCTCCTCGAGGACTACCACGACGCCCTCGACGCCGACGCGCACGACCGTCTCGGCCGCATCATCGCCGCCGCCGTCCGCATGAGCGACATCATCGACGCCCTCCTCGCCCTCGCCCGCATCAGCCGCACCGAACCCCGCCGCGAGCTCGTCGACCTCGCCCAGCTCGCCCACCAGGTCGTCGAGCAGCTCCGTGCCGGCGACCCCGGCCGCGCCGTCGACTTCCTCGCCGCCGGCGACCTCGTCGTCCAGGGCGACCCCGACCTCCTCCGCCTCCTCCTCGACAACCTCCTCGGCAACGCCTGGAAGTTCACCGGCAACCAACCCGCCGCGCGCATCGAGCTCGGCCGCGAGCAAGCCAGCGGCGCCACCATCTACTACATCCGCGACAACGGCGCCGGCTTCGACATGGCCCTCGCCGACAAGCTGTTCGCCCCCTTCAAGCGCCTCCACACCGCCACCGAGTTCGCCGGAACCGGCATCGGCCTCGCCACCGTCCAGCGCATCGTCCGCCGCCACGGCGGCCCGACTCCCTCCCCCCACCACCATGATCCTCCTGGTCGAAGACAACCCCGACGACGAAGCCCTCACCCTTCGCGCCCTCAAGCACAACGTCGCCAACGACATCGTCGTCGCCCGCACCGGCGAGGCGGCCCTCGACTTCCTGTTCGGCACCGGCCCCTATGCCGGCCGCGACCTCTCCGACCGCCCCCAGGTCATCCTCCTCGACCTCAACCTCCCCAAGCTCGACGGCCTCGGCGTCCTCCGCCGGATCCGCGCCGACGAGCGCACCCGCTTCCAGCCCGTCGTCATCCTCACGTCCTCCAAGGAAGACGAAGACATCATCCGCAGCTACACCCTCGGCGCCAACAGCTACGTCCGCAAACCCGTCGGCTTCGCCGAGTTCACCGCCGCCGTCAACGCCCTCGGCGTCTACTGGCTGCTCACCAACAACCCAGCCCCACGCCCACCTCGATGAGCTGCCCATCACCACCACCGCCCCCTCGTCCCCGACGATCAACCCCCGACCGCTTGACACACCGCCACGCTCCCGTTAGAACCTCAGCCTGCCACGCGGGAGTAACTCAGTGGTAGAGTGCAACCTTGCCAAGGTTGACGTCGAGGGTTCGAATCCCTTCTCCCGCTCCCTTCGGTCGGTTCAACGATCGCGTAGAGCCACGCGTAAAGATCCGCATCGGAGTGGAACTCCATGGGGATCCGTTGGTCACGCAGCGAACGTGATGCAGTCGAAGCTGCCCTGATCGAGCATCCAGCTCCGAGCGGTCGATGTTTTCACGCAGCTCGCGCGATCCTACGCTTCGCGCAACGCGTCGATCCCGATGCGCGGCCCTGGAGGATCACCCCGGCGGTAGGTCGCTTCGTCGTGCCACGCAGTGACGTGGAACTTCGTTGGTTTCACCACATCACGGTCCAGGTCGACGCACATGCCGTGGACGCGCTCACCGGGGCGGACGGCACCACGTGGCCGGACTATTTGCCGCAGCACTGGCAGTACCCGAAGTACTTGCGCCTCACCGAGACCGACCTCGCGGGAGCAGAACCCTGATGGCGCTGGCTGCGACGCTGCTCCGGTTCGTCGACGAGCGCCTTGACCACATGCTCGAGGCGCCCCAGCTGTGGGGTGCCGACGAGAGCGTCGAGCTACAGATCCTGCAGTTGCTGGAGATCCGGCTTCTCATCGCGGCGCAGCGGCAGGGTCCGGAGGATTGGCGACAGGTCCAGCTCGACTATGAGCGCTTTCTCGCAGAGCAACTCCCCGGATCCCCACCGATCACGCTGACCGCGCGCCTCGGCGCTGAGCGGCGGGGCGAGCTGTGGTCGCTGCTCGCCGCGTTCGTTGCCATGCAGCGCCAGCAGCATCTCGTGCGCGCTGGCGTCGACCAGAACCTCGAG
Organism: Deltaproteobacteria bacterium; assembly: GCA_005887925.1. Classification (GTDB taxonomy): domain Bacteria; phylum Myxococcota_A; class Polyangia; order Haliangiales; family Haliangiaceae; genus JABFXX01. Next base: position 8,085 of record VBLP01000163.1, on the reverse strand, counting down.
CAGATCCAAGCGATCGATCGTCTCCTCGCAGCCGCCCGCGCGGACTGGGAAGCCGAGCAAGATCGCCGCGACACGTATGGATCGAAGCCAGTCCGCCTGACGATCGAGGCCGCATGAGCAACTCGAAAGGACAGCGACAGGTCGACTTCCTGAAGCAGGTCATCACCGCAGGCGGCACGATCGCAAAGGCGAGCTTCTCGATCGAGCGTGGGCTCGGTCGCACGCATCCGGCATACCTGTTGACCCTTGATCAGCACGGCGCGCTCACACTTCAGGAGCTGCCGTGGACACCAGAGCTCGAGGAGTATCTGCTGCACGAGCGACCGACGCAGATGGACAATCGGGTCGACGAGCGCGAGCGCTTCGCGAACCTCTTGAGCAATAACCTGAAGGCCGTCGAAGCGCAGGTCGGCTCTGACTTTGCGCAGGCTGTCTTCGTCGAGATCCTCCGCGAGCATCCTGAATACGCCCTTGGACAACTACTCGCCAAGGTTCCGGTGTATCCGCCGAGCCATGGCGGCGCCAGCTATCATGAGTGTCGGATGTTCCTGGAACACGCGATCGTGGGCTTACAGAACACCGCAGTACTGAAACTTGGTTACCCGAACAGCCCGGAGACCATCCAGCTGGTCGGAGAAGCGCTCGGGATAGTGCTCGACGACAAGTTTCACATCTCGCTCCGCACCCAGCTCTTCCCCGGCTGATCTCGCGGGACGCGCGACGAGACTCGATCTCTACGTTAGCTCACCTGTCGTTCGCCACAATTCCCTCCGCACTCCGCGGCGGAATCCCGAGCCACCCACAACTGTGGATCCGGGCTCGTGGCCACCCCGGATCGGCGCAGACCCGGCGGGGTTTTCGGTCCGGTCGAGCGCGGAGTGAAGGTGTGGGCGTCTCTGCTGGCTCCTGACGTTCCGGCGCGGTCGCGGACCAAGGCGCGGACCGCATAGCCTGACGAAGCGCTTCGTCGACGATGTGCCGGCCGATGGTTCCGGTGGCGCCGACGCATGACAGGGTCGTCATGGCCCGCGCTCGCTCACTTCCCGACCCGGGCCTGAAGGTGGGCGGGATAGCGCGCGCCCTGGACCTGGATCTGCGATGCGGCGTCGTGGATTTCGCGAAGGTCCGCGGCGGTGAGCTGCACGCCCGCGGCGCCAAGATTCTCCTCGAGGCGGTGTAGCTTTGTCGTACCCGGAATCGGCACGATCCAAGGCTTTTGCGCGAGCAACCATGCGAGTGCGATCTGGGCCGGCGTCGCCTTTCTCTCGTCGCCGATCCGGCGCAGCAGATCCACCATCGCCTGGTTCGCTCTGCGGTTCTCCGCCGTGAAGCGCGGGACGATGTTGCGGAAGTCGTTCTTGTCGAACGTCGTCTGCTCGTCGATCTTGCCGGTCAGAAAACCTTTGCCCAGCGGGCTGAACGGAACGAACGCGATGCCGAGCTCTTCGAGCGTCGGAAGGATCTCCGCCTCGGGCTCGCGGAGCCACAGCGAGTATTCGCTCTGCAGTGCCGTGACCGGCTGGACCGCGTACGCGCGGCGGATCGTCTGCGCGCTTGCCTCCGATAAGCCGAAGTGCTTCACCTTGCCCTCGGCGATCAGATCTTTGACCGTGCCGGCGACGTCCTCGATTGGTACGTCGGGATCAACGCGGTGCTGGTAGAACAGATCGATCGCGTCGACACGCAGCCGCCGGAGTGACGCCTCGGCGACCTCGCGAATGTGAGCCGGTCGGCTGTCCATGCCCGACTGGCCGCCCTTGCCGTCGAAGGTGAAGCCGAACTTCGTGGCGATCACGACGCGGTCCCGATATGGCGCGAGCGCTTCGCCGACGAGCTCCTCATTCGTGAACGGGCCATACGCCTCGGCGGTATCGAAGAACGTCACGCCGCGTTCGACAGCCGCATGGATGAGCTTGATCATCTCGTGCTTGTCGGCAGGCGGGCCGTAGCCATAGCTCATGCCCATGCAGCCGAGCCCGAGCGCCGAGACTTCGAGACCACTTCGTCCGAGTTTTCTCTTCTCCATTGCCGCACCTCTCCTTGCTTTGGCTATCGCCCGACCATCGCGAGTGCTGGCGCGGGCAGGCGTTCGCCTTGAACCTCGATCTTCGACGCGGCTGCACGAATGTCGCGCAGCTCGTCCCCCGTCAGCTCGATGTCTGCGGCACCGAGGTTCTCTTCGAGCCGGTGCAGCTTCGTGGTTCCCGGAATCGGCACGATCCAGGGCTTCTGGGCGAGCAACCATGCGAGCGCGATCTGGGCGGGTGTTGCCTTCTTGCGATCTGCGATCGACTGGAGCAGATCGACGATCGCTTGATTCGCCGCACGCGCATCCGCGGAGAACCGCGGCACGAAGTTCCTGAAGTCGCTCTTGTCGAACGTCGTGGTTTGATCGATCTTCCCGGTCAAGAAACCGGCGCCGAGCGGGCTGAACGGTACGAAGCCGATCCCGAGCTCCTCGCAGGTCGGGAGCACCGCTGCCTCCGCCTCGCGAAACCACAGCGAGTACTCGCTCTGCACCGCGGTCAGCGGTTGCACGGCATGCGCGCGGCGGATCGTGTCAGGCGCCGCTTCGGACAGGCCGAAGTGCTTCACCTTGCCGGCAGCGATCAGCTGCTTCACGGTGCCGGCCACATCCTCGATCGGGACGCCGGGATCGACGCGATGCTGGTACAGCAGATCGATGGCTTCGATGCGCAGCCGCCGCAGCGACCCCTCCACCGACTCGCGGATGTGCTGTGGTCGGCTGTCCAGCCCCGGCCCTCTCTGACCGGTCTTGGGATCGATCTCGAAGCCGAACTTCGTCGCGATCACGACCTTGCCCCTGAACGGTTGCAGCGCTTCGCCGACCAGGTCTTCGTTCTCGAACGGCCCGTATGCTTCCGCGGTGTCGAACAGCGTCACACCACGCTCCACCGCCGCCGCGATCAGCCGGATCATCTGCCCGCGGTCAGCAGCAGGTCCATACGCCGCCGACATCCCCATGCAGCCGAGGCCCAGCGCCGATACTTCCAGGTTCGTCTTACCTAGCTTTCGCTTTCGCATGTGTATCTCCTTGATCCCGCGGTATTCACCGAAACGGTCGGTGGTCAGGGCTCGGCCGCTCGTGGACTCATGACGGCGGCCAGGAATCTCGGCTGCCCGACCTAGGGCCCGCCGTTGTATTGCGTGTCGGTGGTCTTCTCCATCCACTCGGCGCTCTTGCCATCGAGCTGTTCGACGATCGCCATGTGCGTCATCGCGCCCACCGGTGTTGCGCCGTGCCAGTGCTTCACGTTGGGCGGCGTCCATACGACGTCGCCTTCGTGGATGTCCTGCCGCTGGCCGCCCCACTGCTGCACGTACCCATCGCCCGCGGTAACGACCAAGATCTGACCGGCGGGATGCGTGTGCCACGCGGTGTGCGCGCCCGGCTCGAACGTCACATACGCGCCCTGCACGCGCGAAGGCGACGTCGGCAGAAATAGCCGTTGAACGTGCGCGGTGCCTGTGAAGTTTTCAGCCGGACCGACGCTCGTCTGCTGCGCCTCACGGCGCGTGATCATGATGTCATGACTTGCGTTCGATGTTCCCGCGCTGGTCGCGCGTGACGACGTACACGCTGTCAGTGCGAGCAGCGCCAGCGTCCTCAGCACGATGCGGTCGTCAACGAGGCGGTTCTTGGTGTCACGCATGCGGTCTCCAAGCGACACGCTGCGATGGCGTGCCTGATGTTGGCCTACCAGCCGGATGGCTGACGCACTACATCGCCGCCCCGCATGGACCTATGAACGCCGGCAATAATTCCGTGGCACGTGTCAGCGGCGCACAGACTGCCGGTACCGCAGCGCGTCGACGACGAGAGAGAACGTGGGAGACGTCTGCTTGCGACTGGCGTAGTAGAGGTGGAATCCGGAGAACGGTTGTGACCAGTCATCGAGGGCGACCTTGAGCTCGCCATTCTTGACGTACGGCGCGGCCTGGTCCTCGGGCACGAATCCGATGCCGATGCCCTCGCGCGCGGCGACGAGCATCTCATCGATGCCGTTGACGGTGACCTGTCCTTCCACCCGCACCTTGACCTCGCGCCCCGACTTCTCGAACTCCCACGCGTAGACGCCGCCAGACAGCCGAAGATTGATGCAGCAATGGCTCGTGAGGTCCTGCGGCTTCTTCGGCGGTGCGTGTTCCGCGAAGTAGCTCGGCGTGGCCACCGCGATCAGTCGTATCGGCGGGCCGATCGGGACCGCGATCATGCCGCGGGCGAGGTGCTCGCCGAGCCGGACGCCAGCGTCGTAGCGCTCCGCGACGATGTCCGTGAGTCCATAGTCGACGACGATGTCGATCTTGATGTCCCGGTACACCCGCAGTAGCGGCGCGAGCTTCGGTAGCAGGACGGTCTTCGCCGCGTGATCGCTCGTCGTGATGCGGATGGTGCCGGCCGGCTTGTCGCTCGACTCGGCCAGCGCGGCCATCTCGGTTTGCACCTCTTCCAGACGCGGGCCGGCGCTGTTCATCAGCTGCTCGCCCGCAACTGTCGGCGAGACGCTGCGCGTCGTGCGCGTGAGCAGTCGAACGCCCAGGCTCGATTCGAGCCGCTGAACTGCGTGGGAGAGCGTCGACTGCGACAGGCCGAGTTTCTTGGCGGCCTTCGTGAAGCTGCGTTCGCGGGCGACCTCGAGGAACACGAGCAGGTCGCTTAGATCGTCGCGTGCCATCGGCGTCCGTTCGTCATGACCACCACGGTAGCAGCCGATCCGGAGTCCATTCATGGCGAACGTTCATAGGTTCATGCGGGATCCCGCCATACGCCCCGATCCGCGCAGCGGGTAGAACAGGGAAGCACGAGGTCGCCATGGTCGGAACTCTGAAGAGAACGTCAGCTCGATGCGTCGTCGCGACCCTGCTCGCGCTGTTTGGTACGAGCGCATGCATGAGGACGGCGAGAAGCGAAGCTCGTCCGCCATCGGATGCGCTCGTGTTGAAGGCGCAGGGCAGCTTTGCGGTTGGCGGCACGGTCGTGACGAGCCCCGGCACCTTCGACGCCCGAAACCCGTCGGGTGCGGGCGGGACGCTCCACGGCGATCACGCGTACGTGTTCTATCAGGTCCCGATGGACGCGCGTCCGCTGCCTCTCGTGTTCTGGCACGGCGCCGGCCAGTCGAAGAAGACGTGGGAGACGACCGTGGATGGACGCGAGGGGTTTCAGAACATCTTTCTGCGCCGGCGGTTCGCGGTCTACTTGCTCGATCAGCCTCGTCGCGGAGCCGCGGGACGCAGCACCGTTGCGTCCACGATCCCGGCGACGACCGACGACCAGCTGTGCTTCGGCATGTTTCGCATCGGCGTCTGGCCGGACTACTTCCCGGGTGTTCAGTTCTCGCGAGATCCCGACGCGCTCGACCAGTACTTCCGCGCGATGACGCCGAACACGGGTCCCTACGATGCAGAGGTGAACGCGCGCGCTGTTGCAGCGCTGTTCAAGAAGATCGGTCCCGCCATCCTCGTCACACATTCGCAAAGCGGCGGCCCTGGCTGGCTGACCGTCATGAAGTCACCCAACGTCCGCGCGGTCGTGTCGTACGAGCCTGGCAGCGGCTTCGTGTTCCCCGAAGGTGAGGTGCCCGCGCCGATGCCGAGCCTCACCGGCCCGCTCGAAGGTCTCGCTGTTCCTGTCGAGCAGTTCATGGCGCTGACGAAGGTTCCGATCGTTCTCTACTTCGGTGACAACATTCCCGAGGAGCCGTCTCCCAATCCGGGGCAGGACAACTGGCGCGTACGGCTCGCGATGGCGCGCATCTGGCGAGACACGGTGAACCGCCATGGCGGCAATGTCACGCTGGTGCGTCTCCCGGAGATCGGAATCCGTGGCAATACGAACAACGTCGAGATCGCAAACCTGCTATCGAAGTTCCTTGCGGAAAAGCAACTCGACGGAGGAACAGGCCGGTAGGCAGGCCCAGGAGAACCGACATGGCGAGGCCGATCCTGCCCGCCGCGAGGATGCCAAAGTGCCGGAGCCTGCCGCTTCCAAATCGGGCCGCCAGCGGCGCGCGGCACGCAGAGCACGAGCACAGACTGCCTTCGCTCCGCAGGTCCGCTATAGGCTCGGGTCTGCGGCCGTCAGCCGCGCCGTAGGCGCGGTCAGCGTACCACTGGTGCCGTCAAGGACGGGCGCGCAAAGCGGTTAGTCGCCTTCTACCGTCGCCTTCTACCGCCGCGCGCCGCAGAGACCATCCGATCGCGATGCAAACCTCGCGCGCTGCTACGGCGATGGCGTCACCGCGTCACCGCGCTGGGCCGCCTACTGGATGCGTCGCGCCACCGCCCGCGGCAACGCCGACGCCCGCCGCTGGCTCCGCGCACATCGATGGCCATGTCGATGCGATCGGCTGGCTCGATTCAAGCCCCCGTTGGAGATCGGTGCAGGTGTCGCCATTCGACGAGCATGGCCTTCGTCAAACGTGGAATGTCATCGGCGATGCTGAACCACGGCGGCTCGAGCTCCACGTAGATGTGCTTGTCCGGACGAATCTGCGGATCGTCGTCGAAGAGCCCGGCGGGGATCTCGATCGAGTCGACTCCCGCGTCTGGCGCGGGCACCGGTGAGCCGCACCGGCAACAGAATGACCGTCGGTAAGCCGGTGGCCCCTCGAGGATCGGGGCGTCGTAGCGCGCAAGGAGGTGTTGGCCCTCCAGCAGGCGAAAATCGTCGGTTCGCACCGTGATCATCGCGGCGAACGCGGATCCGGATGCCTTGCGGCAACGGCCGCAATGGCAGAGCTCGAACGGACCGACGGCACGAGCGATCTCGAAGCGAACGCCGCCGCACAGACAGCTTCCCGTGATCAAGGTGGCCATTCCAACGAGCGTAGTGGAATCGAATGACTGGGGTAACTCTCTCCGTTTGTTGACAACACCAATGTCGCCGAAGCCGCATTCGGTCACCGACGAACTTGACTGACCGCGGGGCCCCGCGGGGCCCAGTGCGCCCGGGCAGGGTACTATATACATTAAGGGTCACGGGAGCGAACTGATGATCAAGCTGGGCAAGATCCCGGTCGAAGCTGAGTTGCGCGGATCTTCGGCTGCACTGGATCTTGTCCGCTCATGGCTAGAGTTGGTCGGGTTCCCGCTCGACTTGAAGCAGCGTTGAGCCGCGGCGTAGCCGCCGCCGCGCTCAGCTCCGGTTGGTCGGTGGGTGAAAGTCAGCGGCGTCGACAGCAACGCCTGCAGAGCAACGATAGACCTTCGCCGGGTCCCACATTGGCTCCCAATATCGCAGTCGCAGACAAGGACGTTGTGGAGACAATGTAGTTTGCGTCGCTGCGTTCGCGCCGATGTGTACTCCGATGCGCAGCTTTACGTCCTCGAATAACCACAAGATCGTCCGACACCGAGCCAACGACACCAGGATCTGGTGCGCAAGGGCGTTCGCAGGAACATGAGGATGTCGCTGTCTGTCACGCTGAATGTCTCCAAATGTTGACAGCAAGTTCACGGCATATCTATTGCTCGGGCATTCGACGGCAATTTGTAGCTCAGCGTCACAAAGATTCATCGTTAGAGCTACCTGCTTCTTAGATTTGATTGCCAGATCTTGCCCGCTGCTTGTCGTTCTTAATCAGCGAGAACTCTATCGATAGGCAAAGCGTGGTTTCTGGAATTGCGTGCGAGTATCGCAGGTTCACTTGATTGCGGTCTGATCGCTAGGTGTCTGTGTCTAACGGAGGTTGACGAAAAGGCTCTGCATCGCACAGCTGACTATCTGCCCAGTTTCGAGCTTGTAGCTGCATCTGGCGTACAGCAGGTAAGCGTCATCAGCCACTTTGCAGCATTCACTGTTTCATTCGCTATCCAACGACCATATCCGGGATAGTTGTACACCGCGTTGGTTAACACGCAGAAATCGGAGCTCATCATGACCTCGATCGATCCGACCGACGACCATGCCGGACTATCACTCGGCTCATTCCGACAGGCTCGCTGGGCGCTCTCGGTTTCGCAGCTAGCATCTCGTAAGATGCAAGGCACGATGCACGATCGCTGTCGTGACGGCCTTCCCTATGCCACCAGCGATGCAAGGACGACGCCGCGTCATGAAAG
>VBLP01000650.1:5063-7568 GCA_005887925.1 Deltaproteobacteria bacterium | reverse complement strand
CGGCGCCTCAACGTTCTCATCTCGCGCGCGAAAGAGCGCTGCGAGGTGTTCTCATCCCTCACGGCCGATGACATCGACATTTCGAGCCACCGCGCGGGCGTGGTCGCCCTCAAGCGCTTCCTGCAATTTGCCGAGAAGGGCTACCTGGACTTACCCGAGCGGGACGGCAAGAGCTTTGACAGCGACTTCGAAGAGTCCGTCGCAAACTTTTTGACGGCACGCGGATATCAGGTGCACCCACAGGTCGGCATGGCGGGTTTCTATATCGACCTGGGCGTCTTGAGTCCCCAGAACACTGCGCGCTACCTCCTCGGGATCGAGTGTGACGGGGCGACCTATCATTCCTCCCGCTCGGCGCGCGATCGCGATCGCATCCGCCAGCAGATCCTCGAATCCCGCGGCTGGCGCATTCACCGAATCTGGAGCACGGATTGGTTCAACCGTCGCAAAGCCGAGGAGAGCCGCCTGTTGGACGCTCTCCAGCGCGCCGAGAGCCCCGCGAAGCCGAAGCGACCCGAGCGCGCGGTCCCGCCGCCACGCCCAGAACCGACCCGGACTCCCACCGTGAGTGTCGATCCGGGGCGCCCGACGGTTCCTTACGAGGAGGCCGACTTCAGGGTGCGCTCAGACCTCGCGCCGCACCAGGAGCCCAGGAAAGTGCAGGACGCGGTACGCCGGATTGTCGATATCGAAGGACCCATTCACGACGAGGAGGTTGGCCGCCGGCTCGCGACCGTGTGGGGGCTGGAGCGCGCTGGGTCACGGATTCAAGAAGTGGCGCGAGGCGCTCTGAAGCTCTTGGAGCGAGAGATTGCGGTTCGCTCCGAAGGTGCGTTCTGGTTCAGCACCCGAAGCCTGGTCGTGCGCGCGCGCGATCGGTCCGAGGCTCAGTCAGTTACCCTTCGTAAGGCCGAATATCTGCCGCCGGCGGAGGTGTCGGTTGCGGCAACAGATGTTCTGCGGGACAACGTGCGTGTGCCTGCAAGAGGTGATCCTGAAGGTGATCAAAAGCCAGTTCGGCAAGGCACTGAAGCCCCACGAGGACGGCTCAGTGATGCTGATGTCGAGCTGAGCCGATGTCAGGCGCAGCGTGCACTGCGGCCCGCTCACGGCAGCTCGTGGTCTCATCGAGCGCCAGGGACCGGTTGGATGCGGCGCAAGCCTGGCTAGAGTCATTCCCCCGCGATCGCGAAGTCCTCGTGCTCGTGCCCCATGCGATCGCGGCGGATCAGCTCGTCCACGCGCTCGTCGCTGACGGGGGATCTCGGTTTGGGATTCAACGGTTCACGCTCAATCGACTGGCCGCGCGCCTCGCGGCACCCGAACTTGCGCGCCGGCAGGTCTTGCCCTGCACGGCTCTCTCGCTCACCGCGGTGGTTACGCGAGCTGCGCATCGGGTCGTAGAAGAGGGTGAGGCGGGGCGCCTGGCGACGGTCGCCAAGCGCCCCGGCTTTCCGCGGGCCATCGCCCGGACTTTTGAGGATCTGCGCGCGGCGGCCGTGACGTGGGATCGGGTGCGTGCTGTCCCCGATGCCGCGCCGATTGCGCCATTCTTGGATGCGATTGAAGAGGAGCTCACCAAGAGCCGGCTCTGCGACCGTGCCGAGGTGTTCTCGATCGCCTTAGAGTTGATCACGCAGCGAGCGCATTCTTTCAAGGCCCTTCCCGTGCTGCTCCTCGATCTGCCGCTGAATGGCGCGTTCGAACAGCGTTTCGTTGCGGCCATTCTCGCGCACTCCTCTGACGCACTCGCCACGGCCGAGGAAGGTGATAATTCGGCCATCAAGGCACTGTCGGAGCTGCTCGGCGCCGCACCGACTATCTCTCGGGCTGACAAGCCGGACAGCTCACTTGCCAACGCGCAGCGCCACCTCTTCCAGGACTCCGCTCCTGCGGCCCGGCCACTTGATGCCACCGTCTCGCTCGCGTCCTGGCCGGGGGTGGCGCGCGAGTGTGTCGAGATCGCCCGACGCATGCAGGCCGAGGCTGCGAACGGTGTGCCGTTTGATCGCATGGCAGTCCTCTTGCGCGCGCCGGGGCTTTATCGTACTCACGTGGAGGAGGCGCTGCGGCGCGCCGCGATCCCGGCTTGGTTCGCGCGAGGGAGTACGCGGCCTGATCCTTCCGGCCGCGCGCTCTTGGCACTGCTCGCCTGCGTCGCCGAAGGCTGTACCGCGCGGCGCTTCGCCGAGTACTTGTCCCTCGCCCAGGTGCCGCAGCCGGGACTCACGCCTGAAGACACGTGGGTACCGCCCGAAGACGGGCTGTTGCCGATCAACTTGGATCAGGAATCGACGCAGGAGGAAGGCGTTGACGAGGACATCGACTTAGACCCGCAGACACCGACGCTCGAGGGCACGCTGCGTGCCCCCTGGCGCTGGGAGCGCCTCATCGTCGATGCCGCCGTTATTGGCGGGGTGGATCGCTGGCGCCGACGGCTCCAGGGCTTGAAGGAAGAGATCCAGGTCCGATGCGGAGAGCTCGAGGAAGACGACGCGCGCGCGC
>VBLP01000650.1:2879-4804 GCA_005887925.1 Deltaproteobacteria bacterium | reverse complement strand
CCCGCGGGCTCGCCTTCGACGTCGTATTCGTTCCGGGGCTTGCCGAGAAGCTCTTCCCGCAACGCATCTTGCAGGACCCGCTGCTGTCCGATGCGGCGCGTAATGCGCTCGGCGCGCCGGCCTTGGCCACCCAGGCACTGCGCGTGGAGCACGAGCGTCTCGCCTTGCGCTTGGCGGTCAGTGCCGCGATTTCCCACCTCGCGTTGTCCTGGCCGCGCATCGAGATCGAGAACGCGCGCGCCCGCGTGCCGTCCTTCTATGCGCTCGAGGTCTTACGCGCGGGGGAAGGTCGCCTGCCGGGACTTGACGAGCTCGCCCGGCGCGCCGAGGCCTCCGGCACTGCGCACCTCGGCTGGCCTGCACCGCAGCGCCCCGAGGAGGCTATTGATGACACGGAATACGATCTCGCCACGCTCTCGCAGTTGAAGGACGCCGATCCCGCGACGAGTGTCGGTGCGGCGGCCTATCTTCTCGGTGCCAACGTCCACCTTGCCCGGGCGCTGCGCGCCCGCGCGCGTCGGTGGCGCAAGGGTTGGTCGATGTCGGACGGGCTCATTGATCCCGACGCCGAGACGATTGCGGCGCTCGCGCGCCACCGCATCGGTGCGCGCGCCTACTCACCAACCGCGCTCGAGAGCTTTGCGGTCTGTCCCTATCGCTTCCTGTTGCAGGCGATTCACCAGCTGCGACCGCGCGAGGAGATCGAAGCCGTTGATGTGCTCGATCCGCTCACGCGCGGCGCGCTCATCCACGAGATCCAGTTCCAACTGCTCGGCGCCTTGTGCACCGAGCGGCAGCTCCCCTTGAGCGCCGCGCGACTAGAGCCCGCCTTTGCACACCTGGATACCGCGGTCGCGCGCGTGGCTGCGGAGTACCGAGAGCGCCTGGCCCCTGCGATCGCGCGGGTGTGGGAGGATGCGATCGAGGCGATTCGTATTGACCTGCGCGAGTGGTTGCGGCGCCTCGCGGCGGCAGGGAAGGCGTGGACGCCTTCTCATTTCGAGCTCGCCTTTGGTTTACCGGAACACTTGCGACCGCAGGCGGACCCCGCGAGCGTCGCCGAGCCGGTCAAGGTGCTGGACCGGGCGCTGCTGCGAGGCTCGATCGATCTGATCGAGCGTCAGCCCGACGGGACACTCCGGGTGACCGACCACAAGACCGGCAAGGTCCGCGTCCCCGAGGACGCGGTGGTGTGGGGTGGCCAAGCGCTTCAGCCAGTGCTGTATGCCTTGGTGGCCGAAGCGCTCTTCAACAAACCGGTGGCATCGGGGCGCCTCCATTACTGCACGGCCGCTGGGGAGTTTACGGAGAGGCTGATCCCGCTGGATGCCGGGAGTCGTGCTAGTGCCCAGACTGTCCTCGAGGTGATCGGTCGCGCGATCGAGCAAGGCTTCTTGCCCGCGAGCCCGCTCAAGGATGCGTGCGACACGTGCGACTACCGCATCGTGTGCGGGCCTCATGAGGGGGTGCGGGTCTCGCGCAAGCGCAGCGAGCGCCTCGCGGACCTTGCTTCATTGCGAGGGCTGCTATGACTCAGCCCTCGGGCTCCCCGTCGCTCGCGGATGCCGACCAACGCGAGATCATCGAGAGAGCACTCGATGTAAACCTGCTCGTCGAGGCGGCGGCCGGCACCGGTAAAACCACGGCGCTCGTCGGACGTATCGTCGCGGCGCTTGCGAGTGCCCATGCGCAACTGGATCGCATTGTCGCGGTGACCTTCACCGAAGCCGCCGCCGGGGAGCTCAAACTGCGCCTTCGAACCGCGATCGAAAAGGCTCGACTAGATGAGACACGGCCTGCGGCGGAGCGCGAGCGGCTGCGCCTTGCGCTGCCCAAGCTCGAAGAGGCACGAGTCAGCACCATCCACGGATTCTGCGCCGACCTCCTCCACGAGCACCCCGTCGAGGCCGGAGTCGATCCTTACT